>CALUTB010000005.1 GCA_944323575.1 uncultured Mailhella sp. | reverse complement strand
CTCTCGGAATGCCATGGGAACGAGGAAAGTAGCGTTTGATACGAGCAATCTGTTCATGAGAAAGATAAAAAAGTTCCATCATGGCATCCTCCCTATGCCGACAATAAGAACTTCTTACACTTTTGGCAATTAATGAGTCCTGAACCTAGCGCATGGGAGTAGCCGGGGCGCAGCCTGGAAGCATTTCGCATTTGATGTCGGGGTAGACGGTGTTGACGGCCTTGACCTTCTGCCCCATGCTCGGCGTACCAGGGGAGGATGAGACCGGTAACGGTAAGCAGCACCATGAGCAGGAAGAGGCTGCCGCCCGCGAGACAGGTAACGGCGTTGATGAAGGTATAGCCGATACCGGTCAGAGTGATGAGCCGATGATGCCGGAGCATGCACAGGCGGCGGAAATCATGAGGGAATTGCGTGCGGAGTGCGCCGGCGCCTTGACGATGCGTCTGGGGAGAGTCTTGTTTCAACGTGGAGGAATGAGAGCATGGCAATGAACAAGGGGGCTGCAAAGGCGGAAGAAATGATGCTGCCTCCTGACATGAGGGTGACGATGAGCATCACGATGGGCAGCTGTAGCACAAACGCATGAGTTACCTTGCGGGTATCGGGAACCTGCTCCGGAGGCAGATAGCCGAGATGGTATTTCACCGTCTCGAAATGGATCATGAAGAGCAGTGCAAGATAGTAGAGAAGGGAGAAGAGCGGTCGTGGATGCTTCAGATAACTCATGTCGGTCATGGTGAAGGCGGCGGTTTCCATGACGGGCTGCATGATCTGGTCATCGGTCGGGGCAACGGCATCTACGGCAGCGGCAAAGCCGGGCTGATATCCGACGCGTTTCATGATCGGGATGGTGAAGGTTCCGATGTCGTAGACATTGGCGGGTACCGAACCGGAAATGGTATCGAAAAGCGTGCTGACGAAGATGGCCGCTTTGTCGGACTGCCCCGGGATCTTTTCGTGAGCAGGCGGGCGAGATTCATGAAGATGGTGCTCATGTCAGTGCATTCGAGGAAGACTCCGAACATGACGAAGGGGGGCGGAAGCTGCCGAGCGTGAGAGCCGTGACCTTCAATGCTCATGAAGCGGACTATGAATAGTGATAAAATACACACTGTCATTAATGTACGTATAATTCATGTTAACGACTTGTAAAGGTGAATATCTTTATAATATATTAAAACAATTTAATAAATTAAAATTATGCATGTTTTATCCGTTTTTCTTTATATCTATAAAAAAGACATATCAACGTGGATATATTATTTTTATAAACATCTAAACAGCGCTGAAGTCGTCACGAAGTATGAGTCGTTACGACGGGTGATACTTATCTGTTTTGTGCATATAGGCCGTCCTGATGTAACGTTCAGGCATAGGAATGGTGTGTTTGAGGGAAGGATGTCGGCGGGTGCCGGCTTTCTGTCCGGAGATGGCGGTCGGGCAGATCTGTGCCGCAGGAAAAAGCTGTACAGGATACGGGGTAGCAAGATGGTACAACTGGCTCTGCATGTGCCGCGGAGCATTGGAATGTTCGCAGCATGGCGTTTTGTGAGGATAAAACGGGGACGGGGAACCGGGTAGTCATTCTTGCGTTTTCCCTTATAATAAAGTAGGCTATTCTGTTGTTGAAAAATATATATATTCCGCGCTGTTATATGCGCGACAGGAGAGAATATGCTTACGTATCTGGAGGGCAGGGTGCTGGAGCGTACCGAGAACAGCTGCGTGCTGGTCACGTCCGGAGGCGTGGGATACGAGATTTTTCTGCCGGAGCACGCGCTGTCGGCTCTTCCTGCACAGGGAGACGTCGCCTCTTTTTATACCAGCTTCATTGTTCGTGAGGATGCGCAGGAATTGTTCGGATTTCCGACCTGGGATGAGCGCCGGACCTTTGTTCTTCTTACAGGCATCAATCGTGTTGGGGCGCGCACGGCTCTCGCCATACTCTCCAGGTACAGGCCGGATGATCTGCGCCGTATCGTGGCTGAGGATGACGCGGCGGCTCTCACACAGGTTTCCGGCATAGGAAAGAAAACGGCGCAGCAGATTTTTCTGGACCTGAAGTACAAGATGAAGGGAGAGACGGCTGTCATGTCGGGAACCGGTGCGTCTGGAGGCGCGTCCACGGTGTATCGCGATGCGCTGACGGGACTGGTGAATCTGGGCTATGACGAGAGTACGAGCGGACAGATGCTCAGGAAAGTGCTGGATGCGAATCCCGATCTTGAGGTGGCCGAGGCTTTGCGGGCCGTGCTGAAGGCCCTGGCCAGAGGAAAGAACTAAATGGCAGAATTCGTACCCAAGAGTATGGCGCAGGACAGCGCCGACGAGAATATCCGTCCTCAGCGCCTGGAGGACTTCATTGGTCAGGAAGAGCTTCGTGCCAATCTTCGAGTGTATCTGAATGCGGCGAAAGAGCGCGGTCAGTCCATGGATCACGTTCTGTTCTACGGTAATCCCGGCCTTGGCAAAACCACACTTGCCCGCATCATGGCCGCGGAGCTTGGCGTGAATCTTGTGACCACTTCCGGTCCCGTTCTGGAGCGCAGCGGTGATCTGGCAGCCATACTGACCAATCTTTCCCGCCATGACATCCTTTTTGTTGATGAGATCCATCGTATGCCCATCAGCGTGGAGGAAGTGCTGTATCCGGCCATGGAGGATTTTACGCTTGATCTCATTATCGGCCAGGGACCGGCAGCAAGGACGGTAAAACTGGATATCGAACCCTTCACGCTGGTAGGCGCAACAACAAGACTCGGACTGCTGTCTTCACCTCTTCGGGACAGATTCGGTATCATCAGCCGTCTTGAGTTCTATACGCCGGAAGAGCTTTCCCGTGTGGTGCAGCGTTCGGCCAGGATACTGGGTGTGAAGGTGACGGAAGAAGGCGCTCTGGAGATCGGACGTCGTTCCCGCGGTACGCCGCGCATCGCCAATCGTCTGCTTCGCCGCGTGCGGGATTTCGCGGCCGTGTACGGTCAGGGCGTCGTGGACGGAGAACAGGCCCGAGCCGCCTTGGTTCGCCTTGACGTGGATGAGGCGGGACTGGATGAGATGGATCGCAAGATCCTTTCCGTGCTCATCGACCATTTCAACGGAGGTCCCGTAGGCGTCAAGACGCTGGCCGTGGCATGCTCCGAGGAGATACGCACCATTGAGGATATTTATGAGCCATACCTCATCCAGTGCGGCTTTCTGAACCGTACTCCCCGGGGACGTGTGGCTACGCCCAAGGCCTATCGGCATCTCAACAGGCTGTACGGCGGCAGCTCGCAGGGTAGTCTGCTGTAGCACGACGAAACCCGGGAGAGCTTTCATCATATCACGCACGATGACTGCACGTGCGGAACGGTTGCGCACGCAGGAGGAGAATATGTCTCAAGTCAAGGCACGGGTAGAGCTTCTGGCACATACGCCGGATCCGCTGGCCCTCATCTATGCCGCCTTCCGGCAGTGCTACCATGCCGGAGAAGTGGCGGATATGTGGCCTCGTCTTCTTTCCGGAGAGATCAGCCGAGAGAAGCAGGCAGCATTTGTGGAAAACATCATGGCGTCCGGTCACGCCAGTCCCATAGAGCATGTAAGCTTTACCTTTGCACTGTCGGGAGTATCGCGCGCGCTGACGCATCAGCTGGTCAGACATCGCATTGCCAGCTACTCCCAGCAGAGCCAGCGTTACGTGGATGCTTCCGACATGAATTTCATCATGCCTCCGGCGATTGAGACGAATCCGCGTGCCCGTGCCCGCTTTCTTGCCTTCATGGATGAGGTAGGCGGAGCCTACAGAGATCTCAAGCAGATGCTGGAAGAGGACGGGCGAGGTTCTTCCGCCTGTGAGGACGCAAGGTTCGTGCTTCCCCAGGCCGCGGCATCAAGCATTGTCGTAACCATGAACTGCCGTACTCTGCTCAATTTTTTCGAGCACCGCTGCTGTACCCGCGCTCAGTGGGAAATCCGTGGCGTGGCCAGATCCATGCTGACGCTGTGCCGGGAAGTACTGCCGGAGGTATTTCGTCATGCGGGAGCCAGATGCGAGAGACTCGGTTACTGTCCTGAAGGAGAGAAGTTTACCTGCGGGCGCTACCCTCTGCCGGAGCAACGCTAGCCTACCCGGAAGGGACCAAGAGGGAAGGACGGGTGTCCTTCCTTTTTTCATATCTTCAAGCTGCCGACGGTTCCTTCGGATTCTTTTTAAGGGAGGATCCGTCTTTGATGCCGGGAACGGAGAGCGAGACGTTTGCGGAACGGCGGACGGGGGTCGACGGAAGACCATCAAGCAAGGATTCGGCTGCGCCGAGACGACTCCTGCCGGCCCCTTTATATGGCGTGGATGGTATATTATTATCGAATATGGTCTTCATATATTGTTCATTGATGCACTGGCGGGTGAAAAGAGTCTTTTTCCGGGTAAAGCTTATCTATGGGAGGATGACATCCGGCAACTGTTTCATCTTTGCAGCGATACTGCATGAGTCCGTTCATCCATGTACGTCATCCGGCTTCTGAATCATCCTGGGGATGTCGTTTTTCTTTTCTTTTTTCAGAAACAGCCTCATGCCACATCAGGCTATGTATTCTCGAATTTCATTGCGGCACTAGGAAAGGCGGACGCATAATTCTTTTATTTTTGAAGTCTTTCTTTTTTTTCTGCATTTGACAGAAGTTTAGATTGCGCTTACATAGGATATATTACTTTTTTATAAGGAGGTTCCCTGTGGAAGATTATCTCAAGCATGCTATAGAACTGGTCAAGGCTCAGGCTTCCGTCCGCGTGATGTCGGAAGATGAAATGGCGGAAATGATTTCTTCTCTTGCCAGCAAACTCAAGAAACTGGATTGCAGTGAGGAAACTGAAGAAGCCTGTCCTGCTGCGGAAGCTCCAGCCATTGACCCCAAGCGTTCCATCAAGGAAAAGAGCATTGTCTGCCTTGAATGCGGCAAGACCTTCAAGGTCATCACCAAGAAGCATCTCATTCTGCATGGTCTTGATGCTGCTTCCTATCGCGCCAAGTGGGGCTTCAAGAAAGGTACGCCCCTCACCTGCAAGGAACTTCAGCGTGCCCGGCGCCAGAAGATGAAGGACATGAAGCTTTGGGAAAAGCGCGCCATGGCTCGTGAAGCGGCGGCAAAGTAGGGCAGAGTCCTCATGCTTCTCAACGGTAATTCCTTTTCAGGGAAGGCCGGATCCTGACAGAAACGGCCTTCCCGGAGGAATGTTCGCTCATGTGCGGATGATGAGGAAGGAGAAAACATTCTTTCGGATGGATACCTCCGGCGACAGGCTGATTGTCGGAGGATGATATGCACGCGCGTTGAAGGACGCGGGGAGCCGGCGGGAAACAGCATGCTGTGCCCGCTTTCTTTTTTAATATGGATTTCGGTCGGATCGGACATTTGCCGGAGCATGTGTGCTTTTGACGGGAGCGGAGTCGTCTGTCCCGCGTACGCATCGAAGAACCATGTCGCATCATGTGCCCTGCATGAGGTCGGCCGCCTTGTCGAAAAGAACGGAAAGAGCGGTCGTAAGGGCATGCAGCAGGTCTTCAGCCAGATCCTTGATGACGGGCAGCGCGCTTCTGGCACCTTCGGCTCCGGCCTCTGCCAGGGTTTCAGCCAGAGTCTTTCTTGGAAACAGGTCGGGGGCAATGGCATGACCGGCTTGGTTGACGGCTTCTGTGGCCGAGTCTCCGAGCGCGTGTCCTATGGTCTCCAGCCTGTCGAGCAGTGCATTGAGTTCATTCGGGGTCAGTCCGCCGTTTCTGTTGCGTTCGATGGAGGGCATGATGTCCTTTTCGAAGATAACGGCGGGAAGCCTGTCTTTCAGCGCCTGCAGGGCTGACTCGTCCACGATTCTGACGGAAGACGGATCAAGAGGCGTTTCCGTCTGCTGCTTCTGATAGAAGTAGAAGCCGCAGAGGGCGAGCAGAAAAAGGACGGCTATGGTTTTCAGCATGGACGTATCCTGGAAAGGAAAGGCCCCGTTCTCACCAGAGACGGGGCCTTTGGCGGTTATTTCAGCCGGATTTCTATATGTACCCCGTATTTTTCCTCAAGCGCCGCTATGCGGTCGCGTTTGCGGTTGAGCAGGTACAGGGCAAGCTCCGTATCGCTTTCATAAATGAAGGTGGAAGACTCGGAAGACTTCTCGTTTTTCTTTCCCTTTCCGTTGTCGAGGCTGCGGCACAGCTTGCTCTGCAGATCGCGCAGGGCCTGAAGGGACTGCCATTCCATGTTGCGGCGTACGCCCGTACCATGACAGTAGGGACATGGCTCGCAGGAAATGGAGATGGCTGAAGTGCCGGTGCGCTGACGCACGAGTTCCAGCAGACCGAAGGAACTCATGTGGCCGACGTCATGACGGGCGCGGTCCTTGTGCATGGCATTGCGGAGGGTGCGCTCTACTTCGCGGCAGTGATTTTTGTCGCGCATTTCGATGAAATCGATGACTACCTGACCGCCGATGTCTCTGAGGCGCAGATGTCGTGCGATGGCTTCGGCCGCCTCCATGTTGGTACGGAAGACCATGGCCTCGAAGTTTGTCTTGCCCTGCGTCTTGCCGGAGTTGATGTCGATGGCCATGAGTGCCTCTGTCTGGTCGAAAACGAGACGTCCGCCGGAGGGAAGGACGACTTCCCTGCTGGTCACGGTTTCAAGCTGCTTGAGCAGATTGAAACGCTCCCACATGCTCTGACGGGGATCCTTGTGCAGCTTGACGATGTCACCGGCTCTGTCGGGAAAGATGAGCGATGCGATTTCTTCCACACGTTCCTTGGTGGCTTCGTCGTCCGTCCATATTTCCACGATGTCTTCGGACAGATAGTCGCGGACGGAGCGCGTGGCGAGATCGGCTTCCTGATAGATGAGGGACGGAGACTTTTCCGTCGGAGCCTTCTTCTGGATGTCCTTCCAGAGTTTCTTGAGATACTGCAGGTCCTGCTGGATGCTGGCCTTGCTCGCCCCCTCGCTGGCCGTGCGGATGATGACGCCCATGTTTTCACCGGGCTGAATGCCGTTCAGAAGGTCCTTGAGGCGGGCGCGTTCTTCGGGATCCTCCACCTTGCGAGAGACACCGATCTGTTCCTGACCGGGAGTCAGTACGAGAAAGCGTCCGGCAATGGATATCCAGGTGGTGAGGAAGGCCCCTTTTGTGCCGGAAGGTTCCTTGACGACCTGTACCAGCACTTCCTGACCGACCTTCAATACTTTCTGGATGGGAGGGTACTTGGGACCGTGGGTGGGATCGTGCGGCACCAGGTAGTATTCAGGATGTACTTCATCGATCTGAAGAAATCCGTTCTTGCCGTTGCCGAAATTCACAAAGGCGGCCTGAAGATTGGTGTCGATGTTGTTGATGACACCCTTGTAGATATTGCCGCGGATTTTGACCTGATGGGCCATCTCCACGAAATACTCGGTGAGCTGGCCGTCTTCGGTGATGACGACCTCCACTTGTTCGCCCTGCACGACGCTTACGTACAGCACACGCTTGGGATGTGCCGTTTCTTCCGCATCGCCCTTTTTCTCGGTACGCGGCGCGCTTTTTTCTTCCTTCTGTACCTTTTTGTTCCTGCGGTTCTGTCGGCCTTCCTTCTGGGAAGAAGGCGAGGGCATGTCGATGCGGTTTCCGTTCACCGCAGCGTCAAGAGCGGCCAGGTCTTCTTCGGCCAGTTCGCCCGTGGAAAGGGGCAGAGCTACGGGCTGGTCGGGCAGAGCGGGCTGAGGACCGTCATCTTCGGGCAGAAAGTCCTCCTCGTGACGTCCGAGGGCTACGCCGAGTACGCTGTCGTTCAGCATCGCGGCATTGAAGTCGAAATCGTCGGGAAGAGCGAGGACGTGCTGCTGATTGCGACGGTTTTTTCGGTTCTTGCGATTGTTGCGACTGCCGAAGGGACTGTCGGAGACAAGTGACTGGGACTGATCGTAGAATCCCTGCTGATAGGAACCGGGCAGATAGGGAGAGCCGTTGGACACGGGCTGAGCATCGCGGTTCCGGCGGCTCTTGCGGGAACGGGAGCGGGTATCTTCAGGAAATTCTCCGGGATAAGGCAGAATGTTGGTGACGACGCCGTCGTCGAACCAAGTCTGGTCGTTTTCCTCTCCGCCATGTTCCGTGAATTCGTCGGATCTGTTGCCGATATTGTCGTCGGCGGTCTTTTTGTCCTCAACAGATTTTTCCTGTCCGTGCTGGAGATCGCGGGCTTTGACGGTACGGCGTGTGCGGCGGTTCTTCTCGGCCGCGGACCGGGTATCTTCGTCACCCTGCTCCTCCAAGGTCAGGGAGAAGGGGGGGATCATGTCGTCGAGCACCAGAGCGGAACCGAGATGGATGACGTCTTCAACGGATGATGTTTCGATTTCAGACTTCGCCGACTTTCGGCCGGAACGGCGTACGCGACGCTTTTTTTCGGGAGCGGGGGATTCTTCTTCGGCTTCCTCGTGTACGCTCTGTTCCATGGCCGCGGATTCCGTCATGGCAGCAGGGGAGGAGTCCGTGACAGACTCGGATGCCGTCGTTGGCAGGGCCGGCGTTTCCGCCTCCAATGAGATTTTTTTCGTGCGGCGTTTCTTCTCGGGAGCGGGCTTTTCCTCAGGCACGTCCGTCGTAAGGGAGGCGGGCGGAATCATGTCGTCGAGCACCAGCGCAGAGCCGAGATGAACGATTTCCTCGGGAGTCGGCTCCTTGCCGGATCCGGCCCTGCTGCGGGAGGGAGTTTTGCGGGAACGGGTTTTGCGTGCCGGTGCGGCGGGCGCATCCTGTGCCGTTTCGGTATTTGCTTCTGTCTGTTCGGAAGCCTCGGCGGCCGGAGCGTTTTCCGCGGCCGTATTCTTCTTTACCGTACGGCGGCGGGGCTTCTTGGTTTCAGAGCCACTCTCCTGACCTGCGCCTTCCGCGTCGATCGAGGTCGTCCGGCGTCTGCGGACGGTCTTTTTTTCTTCAGCGGGAGCGTCGGTCACATCGGTTGCGGCCTTTCTGGTACGGCGGGGTCTGGCAGTTTTGATTTCTTCTGTATTCTCTTCTGAAAGAGCGGGATTCTGACTCATGTGATCCTCAAAAATTTTTAATGCGACATCAGCGTGCGGCGTCAGCTCTCAAGTCTGCGCAAAGCTGCCTTGATGCCCGTATCTGAGAGCGTAAGCAGGGCGTATCCCCCGGTGGAGAACGCTCCGGGGTTGACGACGAGTGTGCGTCCGACGCGCTGCATTCCTGCTGATTCGTGAATGTGCCCGCACAGGCAGGCGGCGGGTTGATATTCCTCTATAAAATCCCGTATGGCGGTGGAGCCGACATGAAGACCACTGTCAATACGGTCACAGATCGTGTTGTACGGAGGATTGTGGGCGGCCAGCACCAGTTCCCTGTAGCCGGCAGCGCGGCGCGCAAGTTCCTCCAGCCATTCTGAAAAACGTGCTTCTGGAAATTCCGATGGTGTTCCAAAGGGGCTGAATGTGGAACCGCCCACGCCGAGCAGTGCGACGTCCGGGGCGAGTTCACGCACGTTGCGATGCAGATTGATGCCTTTCTCATCAAGCCAGTCATTGACTTCCGCGCGGTCCATGTTGCCGATCTGGGCAAGAATGACGGGATTGACGGCGTGAAAGGCCTCGATCACTCTGCGGGCGGCGGCGACGCCTCCCAGATTGGTCAGATCACCGGTAAGAATGACTCCGGCCGCTTGTCCCAGTTCAGGGATATCCCTCACACGGCGGATGCAGCCGTGGACGTCGCCGAGCACGACCCAGAGACGCCCTGGAGAGGGTTGTTCTTCTGCGTCCGTGGAGCCGGCAATGCGTGTAAAACGCGCCGACGGAGAGGAACAGCTCGGAATGTACGGAGCTGATTCCGGAACGGGGCTTGACATGTTAGGGAAGATCCTTTTTCCGCTGGAGCGGACGAAAATACCGGCAGAGCTGTTCTGCTGGACGCAATATAGACTATTTTTTTCCGTTTGACAAAGGGAAGTTGTCTTTGTTCCCTGGATTTCCATTTAATTCTCGTCATTATTTATATTTTATATAATTACAATAAGTTATATTCTTATGTTCTCTTTGTGTTTCGTTGAAGCTCGATGATATGTGCGGATAAAAAATGAGCTCGGTGCGGACGAAAATTGCACAATAATTATCTAAAATAATACAATAAGAGCATGGTAGAACTGAAATTTTTTGACTGCCCGGCAATCTTTTGAAAACTTTGGGAGTTTTCTCCATGCCGGAGAACTTATTGCGACGGCGTATCCGAGAGCTTTTGCCAGGGTAAATCAGAAAGGCAAAAAATTATTCTACATCCGTTACAGGACCGGCGGAAGAGGTTCAAAGGAGATTCGTGAACCCGTCGGCAAATCCTCGGCGGGGATGACGGCTGCCAAGGCATCACGTATTCGAGCGGATCAAATAAACGGCAAGGAGGAGTCCAATCATGAGAGTAGGAGAAAGGAAGAGGAAGAAAAAGGCAATATGCAGAGCGTTGGATAATAAAGCGTTTTTGGGAAACATCCCTTGAAACGACAAAAAGCTCTTTAAGTAATATAATAACTGATAAATAAGGAAAAGTTATGAACAAATGTGCAAATAACAATGGGTAATCCTTGATTCACAAGGGATTACCCATTGTTTATACAGCCATAAAAGAAAAGCTGGGCTGGCGATGGACTTGAACCATTGACAGAGTGTGCAAGACAGATACGCTGTCAACAAAGATGAATACTTTCAGCCCATTTCTCTGGAAAAAACTGAGAAGATCAATAGTTACAGACAGGTGTCTGCTTTTTGTCCCGAAGATTCCAGCGCAAAGGAAAAGTTTTTTAATTCGTTGGAATACGACGAGTGCAGGTTTTCAGAAAAAATTTTTAAGTAGAGAAAGCGCATTGTCTTCCGTAACGGAAACCGGGCACAGTCCTGCCAGAGGTTCATGGGCCACTGCCCGTGCAAGTACGGTAAGCCTATTCTCATCGGGCATGTCCATACCGAGGGAAGTGAGTCCGAACCGGGCGCGGAAATTTCTGTAGGCTTCGGCCGCCTTCTGACCGATCTCAACAGGCGTTTCTTTACCGGTGAAGTCGGCGCCGAGCAGCAGGCCGATTTTTTTGACCTTTTCCGGAACGACGGGAGCGATGAATTCCAGCGTCGGGGGCAGGCTGAAGGCGCAGGCCTTGCCGTGAGGCATATGGAAGGTGGCCCCCAGAACATGGGCGACGGAATGCCCCACATGGGCCGAGGAGCAGGCAAGCATCCAGCCGCCGAGACTGGCTGCGGAAAGCATGCGTTCGCGGGCGGTGATGTCGCTGCCGTCGGCTACGGCTCGCGGCAGATAGGTGATGACATCTTCTATGATTTTTTCACAGAGCATGTCCGTCGGAGTAGTCGATAAGATGGATGTGTAGGATTCGCAGGCATGTGAGAAGACATCCAGTCCGGTAATAAGGGTCAGTCCCACAGGCATGCCCACGGTGAGCTCGGGGTCAAGAATCGTGTATTCGCTCATGCCTTCCACGGCGAGAATGGGAGCCTTTACGCCTTTTTCCACATCCGAAATGATGAGCCCGTTGGACAGCTCACTGCCTGTGCCGGAGGTGGTGGGAATGGCTATGAGTCCTGTTGCGGGATGCATTTTTTTTGCCGGATCGGCATAATCGAGAATGCGTCCCTCATTGAAGCGAAGAATATTGATGCCCTTGGCGGTGTCGATGGAGCTGCCGCCGCCTACGGCGATGACGCAGTCGCATCCGGCTTCACGGCAGAGCGCGGAGCCTTCATCCACTACCGTAGACGGAGGATCGGGCTGGACTTTGTCGTACAGGGTGCAGGCAAAGCCTTCTTTTTCCAGAATGGTCTGGATTTTTTCGGCAAGTCCCATTTTGGCTATGCCTCCGTCACAGACGAGGAAGGCATGATGAAAGCCGCCTTCCCGCATCAGCTCTCCGAGCTGACGGAGGGCGCCTTTTTTTTCAATTACTTTCACTTTTTGGAGAAGTGTGAAATTCATGGTCGAACTCCTTTGGAACTGACGGAAAGGGTATGCTCTGCGCTTTTGCCCTGAACGTGGACTGCACAATGAGGACGAGCGTAGAGAGGTCGCCCTGAGGCGACTACAACCCGGAAAAGCCGGTATGACCGGTATGAAGAGTAATCAGGCCGGAATATCTCAAGGTGTAGAGGGGAGAACCTTGGCTGCCAACTCCTGAAGCGACTTGAAACGTGTCTCGTCGAGAGCGGCATCGCCCATGGGATAGTCCTTGCCTAGGAAGCGGTACTTGGTTTCTCCCATCTTATGATAAGGCAGAAGTTCGTAGGCATTGGCGCCCACCTCTTTGGCAAAGGAGGCAATGGCGGCAATATCCTGTTCCGTGTCGTTGACACCGGGTATTACAGGTGTGCGAAGATGCAGTTTGAGCTGAGGGAAGGCACGGCGGACGGCCCGGATGTTGGAGAGTATGAGCGTGTTGGACTGGCCGGTGAAGTACCGGTGCTTTTCCGAGTCGAAACACTTCACATCGACAAGAAGGTAGTTGAGCAGTTCCGCTGCGGCCAGGAAGGTGTCTTCCGGGCAGAAGGCGCAGCTTTCCATGGCCCTGTGAATATGGTGTTCCTTGGCCTCGCGCAGTAGAGCCAGGGCGAATTTCGACTGGAAGAGCGGTTCTCCGCCGGAAAGGGTGAGTCCTCCGCCGGAGCGGGCGTAGAAGAGTGAGTCCTTTTCCACGTCGTCGATAACGTCCTTTACCCGGCTTTCTCCGCCGTAAAGAAACATGGCGTCTGCCGGGCAGGCGCGTACGCACGACGCGCATCCGATGCAGAGGTCATGATTTTTATGGATGCCTTGGGAGTCGAGGCTCAGTGCATGTTCCGGACATGCCCGCACGCAGCTCTGGCAGCCTATGCACAAAGTATCGTTCCACGCAATGTCGGGAGCGGGCTTCTGTGATTCCGGATTGCTGCACCAGCGGCAACGCAGAGGGCAGCCCTTGAGAAAGACTATGGTGCGTATGCCGGGGCCGTCATGCACCGAGTACTTCTGTACGTTGAAGACGACGCCTTTTTCCATGGCATCTGCAAGCATGGGAATGTCTCCGGGAAGGAGCCGTTTCTTCCGCAAGGGTCGGCCATGACGGAAGAAACGGCCTGTTACAGGGGGTTATATGGTGGTCTGTTCCGTACGGCTTATGAGGTCGTTCTGCAGATCGCGGGAAAGTTCCGTGAAGTAGGCGCTGTAGCCTGCTATGCGGATGATGAGGTTGCGGTAGCGCTTGGGATCTTCCTGGGCGGCCAGCAGCGTTTCACGGTTGATGACGTTGAACTGCAGATGCCACAACTTGAGATCACAGAACACGCGTATGAAGCTGACCAGCTTTTCGGTTCCTGAATCGCCTTCAAGGCACTTGGGAGAGAACTTGATGTTCAGCAGGCGGGCGGCGCGTTCGTTGTAGTCCCAGTTTTTGGTGTTGTAGTTGGAAATGATGGACTGCGTCGGACCGTTGAGATCGGCGCCCTGAGCGGGGGAGGAACCGTCGGAGAAGGGCATCCAGGCCTTGCGTCCGCAGGGCAGGGCTCCCACTTCCTTGCCGTGGGGCACGTTGGCCGTCACGGACACGGTGCGGATGTCGATATGCAGGCCGGTTTCCGGCGCATACTTGTGGCAGTACTGCTGTGCGGCGCGATCCACGGCAAGGCCGATGGAGTCGGCGTACATGTCGTTGTTGCCGAAACGGGGAGCGCGGGTCAGACGCAGACGCAGAGCTTCGTGCCCTTCGAAATCGTCGTCCAAGGCGCGGAGAAGTTCATCCATGCTGATGGCCTGGTCTTCATACACGCATTTCTTGACGGCGCTCAGCGAGTCAACCAGCGTGGCGAAGCCGATGATGTCCACAAATCCGAGGTCTATGCCGCCGGGGATTTTTTCGTCGGTGTGCAGATCCATGCAGGAAGCCATGCACAGGTCGTGCAGGCACGAAGCCAGAGGTCCGGCAAAGTGACGGGCACGGGTGTGGTGAATGACGCACTGTTCCACGTATGAGGCAGCCAGCAGATGTTCCTGCTGTTTCAGATATGCCTGCCAGAATTCCTCCCATGTGCTGAACGAGCGGGGATCGCCGGTTTCCAGACCGATGAGTTCATCGCCGTATTTCTTCATGCGGCCGTTGCGCAGCACCATTTCCAGAGCGGCGCCGAGGTTTACCTGTCCGCAGGAACTGGTCATGGTGTCGCGGTTGGGCATGCGGATTTCGGCGCAGCCGGAGGCGGTGTAATCGAAAATGTCGCCCAGAGGCGCACCTTTGGCAAGATGCAGGGGGATGATTTCCTCATCGTTGAACAGCTTGGGATATCCTTGGCCCACCTTGATGGTCTCGGCGATTTCCCACAGGAAACGCTGGGGCGAACGCGAATGTATACGCGTGGCAAGATCGGGGTAGGGCATGGGAGATGCCTGGCGCGACTTGAGAATGAGGTAGGAAAGCTCGTTGGTGGCATCCTTGCCGTCTCTGGTCTGTCCGCCGATGGTCACGGCTTCCCAGTGGGCGTAGCCTTCCTGAGTGGCCATGCCTCCGGGGGAAAGAGAAATGTCGGTGAACTGTGCCATGCCCACCCACATACAGTCCAGAAGCTCCAGAACGTCGTCATCGGTGATCACACCGGCTTCGATGTCCTGCTTGTAGAGTCTGTAGAAATACTGGTCCATGCGGCCGTTGGAAATGATGGTACCGGTACGCTGTTCCAGTCGGGAGAACATCTGGGCGAACCACTGGGCCTGCACGGCTTCACGGAAGGTGCGTGCCGGAAATTCGGGGACTCGTTCGCAGTGTTTGGCAATCTGCAGCAGTTCTTTTTTGCGCACCGGGTCTTTTTCCTCGGCGGCCATGGAACGAGCCAGTTCCGCATGTCTGTGTGCCCAGATGACTATGGCGTCGCAGGTGATGATGACGGCTTCGAGGAAGGGACGCTTTTTCAGCGTGTCCATGGGACTGAGCGGATCGAGAGCATCGAGCTTGGCCTGTGCCTCGGCCTTGATGCTGGCAAAGCCGCGGTCGATGACCTTGGCATAGTCCAGCACCCACTGCTGGCTGGAGCGGTAGGAGGCGTTTTCACTGACCACAAAGCGGGTTTTGATGCCGAGTTCGTCATTATAGGCGAGGTGATGCACCTCGGGAGGTAGGGATCTGTTGAGGTCTTCGTGAAAGGTCTTGCCTTTCCAGTAGGGCGTAATCTCGTTGCGGACAATGGCGGCGATTTCGGGGGAAACGCTGATGGGAGCGGCGGTTTTGGCTTCGGCCAGGGAGTCGAGGGCATCGGCCATGAAGTCGCCGTCCAGTTCGGGATAAAGGATACCGTAGCGTCCCGTAGTGCCGCAGCGACCGGCCAGAAGCTGACGGTAATCGATGTGTACGGGAATGTTTTGGGCGATGTTCATGAGAGCCTTGGCCCAGCGCAGTTCAAGCGGCTGGCCTTCGGTTTCCTTCATCGTCTGGGTGAAGAGGAGTGCGCGGTCGGCATCGACAATGGGAGCCATGCCGTCGAAGGTTTCCAGAATGTCGAAAAGTCTTTGATGTTTGGCACGGTTGGGGTTTTCCTTGCCGGCAGCCTTGTCCTGAAGAATTTTTTCCTGGGTGGAGAGAGCGCAACAACAACTCATACGTAACTCCTGAAAGAAGGGCGGAAAACGTGCCTGCAGTTGAGAGGAGAAGGAGAGGCGGGACGGAAGAGTTCCGCCCCGCCGTATGTTTTGTCCCGAACTGTTACATCATTCGGTTCGGAAGGAACAGAGAGATACCCGGAATATAAGTGAGAATGAAGAGCACCGCGATCATGAGAATGATCATGGGAACGGCGGCCTTGGCTATGGATTCGACTTTCAGACCGCTGGTTGCGCTGGCTACGAAGAGGTTGGAGCCGACGGGCGGGGTTACAAAGCCGATGGCCAAGTTCACCGTCATAATGAGGCCGAAATGAATGATATCTACGCCGAGCTTTACAGCAATGGGAGCGAGAATGGGAGTAAGAATAATGGTGGCCGCAGCTGGTTCCATAAGAGCACCGACTACCAGCAGGAACAGGTTGATGAGCAGAAGTACGAGATACTTGTCGCTGGATACGGACAAAATGGCCTGGGCAATGCTTTCAGGCACCTGTTCCAGGGCGAGCAGATAGCCGAAACTGCTGGCCATGGCGATGAGGAAAATGATGACGGCACTTGTAGTGCAGCACTCGACACAAACTTGGAAGAAGTTGTGTCTGTTGATGCCCTTGTAGACGAACACGCCGACAATCAGTCCGTAGGTAGCACTGATGGCAGCGGCTTCTGTGGGAGTCATGAAGCCGCCGTAAATGCCGCCCAAGATGATGACCGGAACCATGAGGGCATACTTGGCTTCCCAGATGGCCTGAATGACTTGCTTCTTTGTGAGTTTTTCGGGATTGCCTCTCCAGTTGTTCTTTTTGCTGAGGTAATAGCTCCATCCCATGAGGACGAGACCAACGAGTATGCCGGGAATGATGCCGCTCAGGAAAAGCTTGCCGATGGAAGCCTTGGCAATGACGCCGTACACCACCATGGGATTGCTTGGGGGAATCATGACGCCTATGGAGCCTGCGCAGGCCACGAGAGCTGCGGCAAAGCGTTTGTCGTATCCGCGTTCAACCATGGCCGGAATGGTAATGGAGCCGATGGCTGCTACCGTAGCCGGACCGGAACCGCATATGGCGGCAAAGAACATGCATGTGAGCACTGTGGCAAGTGCAAGTCCGCCTACGGCCTTGCCTACGAGAATGTCGGCCAGATTGATGAGTTGCCTTGAGAGGCCTCCCATGCCCATAAACACACCGCCAGCTACGAAGAAGAATATGGACATGATGGTGAAGGAATCCAGTGCGGAGAAGCAAGTAGAAGCTTGCGTGGAGACGTGCAGAAATTCCGAGTTATACAGAGCGGCCATGGCGGAAAAGCCGAGTGTAACGGCAATGGGAACGCCGAGCAGGAGACAGATGAACATGGTGCAACCGAGGACGGTGACGACTTCCAGTTCCCACTGGCAGATGATTGGCGTAGCAAGCAGCAGACCTACGGCGATGGCAATGATGGAATCTCGTATACCCGTTATACGAACCTGACGGACAATGTTCTGAATGAGCCTGATGCTCATGAGTGAAAAACTGACGGGCAAAACAATATATGGGTAAAAATACGAGATGCCTATGGCAGGCGAGAACTGCGGCTTGTCCAGCTGCATCATGGACAGGTTGTAGCACAGATAGGCAAGTACACAGGTGAATACCAAAAAAACGCTTTCGTCGAGCACCCAGAGCATGTTCTGGATGCGTTTAGGCATGGCATCAAAGAATAAAGAAATATTGATGTTGGAACGCGACTTGATCAGCAGCGGCACGGAAAGGTAGGAAAGCCATATAAAGCACCATACGGCAAGCTCTTCCACCTCTGCCGTAGAACCTGCAATGCCAAGCAAATTTGTGGCAATATAACGGAACAGCACCTGATAAGTGATAAGGCCGATGGACAACAGCAGGGTAAAGACCATGATCGGTTTTTCAAAATTTTCGTCAAGCCAGTGCAGGACGCCTCTGTCCTGCTTTGGCGCAAGGCCGCTGTCAAGCATAAAATATCTCCTAGGTATGGTATCGCTGATACGGACGGACAACGGCCACTTCATGCGAAGTATGCCCGTTTCACGAAACCGGACACAGAGCGAACACTGACTACTGAGTACCGTATTGTGGAAAAGAGGCCCGGTGATGCCCCTGGGCCTCATCCTGTTTTATGTGATATTATTTCTGGGCATCCTGAAGAAGCTTCACCATTTTTTGATCAAGCTCGGGGCCGAATTCATCCCACACGACCTTGAACTTTTCTCTGAGTGCAGCTTTCTGGGCATCGTCCAAGAAGTTAACTTTCACGCCGTTTTGATTGCAATATTCCAGTCCTTCTTTTTCCAGCTGATCAAGCAGCGTCCATTCCCATTCCTGAGCTTCCTTGGCGGATTCCATAATCGCCTGCTGAATGTCGGCGGGAAGACCGTCATAGAATTTTTTGCTCATGCAGCCGATGTGAATAGGGAAATTATGTTGGGTCACAAACATATACTTGAGGATTTCGGCACGACCGAAGCTCTTCATGGAGAGGAAGGAAAGAAGTTCTCCTTCCACGGTGCCCTGCTGCAGAGCCTGATACACGGCATCGAAGGCCAGGGAGGTGGGGTTCATGCCCACGGCCTTGCAGTTGGCTATGTCGATGGGAGAGGGGGTGGAGCGTATTTTCACTCCCATAAGGTCGTCCACGGTTTTTACGTCTTTCTTGGTAAAGGCCCAGGAACGCATGGCCGTGGCGTTGAACATGAAGGGATACAGGTCCACGGTGGCGAGCTGCTCCGTTAAATACTTGTTCAGCTCACCGTAGGCCAGAGCCTGCATATAAGGAAGCATTTTGGAGGGATCGCATATATAGGGCATGTCAAAGGCCATGGCGCTTTTGTGGAAACTGGACAGAATATTGGTGGCAATGGAAGCTACTTCCAAGTTGCCTTGCTGCACGGCTTCACCGGCGACACGGTCGGACCCCAGAACGGCGTTTGGATAGATTCTTACTACTACGCGGCCGTTGGTCTTCTTTTCCAGAAGTTCCTTGAACTTTTCGTAGCCCATGGTGAACTCGTTGCCTTCCGAGCCTGTATGGGAAATGCGGATGAGAATTTTCTTTTCCTTGGCCGGGGCATGCTGAGGCAGCGCGGCACCGAAGGCGGCGATGAGACCGAAGACCAGACAACCTTTCAAAAATCTGTTCATGGATTCCTCCGTTAGAGTGTTTTTTATTGTGAGGCACTCAGTGAGCGCTTGTCGCTTTTGGCGGATCAGAGGCCGAGAATCTTTGCTGCGTTGGCGTACATGACGTGTTCGCGGGCCTCGGGATTGAAGGGGAGGGAGGCATACAGTTTGAGCGTGTCGGCAATATGGTCGAAAGGATGGGCGCTGGAGAAGACTATTTTGCCCATGAGCTGACGGTTGGCCGCCTGCACGTACTGTTCCACGTTGTAGAGCATGGTGCATGCCGAGAAGTCGATGTAAACGTTCTGATGACGGGTGGCCACGCCGATCATTTCCATGATCCAAGGATAGCCGCCGTGACTGACTATGATGGTCAGTTCCGGAAAGTCGGTGGCCACGCGGTCGATGAGCCAGGGAGCATGGTGTTCGATGACTACGTTGGGCATGCCGCAGGAGCAGCCTGTGGTAACGGCAACGGGAATGCCTTCTTCGCAGCATGCGGCGTAGAAGGGGTAGTACAGCGCGCCGTTGACGGGGACGCCGGACATGGCGGGATCGATGGAGGCTCCGCGCACGCCGTATTCTCTGACGGCATTGCGGAAGGCCCGCAGAGCCGTCATGCGCAGCAGAGGATCAATGCCGTAGAATCCCGTGAAGAAGTCCGGATACTTCTGTATGCTGTCGAGCATGCCGGGATTGGTGGACACCGTGTTCACGCTGGAGCCGATGTCGCGTCCGGTGACCACGGCGTGAACGACATCAAGATCACGCAGCATGGCGACTTCCTCGTCCAGAGTCCTGGAGGGACGCTGATCGAAATGCGTGGCCGCACTGAACGACTGGTAGAGGGGATTGGTGAGAATGCCCTGGAGCGTTTCGCGCGTCGCCGGGCGGAAACGCATGTCGATGATGCTCATGAAAAAACTCCTTGTCTGCGTGTGATGCTGGCGTGTTATCGGTATTCGGCCGGGTTGGATTCGGCCCAGCTGTTGAAGGCTTTTTCCTTCTGCAGCGTTTCTGCTCCCATGCGCAGCAGAGAATCTCTGCTCCAAGTACCGCCGTAAACGGCCCCGGCGAGGTCAGCCATGAGATTGAGCACCCGGTCATGTTCCTCGGGGCGCAGCGCCCTTGTGCACAAGCCCATGGTGTCGAACACCGCCACGGCCTGAGCGTCCGGGGAGGCCTCGAACGGAACGGGGCGCCGGGAGGAGTACGGACTTCGGCGGAACGCTTCCAGCACGCGCATGCGCAGCGTCGGCTCGTCGGCATCGGATAGGGAAAGAAGGTCGGAAGAGAGCGCGGCCGGGTACAGCCCGAGATCGGTGCATACCTTTTCCAGTCTGGAAGACTGCGACTTCTGCTCAAAGCAGTCACGGCACAGGCTGACGCTGGCGTAAGGTGTGTTTTTCAGTTCGTCGTGAAGACGGGCGCAGCAGAGCAGGCATTCCGTATCGCGGCAGAGGCTCTCGGCCTTGCTGTTCAGCATCTTGGAAGAGGCATGCGTGGTGCCGCCGCGAAGGACGATGGCCCGCACTCCCTTGGAAGCCATGACGGCGCTCAGGCCGCGGCTAGGAATATTCTTGAGTGTATTGACGGACGAACCGGAAATGAGCAGGGATGCGTCGGGACTGCAGACGACGGCGGCGTGCCCCCATGTGATGATGCAGGCATTTCTGCCGAAACTTCTCTGCAGACCTTCGTGAAGGGCGTAGCTGCCCATGTCTGCAACGTTGACGGCGGGCATGAGTTCTTCCAGCGAAAGCAGAGACACTCTGCCCCTGTCCAGAAGCAGAACATACTGTCTGTTTCCGGCAGACTGCCCTTCAACAATGGCAAGCCGCACGTCCATGGCGTCCATGAGCCGCGAGGCCCGGCTCATGAAGCTCACACTTTCAAGCCGGTTGGTGGAAGGACTTTTGGCGCCGAGAAAAACCTTGTCGAAACAGGAAAGAGGGCAGCCTGCGAACATGCCGGAAGCCAGAACCAGAACATTCTTCTGGCAGAGCGGATCTGCACTGGGATCCATTTCGGTATAAAGAATCTGGCTTATCAGTCCCCGACCGCCGAGGCACCATCGTTCTTTCGGGAGATCGAATACCCGGACGTTGCCGGTGGACATGTTGACACGAGCATAACGATACATGAGACACTTTTCCTGTTCTGAAGGAGATGTTCAGAAGAAAGCAAGAATCGTGCCAAAGTTCTCAAGTTCGTAAAGGTCGTGAAAATAAAGCCGATTATAGAAAAGGATCTCGTTACTTTTGTATCGTATGGATACATGTATTTCGGATCATGTATCCATACGATACATATGGATCTTTTCCGGGAGCTACTTTTTCTTTCGCCACATATCCGGCGTCATGCCCATCTGTTTGACTTTGCGATACAGGACGCATCGTGCGATTCCGAGTTCATGGGCGGCAAGGCGCATGTTTCCCTGTGTCTGGCGGAGCACTTCCATAATGGTTTCCATTTCCTGAGACTTCAGCAGGTTGCTGCGCGGCAGACAGAGTATAGGGGATGTCGTTTCGTTTTCTCTGCTCTGCAGAATGTGGGCGGGAAGATCGGAAATCTGAATGACGGGCGAAGTGGAAATGTTGATGGTACGTTCAATGACGTTTTCCAGTTCGCGCACATTACCCGGCCAGTGATAGAGGGAGAGGGCTTCGAGAACTTCTTCGGTGAAGCGGGCTTCGGGTCGCCCCAGCGCACAGGAGAATTTTTCAAGAAAGAAGTTGGACAGCAGGCGTATGTCCGTTTTCCTGTCCCGCAGGGGCGGAATGGTGATGGAAAGCACATTGAGGCGGTAATACAGATCGTTTCGGAAAGTTTGCTGCCGGACTGCCTCTTCAAGATTCCGATTCGTTGCGGCCACTACCCGAATGTCGATGTGTTTTGCCGTCGTGCCGCCGACGCGCACGACTTCGTTTTCCTGGAGCAGCCTCAGCAGACTGGCCTGAGCATCGAGAGGCAGCTCGCCTATCTCGTCGAGAAAGACGGTTCCGCCGTCGGCCAGTTCGAACTTGCCGGGTTTGCCCTGTTTTCTTGCTCCCGTGAAGGCGCCGTCTTCGTAGCCGAAAAGTTCGCTTTCCAGAAGCGTTCTCGGAATGGCACCGCAGTTCACCACTACGAACGGACCGTTTTTGCGGGAGCTGGCATTGTGTATGGACTGAGCGAAAAGTTCTTTGCCCGTTCCGGATTCGCCGAGAATCAGCGTGGTGATGTCGCTTTGGGAGGCCCGTCTTGCCAGACGCATCACTTCGCGTATGGCGGTGGATTCTCCCACGATGTTTTCAAAGGTATATGCGGCGCCCGAGCTCATCATGCGTGTGGCGTATTCTCTCATGCGCTTGACGCTGCGTAGGGTGATGATGGCACCGCCGTCCTGAATCGGCGCATAGGATACCGCATACTGAAACAGTCCGTGGGGCAGGTGAAGACTGACTTCACGGTCGTTGATGCGATGCCTGGCGGAAAGCATGCTGCTCAGCCCCTCGCTCAGGGGAATGAGGTCGTGAATGGAGATGCCTGAGGAATCGTTCTGCCCGGAGGGAGTGCCGAGTCCGAGCATGGTACGCGCCTTGTTGTTCATGGCCCGTATTCTGTCTTCGCTGTCGAGAATCAGTACGCCTTCATCCAGAAATTCCAGCATGGCGTTCTGTTCCTTGAGCAGCAGGCGCAGATGAATCTGTTCGGAAACGGCATAGGCCGCCGCCTCCACCAGTCCTATGGTGTGATGATGGTGGTTCTGTGCTTTTATGGAAATGTTGAGAATGCCTACCAGATCGTTTTCATTGAAGATAGGCGCGCTGCAGCAGCACCAGTCGGTGGCGTTGCCGTAGTAGTGTTCCGCCCCTATGATTTCTATGGGACGCCGTTCTATGAGTCCCGTGCCTATGCCGTTGGTACCGGAGTGTTTTTCCGTGGCGTAGAGTCCTTTTTGGAACACGGAAAGCGCGTTGATGTCCTTCTCGTGTCCCACGATGTGCAGAATGAGGCCGGAATTGTCGGCCAGACCTATGACGCTGTGGGCGGCGCTGATGGAGGAAAACAGCTTTTCCATGATGGGCACGGAGCTTTCGAGAAGCTCCCGGTTGCGCCGGAGCGCGGCGTTCAGTTCTTCGGCGGAAACGGGAACTTCCTCCTTTCTGTGCGTCGAACTCAGACGGCAGCGCTTCCAGGATTCCAGAATAAAGGGACGAACGAGAGAAGTGTCTATGTGGGCATATTGCTTGAAGGCTTCACGAAGTTCCAGCATGTTGTCGTGGGGATGTCTTTCGCCGGGCATGTCTTTCTCCTTGGATGGCGAGTTGTTTTTGTGGGAGCGGTTGGTCGGTATGTTCGCTTTTCCCAAAGACAACATCATTGATAATGAAGGGAAGATGAAAGAGGGAGAAAACCGAGGTTTCCGGCGGACAGCGATCGGGGTTCTGCAACAGAAGAAGGTGCGGACATGGTCGGGTTGCCGTCGTTCCGGCTGTCGGGCAAGTTAGTCTGTGAGCAGTCCGGCAAGACGGAAGGCCGTGGCTTCGTCTTTCTCGGGGGTCCTTCCGGATACGGCCGCACCGCCGATTACGGTACCGTTTTTATCTCTGACGGGAACGCCGCCCTGTACGGAGGTCATGAACGCGTCACCGAAATCGGCGAGAGAGAGATGTTCCCTTACAAGACGTTCATGAAATTCTGCGGTTGTCTGTCCCATGCGCGCGGCGGTATAGGCCTTGGCCCTCGCCATAGTGAAGGAGCGGGAGGATATGCCGTCCATCTGCAGGTATCCGAGCACGAAGCCGTGCTCGTCGGTGACGCAGGCGCATATGGGAGCACCGGGACCCGCAATGTTTTCAAGCTGTTGAAAGGCGGCGAGAATGTGCTTCTGATCGATCATGTGACATGCTCCGAAGGTTTGTTGTTGATGACGGCATGGCCGGTTTGGGATAAGCGGGAGGGCACGCCGTGAGTAACCGGAAGGACGGACAGGTATTTTCGGGTCAGCGTAGAAGGAGCCCTCTCTGCCTTTTATTCGGAGAGGTATTTCCCGTCATCCGGTTGTAAGCGACGATGCCGGAGTTTTCCCGAATGCGGCGATCCGACGCGATGTCCGCGCCGACGGCAGGGGTGTACGCTCGCCCGTGCCTGAGTTTTTCAGGAATGCGGGGCCGATTTCGGGGAAGTGCCGTCCATGAGAGCTATGGCGCTGCAGTCCTTGGCATCGTATTCTTCGGCTTCTTTGTAGAGCCGGTAGGCAAGATCTGCCAGAGGCATGGCAAGTTCCTCATGCTTTGCAGCCTGATCGAGGGCTATGGCCATGTCCTTGCGCAGCAGCCGCAGAGTAAAGGTTGGGGAGTAATTGTGTTCGACCATTTTTCCGAAATTACGGGTAAACTGTGTGGAACCGCCGGCACTGTCCTTCACTACGTCGGCAAGTTGAGAGAGGTCCAGTCCCATGGCGGAGGCAAAGCGGAAGAATTCTCCCACAGCGGCCAGATTCACGGCTCCGAGAAGATTTGTCATGGCCTTGATGAGCTTGCCGTTGCCCACGGCTCCCAGCTGATGGACCTTTTCCGCCATGGCATTCAGAACGGGAGCCGCCTTTTCAAAGTCATCCGGCCTTCCTGCACCGAGGATGGTGAGCGTTCCGTTGACGGCCCGGGGAAGCGCTCCCGTGATGGGGGCGTCGATGACGTTCACGCCGCTGTCTGCATAGAAGGCCTGCACTTCACGAACCGTTTCCGGGGAGCAGGAGGTCATTTCAATGATGATGCAGTCGGGTTTGAGGAGCTTTTTCATAGTCTCATTGAGGTAGATTGCTCTGACGGCCGTATCGTCCGGTACCACGCTTATGACAAATTCGGCCTGTCCGATCATGTCCGTGAGAGACGTGTGGATGACGGCCCCATGACGTTCGGCAATACGCGGATTTTCCATGTGTCCCCTGTGCGGCATGACATGAACGCGATGTCCGGCTTTCAGCAGATTCAATGCCATGGGAAGTCCCATAGTCCCCAGTCCGAAAAAAGCTATTTCAGCCATGAAAGAGACTCCTTTTTTGATAAAATTTTGACAAAATAGGGTAAAAAGTTCAAGAGTAGTTCATTCATTTGGCAGGACTCGTCATGGTACGCCGTTCGAAGCATCTGGTGTAGGCGTTGAGAAAAATTTCTGACGTCACCAGTCGGTTTTCCTCCACGAGGAGAACCGACTGTCGGCAATATGGGCTCAAGCCTGAGCCAGAGATCTTGGGGAATATCGTAGTAACACATTCCCCAAGTATAACATATCTGAAATAGTTACTAACCTTCTGATTTAGCATTGAAAGATGGTTTGCAGACACACCTTGGTTACGTAACAGCGCTTTTTTTGCGTGACAAGGGGGAGGATGCATACAAATGTTGTAAAAATGAGCGTTGCGTGGCAGATTTTCGACATGGCGCTGATTTATTGAGGTCTTTTTTGAAAGGCTGGTACAGGCATGACGGACGGCAACATGCGGGACAAGAGTGAACTGCGAAGAAGGCTGCGGAAAAGACGGGCGGAGCTGTCGTCGGGGGATTTCGGCAGGGCACGCTGTCTGGCTGTGGAAATGCGGCTTCTGGAGAGTCCTTTCTGGCAGAGAAGTCGCCGGATTGTCTTGTATGTTGCTGTGAAGGGCGAGGTGGACACGGCGCTTCTTCTTGAGCGGGCCTGGAAAGAGGGCAGGGAGTTATTCCTGCCGCGTTGCCGTCCGGAAGATCCGGGGCTCATGGACATGATTGCCTGCCGTGGCCCGGAGGAGCTTGTCCCGTCCTCTTTCGGTATTCCAGAACCCGTGCTGTCCGGTGAATCCCGCATTCTTTCTCTCCGCGATCTTTCCGACGGCGACCGGACGCTGGTCGTCGTTCCCGGTCTGGCCTTCGACAGAGACGGTTTTCGTCTGGGATACGGAGGCGGCTACTATGACCGCATGCTTGCTCTTGCCCGCTGTCCTGGGGTGGGACTGACCTTTCATGAGCTTCTTCTGGACCGTCTTCCCCGCGATGAGTGGGACAGACCCGTAAAGGCCGTATGCACCGAGGAGGAACTGCTTTGTCTCTGACCATGATTCCCTTTCAGTTTCCGGGGATCCCCGGCGTAGGTTGCGCATTTTCCATGCGTGCATTCGGCAGCGTTTCTCTTTCTTCGACGGAGTTTTCTTCCTCAGAAAGACGAGCGGCCATACCGTCTCTGCTCGGGGTCGGAGCCTTTGCCGAGGTACATCAGGTGCACGGCGTGCGTACGCTGTTCGAGCCGGAAGCTCAGGATCCTGCCGCTGCTCCTTCCGAGCAGGCCGACGGCATGGCGACGAGCCGTCCCGGCCTGGCGCTCATGATCAAGACGGCGGATTGCCAACCCATTCTTGTGGCTCATGATTCGGGCCGTTTCGTTATGGCCGTTCATTCCGGCTGGCGCGGGAACAGACAGGATTATCCGTACTCGGCGATCTGCGTTTTCTGCGATCGCTATGGACTGGATCCGCAGCATCTCTGGGCCGTGCGCGGTCCGAGCCTTGGTCCCTCCGCTTCGGAATTCGTGAATTTCGACAGTGAATGGGGACCGGAATTTCTGCAGTGGTATGACAGAGAACGGCGGACCATGGATCTGTGGTCGCTGGCCAGGCATCAGCTCGAGCGGGCCGGACTCCCGAGCGGGCATATTCTTGGTATCGACCTGTGCACTTTCGACAACGCCGATTTCTTCTTTTCCTACAGACATGCCCGCCGCTTCGGAAGCGAGGACGGCAGGCAGGGGAGCTTCATCTGGATACGGACCGTCTGAAAAGCTGCCGTTGCATCAGGATGCCTGATGTTTTGATGCCTGATGTTGTATTGTATTTGCAGGTGCGGGCAACGGAGCGGTTTCCGGTGTCCGCATCCGGGGATTTCTCTGGTCAGGCATTGTCCGGCAGGACTTCGGGAACGTCGCAGCCCTGGAACAGCCTTGGAACATAAAGGCGGAACATCTTGTATTTTCTTGATGTTTTTTCTGACGCATACCATAAAATAATGCTTTATTTTTTTTATAAATCAAGATATTCCTGTGCCACCGTATTATTTTCCGATGCCGGAGAGAGGCCGGTTTCGGCAGGGATGACCTGTCTTTTTCGGAAATGATGCACTTCCGGCAGTCGCCGGGTCAATCACATCCCGATTCGAGGAATTCATGAACGTATCTCTCAATGTGATGCGCGGGGTCTTTTGTGCCGCGCGTCGTCAGGCCAGATTTGCCGCCGCAGCCCTGCTTTCCTTCGGGCTGGTGGCGGGTTCCGTTTCCGGCGCTCACGCCGAAGGTTTTGCCATCACCGAATGGAGCGCCCGAGGCATGGCCCTCGGCGGCGGCGCCGGCGGCGGCATGGTGGCCCGTGCGGACGATCCCTCCGCCGTGGCCTACAACCCCGCAGGCATCACGCAGATTCCCGGCACCGCCACGCAGATGGGCCTTGCCGTGTCCATGCTGAACTTTGATCTCACCCGTTACGATAACGGCAAAACCGTTTCCTCTTCCGATCAGGCCTGGCCCATTCCTCATTTCTACCTGACCCATCAGCTCAACGACAAGTGGTGGTTCGGCATCGGCGCCTTTACTCGTTACGGCCTCGGTTCCCAGTTCCCGGACAACTGGACGGCCCGGTCGGCCAATACGCCTCTTCCTCCTGAAATGCCATTGCTGTCCAGCGGCATCAAGTCTGTGACGTTGCTTTCCAGTACCATCAACCCCAACATCGCCTACAAGATCAACGACATCTGGTCGGTGAGCGCCGGTGTGAGCTACACTTGGGGGTATCTCAGCCTGAACGAGCAGTACAACCTGAATCTTGGTGCAATGGACATGGGTGTAGGACATGCCGACGCGCGTATCCATGCTGAAAACGGTTACGCCTTCGGTTACAACTTCGGCCTGCATGCCCGCTTCAACGATCAGTGGAGCGCCGGGCTTACCTATCGTGCCAGCGAAGACATGACCTTTGACGGCAGTGCCCGTTTCCGGTTCAGCGGAGAAGGTAGGGCCCTTGGCCAGTTGAAGGGACTTATGCAGAACTGCAATGCCGACGGCAAGCTCTCCATTCCCGACGTGATCACCCTCGGCGTGATGTACAAGCCTCTGCCCAACCTGAGTTTTGAAGGTGATGTGGCCTACACCGTGTGGAGCCGCTACCGTAATCTCACCATTAACATGCATAGCGATACTACGCCGAAGTTCTTCGAGCAGAAGAACTGGCGCGACACCTGGGCCTTCACCTTCGGCGTGGAATACGCTCCCATCGACTGGCTGACTCTGCGCGCCGGTTTCACCTATGAGACCTCGCCTTTGCAGGATACCAACTGCTACGACTACCTCGTGCCTTCCAACGGACGCAACTACTATACCTTGGGCGCGGGCTTCAAGTACGAGAACTGGACCCTTGATCTTGCCTATATGTATATTGACGTACGGGATATCAACTATAAGAATCGTGCTGGCGAGCAGGGGGGCAATGCCCTCATTAATACCTACGCCGGCAAGGCGCACAACAGCTATGCCCATAATTTCGGCCTGACCGTGGGCTATAAATTCTGATTGTTCCTTTTTCGTATGAGAAAGGCCCTTTCCCGTCGGGTAGGGCCTTTTTTCTTGGCGTTTCACCTCTGGCCTTTTTCCTTCGATCAGGTAATATGTCGCGGTGACGGCCGTTTTGGGGGGAAGGAGGGCGTCACATGTTCAACACCATGGCCGCCGGAAGGATGTTCCCGGCCGTTTTTCCCCTTTTCCCCGTGGCGATGCTGCCCGGGAGTCGTCAGTGTGGAGGAATTCGATGAGAGATGCCGTGAAGGCGCAGGACAGACCTTTCGTCATCTGCCATATGTCCATGTCGCTGGACGGCAGAGTGACGGGAGATTTTCTTCGTCTGCCTCAGTGTGAGGCGGCAACCCGGGCGTATTACCGCATCAACCGGGAGTACGGGGCCGGTGCCTTTGCCTGCGGTCGCGTGACCATGGAGGAGAGCTTCACGCTGGGACACAGGCCGGATCTTTCCCGTTTCGACGGTTCCGTCATTCCTCCCATGGATCACGTGGCCGATGAGAATGCCTCTTTTTTTGCCGTGGCATTCGACAGACATGGCAGTCTGGGTTGGAAGACGTCCCATATCAAGGATGAGGATCCGGGTTACGGGGGCGCTCATATTGTGGAAGTCCTCTGCGAAAGCGTGCCACAGGCATGTCTTTCCTATCTTCACGGCGTCGGAGTGTCCTATATTTTCGCGGGAAAGGATGAGATCGATCTGCCGCTGGCCCTCCGCAAGCTGAAGGAAATCTTCGGCATACGACGTCTTCTTCTGGAGGGCGGAAGTCTGTTGAACGGAGCCTTTCTCCGGGCGGATCTCATCGATGAGCTGAGTCTTGTCATGATGCCGGTCACCGCAAAGGACGGTGACGGAAGTCTGTTCGACCGCAGCGTGACTGCCGCTTTTTCTCTTGAAGAAGCAAGAGCGCTGGAAGAGGGAGCAGCCTGGCTGAGATACGGCAGGGTTCGCTGATTTCATTGTTTACGGAAGGGCATCCTGGTGCATGTGCGTCGCGCGACCGTCTCGGGATGCCCGCATCAAAGGATGCGCGTCGTATGGATGAGGTGGCGTTCTTTGCGTCCCGTTCGCCGTGTCCGGTACGATGCAGGGGATGATCATGCTTCTGGAAATGGGACTTATCGCGGGGGGGATTCCTGCGGGATGGCTTCTGCGGCGCAGGGCGTCCGTGGTGAAGCTCGCCAATGCGGCGCTCGGCTGGACCGTGCGCATCATGCTTTTTTTTCTTGGACTCTCGCTCGGTCTGGATGATGCTCTGCTTGGACAGCTGAGCAGTCTCGGACTGTATGCCGTGCTCATCAGTTCATTTTCCGTGACGGGTTGCTTCGTCGCGGCCAGACTGCTCGGGCGTTATGCCTTTCCTGAATACGACGCTGGACGGGACACGGCATCCGGTACGGAACGCGGTGGAAGCCGCGGGTCCTTCATCGCGCTGGGATTCTTTATCGCAGGGCTTCTCATCGGCTGGCTGCGGGTGTTGCCGCAGAACGTGGCGGCGGCGGACGCAGCGGTATGGGTGCTTTATCTGCTGCTGGTTCTGGCGGGCATGACCGTGGGGTTTGATCTGAAGGCGCTCGGTATCGTACGGGAGCTTCGGGGACGCATACTGCTCATTCCCCTGGGAGTGGTGGCCGGTACGCTTTGCGGAAGCACGCTCGCCTGGCTTGTTCTTTCCGGTTTTTCCGAGCTTTCTCTTCCGGAATCGCTGGCCGTAGGGGCGGGGTTCGGCTACTACAGTCTGGCCACCGTCATCATCACCAGACTCGGGGATCCTGCGCTCGGTTCGGTGGCGCTGCTTTCCAACATGGTTCATGAGGCTCTTGCGCTTCTTCTGCCGCCTCTTATCGTGCGGCTGACGGGAAAACTCGGTCCTGTGCTCGCGGGAGGAGCGGCGGCCATGGATACATGTCTTCCTGTCATCGCGCAGGTGAGCGGAGAACGCTGTGCCATTCTGGCGGTGTTTTCCGGAATGGCGCTTACGCTTCTGGTTCCGGTCATCGTACCGTTGCTTATGGCTCTGCGGTGAGAAAGAGACGTCTGTTGTTGCCGTAATAGAAAGGGCCGCAGTCCGAAAGACTGCGGCCCTTTCTTGCTTCAGCGTGGTGCGTTTCTACAGAACGTCCAGCAGCATTTTGGTGGCAATGACGTACAGGAAGCAGGCAAAGAATTTCTTGAGCTTCGGCACGGGGAGCTTGTGCGCGATACCGGCGCCGATGGGAGCGGTGAGCATGCTGACGGCGACGATGCCCGCAAGCGCGGGAAGATAGACGAAGCCCAGCGAATATTCCGGCAGTCCCGGTGCGTTCCAGCCGTTGCAGATGAAGCCGAGGCAGCCGGCAAAGGCGATGGGAAATCCTATGGCGGCAGACGTTCCCACGGCCCGGCGCATATCCACGTTGTGCCAGACGAGAAAGGGAACTGAGAGCGTGCCGCCGCCTATGCCCACAAGACTGGAAACGGCGCCGATGAAGAGTCCCGCCCCCGTCATTCCGGCAAAGCCGGGCAGGGTGCGGCTGGCGGCGGGCTTCTTGTTCAGCAGCATATTGGTGGCCACATAGTACAGAAAGATCACGAAGAACATCTGAAGATAGCGGGCGGGGATGCGGGCGGCGATGAAGGTGCCGCCGTAGGTGCCGATGAGAATGCCGAGGGAGATGCAGCGAAAGACGCTCCAGTCCACGCTGCCGTGTCTGTGGTGAGCAAGGGCGCTGGACACGGCCGTGAACATGATGCTGCCCAGCGAGGTACCCACGGCCATGTGCATGGCCACTTCCGGCGAGATGTTCAGCCACTGGAAGGCGAAAACGAGCATGGGCACCACCACGGCGCCGCCGCCTATGCCGAGAAGACCGGCCAGAAGACCGGCGACTGCGCCGAGAACACAATAAAGAATCATTGCGGTGAGCATAACCTTTTCTCCTGATGATAGAGACGTTTTATCATAGCGTCTCGGAAGAGGACGTCAATGACGGAGCCTTGGTCTTGTGACGCCTGTGACGAGCCTGCAGGAGAAAGCGGCTCACCCTTCAAGCAGATCGGCGATGATGCGCACGGCTTCGGCCAGATTTTCTCTGTCCGGCACGCCGCCGAGCGCAAGGCGCACGCCGTTTTCGACTGCCGACGGCGTCATGCGGAAATGTTCGCCTTCCGCGACGAGCACGCCTTTTTCCTTTGCTGCTGCGGCAAGCTTCAGGCCGGTCCAGGATTCGGGAAGACTCAGCCAGCAGAAGAAGCCCGTGGGCCGGGACAGAAGCGGATGGCCGTCCAGAATGTCGCGAACCAGCGCATTGCGGATTTCCGCTTCGTCCCGCTTTGCCTGAAGCACGCGGTCGGCCGTGCCGTCGGTGATCCAGCGGAAGGCCAGTTCGGCCATGAGCGGAGGAACCATGGAAATGGTGTAGGATATGGTTCTTTCCAGCTCCTCGATCAGATGCTGCGGCGGGCAGAGATAGGCCACGCGCAGTCCGCCGCCGAGAATTTCGCTGGTGGCGGCGATGAAGCAGGTTCTTTCAGGAGCAAGAGCGGCCAGAGGCGGCGCGGCATGCGTTCTGTTCAGGGCCAGGGCGTAGACGTCGTCTTCGATGATGAGTACGTCGTGCCTGCGGCATACTTCCACGATGTCTTTTCTGCGGGCCTCGGGCATTCGCGTGAGCGTGGGATTGCGGCATGACGGCATGAGATAGACGGCCTTCACTCCGCCGCTTCTGCAGGCGGCATCCAGAGCGTCGGGCAGCATGCCGCAGGCATCCGTACGCACAGGGCAGAGCGGCAGGCGCAGCCGCCAGGAAAGCTGGCGCAGCAGCGGGTAACTCAGCGTTTCCACGGCGATGCGGTCGCCGGGAGCGCAGAGCGTGGTCAGTATGGTCATGAGCGCGTGCTGGGAACCGGCACATATCAGAAGATCGCGCGCAGAAACGTGTACGCCGTATTTTTCGGCCCAGACGGCGCCTGCCGTGCGATGGCGTTCCATGCCCGCCGGGCGGTGATAGCTCTGAAGTTCGGCCAGCGTGCGGGCGTCCGCAGACTTTGTCAGATCCTCCAGTGCAGAATGCAGCGTCGGGTTGAGGTGTTCGAACGGCGCGATGAAACCGAGATTCCAGCGCAGTTCCGTATCGCCTGAAAACGTTTCGGAAGATGCCCGACTCGTGTCCGCTCCCGGCCATTCGGTGGCCGGAGGCAGAGGCGCGGGCGGCGGCAGAACGTCCACGTCCGATACCGCGGAGGCAACGAAGGTTCCCCGCCCCGTAACGCCGGTGATGAGTCCCCGCCTTGCCGCCTCGCTGTAGCCGTGGGTGACCGTGCCCACGGTAAGGCGCAGGGCTCCGGCAAGAGCCCGCTGGGTGGGTAGGGCGTCGCCCGCCTTCAGCAGATTGCGGCGCAGGCCTTCCTCGATGGCGGCCGCTATGCGCTGATAGCGGCAGGAAGCGGAGGATTCCTCATACAGGTTCTTCATGATCTGCAGCATGGTTTTTCCCTTTTTCCGCGAAATGACATGAATTGCAGCTGAGCGTGTCATAATGTCATGGTGACAATATTTATTGTCTCTGTATTGCCGCATTTTCTGGCAAAGAGCAAGGGCGAAGGATACGACCGTATCCGTAGCCTGCAGTCGGAAGGCCGACGGGCTGAAACGGCGGCATCTGCCGCAGAAACAAGGAGTGTTTGCTATGGAAAAGGGAACCTTGAGATTGAAGACGGGACTGGCACAGATGCTCAAGGGCGGCGTCATCATGGACGTGACCACGCCGGAGCAGGCCGTTATTGCTCAGGAGGCCGGAGCCTGTGCCGTCATGGCTCTGGAACGGGTTCCGGCAGACATACGCCGGGCGGGCGGCGTGGCCCGCATGGCTGATCCGGTCATCGTCAAGCGCATCATGGAGGCGGTGACCATTCCCGTCATGGCCAAGGTGCGCATCGGCCATATCACTGAAGCCCGCATTCTCGAGCATCTCGGCGTGGATTACATCGACGAGAGCGAAGTGCTCACCCCGGCGGACGATAAGTATCATCTGAACAAGCACGACTTTCGTGTGCCCTTTGTCTGCGGCGCACGCAATCTCGGCGAAGCACTGCGCAGAATCGCCGAGGGCGCGGCCATGATCCGTACCAAGGGGGAACCCGGTACGGGCAATGTGGTTGAGGCCGTGCGGCATATCCGCATGGTGACCGGCCAGCTGCGCCACCTTCTTTCCCTGCCCGAAGAGGAAGTGCCCGGCTATGCCAAGGAACTGGGAGCGCCTCTGGAACTTCTCAACATCGTACGGGAAAATGGCGGACTTCCCGTGGTCAATTTTGCGGCGGGCGGCATATCCACGCCTGCGGATGCCGCGCTGATGATGCAGCTCGGCTGCGACGGCATCTTCGTCGGTTCGGGCATTTTCAAGTCGGCTGATCCGGCGGCCTTTGCCAAGGCCATTGTCGCCGCAACCACCAACTACAACGATCCTGCCGTGCTGGCGGAAGTTTCGGAAGGTCTCGGCGATGCCATGCCCGGGCTGGAAATATCCTCCATCGCGCCGGAGCAGCGTATGCAGGAGCGGGGATGGTAGAGCCACTTCATATCGGCGTGCTGGCGCTGCAGGGTGCGTTCCGTGAGCACCGGCTCATGCTTGAGCGCTGCGGTGCCGAGGTTACGGAAATACGCCGTCCGTTCGACACGTCGGCCTTCGGCGGACTGGAACGGTTCGACGGTATCGTTCTTCCGGGCGGAGAGAGCACGACCATGGGGCGCCTGCTCACGGACTGGCATCTGCTGGAACCCTTGCGGGAGTGCGGGCGCAGGGGGATGCCCCTGTTCGGCACCTGCGCAGGGCTTATTCTGCTCTGCCGCGAGGTGGAAGGACCGGACGGACGACTTCTGACGCAGCCCGGACTGGGCCTTCTCGATGCCCGCGTCCGGCGCAACGCCTTCGGGCGGCAGATCGACAGCTTTGAAACGGAGTTTCCGGTCAGGGGCGTGGCGGAAAACTGCCGGGCCGTGTTCATCCGGGCGCCCGTCATCGTGTCCTGCGGCACGGATGTGGACGTGCTTGCCCGTGTGGACGGACCGGAAGGCCCGCTTCCCGTGGCCGTCCGGCAGGGTAACGTCCTGGGAGCCGCCTTTCATCCTGAACTTACGCAGGATGAGCGTTTTCATGCGTTCTTTCTCGATATGTGCCGGAAGTGGAAGGACAATCGTCCGGCCATGGGAATCTGAACGGCGTATTGTCGATGACGGGGGCCGGAATATCCGGTGCCCGTCATTGCGCAACGGCGTCAAAAAAGATACATCCGACCTGAAAGCACAGTTTTTCAGGAGATTCCCATGCCCGTCATCACTCTTCCCTTCGGCCCTCTGGAAGCAAACTGCTATATCGTCCACAACGGCAGAGACGCCGTGGTCTTCGACCCTTCGGACGACACCGATCTTGTGTTGAAGAACCTCGCCGGCAATCATCTCACGCTCCGCGCCGTGGCGCTTACGCACCTGCACTGCGATCACTGCATCGGCTGCGCCGATCTTGCCGCTGCTACGGGCGTTGTTCCCTTTGTCGGCGAACAGGACTGGCAGGAGCGTTCCCTTCTTCTGTGCAAGGGGATGTGCTTCGGCATGAACCTGAAACCCTTTGATGCCCGGATCCTTGCTCCGGGCGACGTGACATGGGGGGGACTTTCCTGCCGGGTCATCCATACTCCCGGTCACTCCGAGGGCAGTCTGTGTTACTATTTTGCCGAACTCGGACTGGTGATTACAGGGGATCTGCTCTTTTTCCGTTCCGTGGGGCGGTCCGATCTTCCGGGCGGAAATGCAGAGAAACTCATGCGTTCCATCAGGGAAAACATCTACACTCTGCCCGGAAACGTGATGGTCCTTCCCGGTCACGGGCCGGAAACCAGCGTCGGGTATGAAGCCGTGCACAACGATTTCTGCCGCGCGCAGGGATGAGCTTCTCCTTTGGAGAAAAAATGGCATCTTCCGTTTTTCTTGCCTCGTGCAGTCCGAGAAAAGGCGGCAACGGCGATCTGATCGCCCGGCTGCTCGCCTCGTCGCTGTCCGGGCAAGTGCTGACGAGACGCATTGTCGACGAGAAGGTACGACCGTGCATTTCCTGCGGGTACTGTTCGGATCATCCGGGCGAATGCCAGCTCGACGGGCCGGGGGACGGAGCAAGGCCGCTGTTCCGGGAACTTTGCAGGGCCGGAATCGGGGTCATCATCTCTCCTGTGTATTTCTACCATCTCCCGGCTCAGGCCAAGGCCTGGGTGGACCGCTCCCAGCGGTTCTGGTTCGGCGAAGACAAGCCCGGCGCAGGACAAGTGCTGACGGCCGTACTCTATGGCGCCCGGCCGCGCGGAGTGAAGCTCTTTGAGGGCGCGGAACGGACGCTTCGCTACATGGCGTTGGCGCTTGGTCTTGCATGGACGGAACCGCTGTGTCTGTACGGACTGGACGGTCCGCAGGATCTTGCGCGGGATGCCGGGGCGCAGGACAGGGTACGTGCGTTTGCCCGTGCTCTTGAAGGGCGGAAGGATAGTAATCCGTGTCTTCCGACCTGAGCATGGCGGCATGGATGCGCGGGGCGGAAAAGCTGCTGCGCGTGACAGGTCTTCTGGAGCGGCGATGCGCGGTGTGTCGCGAGCCGTTCGAAAGGGAAGAACCGGCGCTTTCCGGACGTCTCCCTACAGTGGACGGCGTACTGCGGGATTTCGTCTGTCCGGAATGCCGTCGTGAGCTTCGTCGGAGGGCGGCGGGATTCTGTCCGTATTGCGGAGAACCTTCGGCTCTTGAGGATGCACCGTGCATGCCGTGCGGTCGCTGTCTTGAAAAGCTGCCTCCATGGCAGGATTTTATGTTTTTCGGTATATACGGAGGCAGGCTGCGCGAGCTTGTCCTGCGCGCCAAGTTCGGCGGTTCTTTGGCGGTTATGGATATGCTGGGACGTCTTTTGGCCGCCCTCTGTCTGGAACATTACGAGATTTCCTCGTTGCCGGATGTGATCGTTCCCATGCCGCTTGACGCGAAAAGACTGCATAAAAGGGGCTTCAATCAGTGTCGGGAACTCGTTCGGCCGGCGGCAAAGATTCTCGGCGTGCCCGTTCGCACGGACATGGTTGTCAAGAGTCGTGTCCTGATGCCGCAGGAGGCGTTGAACCGCGAACAGAGGCAGAGTCTGAAGCAGCCTTTTGAGGCGGTATGTCGGGCCGACGGTCTTCATGTCCTGCTCGTCGATGACGTATGTACCACGGGCGCGACGCTTGACAGGGCCGTGCGCTGTCTTCTTGCTGCGGGAGCAGCGCGTGTGGACGCGGTGGTGCTGGCACGAGCCTCTCGTCATGAGCCTCGGTGAGGGAGATGCGGACCTCCTTGCCATGATGCCCCTTCGCCTGCTATGCATAACGCCGTCAAACGGCGCCGCATGCGTCATGTTTCGAGCAAGGATGTTCCATGTCAGCACTGCCCCTTCGTCCCGATGCCCCTTGGCTGGCGCCTCTGGCCGGCTGGTCCGATCTGCCGTTCCGGCTTCTGTGCCGGGAGCTTGGCGCTGCCGTATGCTGTACGGAAATGGTGAGTGCCAAGGGACTTGTCTACGGAGGTCGAAATACCGAGGAACTGCTGGCCACCACTTTTGCACGGGGCGACACGCTGGAGGATGGAAGCGTGGTCTGCGATGATCCTCTCGTCGTGCAGATTTTCGGGGCGGAAGATCCGTTCATGGAACGGGCGGTACGCCTGCTTCAGGAACGCGGTTTTTCGTGGTTTGACGTGAACATGGGCTGCTCCGTTCCCAAGGTGACGAAAACCGGCGCGGGAGCGGCCATGCTGCGCGACGTGCCGAATGCTCTGCGCGTGGCTGAAGCCGTCATCCGTGCGGCCGGGCCGGGGAGAGTGGGATTCAAAATCCGCCTCGGCTGGGATGCGGAACATGAGGTATATCTTGATCTGGCCTGCCGTCTTGCCGACTTGGGAGCCGGATGGGTGACGCTGCACCCGCGTCATGCGGTGCAGGGTTTTTCCGGCGTTCCCCGCTGGTCGGCGATTGCGGAACTGGTCGAGACATTGTCCGTGCCCGTGGTGGCAAGCGGGGATCTGTTCACGGCGGCAGACGGTATCCGTGTGATCCGTGAGACCGGCGCATCCACGGTGATGTATGCGCGCGGCGCGCTCAGAAACCCTGCCATTTTCGCCGGGCACGCCGAACTTTTGCGGGCCGGAGCGCTTCAGGGGGACATGCCGCCGTCATCGGGACTTTCCAGCGAGCAAGCTGCGGCCGATGCGCAGCACGCCTGCGACCTGTTGGATGCGCTGCCCGTGAATCGGAGGGAACTTGCCGCCGTCATACGCCGCCATGCGGTGCTTGCCCGTCGTTATGCCCCGCAGCACGCGCTTCTCAAGATGCGCACCTTTGTGCCGCGCTACGTCAAGAATCTGGACGGAGCCAGGGCACTGCGTCAGGAAATCGTGTCCTGTTCCGACTGGGACACGCTCTATGATATTCTGGAACGCCATTTCGGCGTGTGAGAAACTGCCCGCACTGCGGCCGAGGATAGTCATGTCCAGTTCAAGCAAAATCAATCTCTGCGATCTGCCGTATCCTGCTCTTGAACGCTTCGTCGTGGAGGAACTCGGTTTCAGAAAATTTCGCGCCATGCAGCTGTGGCAGTGGATATGGGTGAAGAACGCTTCCGACTTCGACATCATGACCGACATTTCCCAAGGCGACAGGGCAAAACTTGCGGAAAAGTCCGAGATCCGCTGGCCGTCCGTTGCCGACGTGCGTGTCAGTTCCGATGGCACCACCAAGTTTCTGCTGAAACTTGCCGACGGGGAACTCATAGAAACGGTGCTTATTCCCAGCGATGCACCCAAGCGTCCCAATGATGTCACGGTGCGCATGACGCAGTGCGTCTCCACACAGGTGGGCTGTGCCATGGCCTGTTCCTTCTGCAGTACGGGCAAACTCGGTTTCAGGCGCAACATGACCATGGGGGAGATCCTCGGACAGGTGCAGGTCGCACGCGCCTACATGAACGATACGCAGCCGGAGCGTCCCGTCATACGCAATCTTGTGTACATGGGCATGGGCGAACCCCTGCTCAATCTTGCCGTGGTCATGGATTCTCTGAGAACACTGGAGCATCCCAAGGGCCTTGCCTTCTCGCCCCGACGCATCACGGTATCCACCTGCGGCATAGAGGCGGGCATGAGGGAGTTCGGTGACAGCGGCCTGGCTTTTCTTGCCGTATCGCTGCATGCCCCCAATCAGCCGCTGCGGGAAAAGCTCATGCCGCGTGCCGCGCATTGGCCCTTGGATGATCTTATCGCGGCTCTGGAAACGTACCCGCTCAAGACAAGAGAGCGCATCACTCTGGAATATCTCGTCATTGCCGGAGTCAATGATCAGCCCGAACATGTGAAGCAGCTGGCACGCATCTGTGCACGTCTCAAGGCAAAACTGAATCTGATTCCCTACAATCCTACGCCGGGTACTCCGTATAAGGCGCCTTCCCCCGAAGAGCTGCTGCGTTTTGAAAAGGCGTTGTGGGCCAAGGACATCACGGCCATTGTACGAAAGAGCAAGGGACAGGACATCGAGGCGGCCTGCGGTCAGCTTCGTGCCGCGCATGAGGCTGCGTCGGAGAAGAACTGATCGCCGTGTCAGAAAATGGCGTCCAGGATATTTTCATGACATGAAAAGTCGACGGAAGCGTTATTTTCTCATTACTGTGGAGCTCCAGCACAGCAGGGAGCCGATGACGACGACGGCCACGCCTTTCCAGAAGGCGCCGTCGAGATGCGCGCCTATCCATACCGTCGCAAAAAGGCAGGAAAGCACGGGGGTGAAATAGGAGGCGATGGCGAGAATGGTGATGTTGCCCTTCGTTACGCCGAAGCTCCATGCCGCGTAGGAGCCTCCGACGGCCACGGCGCCGATGACGACGCTTGCCCAGCCCATGAACGAGGCATGGGACAGATCTCCGTAACCTGCGCCCCAGAGACAGGAAAAAATCGCCGTATCAATGAGAAAGACGATGAGCGTGGGATTTTCTCCTCCGGACCATGCCCTCGTCAGATTGGAATAGACGGCCCATGCCACGGCTCCGCAGAAGGCGAGAACATAGCTCCAGGGATTCTGTCGGATATGCTGCATGATTTCCGCAGGCTGTATGCCCTGTTCTCCTCCGAGCACCATCATGACGCCGATGAAGCTGATCACTACGCCCGGCGCTATCCACCATCTTGCCTTCTGTCCGTTGAACAGCACGGCAAAGAGTACGACGAGGCATGGCCACAGATAGTTGACCATGCCCACTTCCACGGTCTGCTGGCCTCCGTCGGAAAGATAGAGGGAGAGGGCAAAGCAGATGGAACAGATATTGGCTGTGGGAATGCCCAGAAAGAGATATTTTCGTGGAAAGGCTTTCAGCTTCGGTCTGCCGAGAAAGAAAGAGAGAAAGATGCATGTGGCGACGTACAGCAGGGCGAGTCCGGCGGCAAGGCCGAATTGCTCCGTAATGTTCCGTACGATGCCGACCGACATGCCCCAGCACAGAGGGGCGGTGAGTCCGACGAGTGTGGCCCTGCGGCCGGAAGAGAGAAGAAAGGTCATGGATGCCTCGAAGACAGGTAATGGTTTTGCCTTGTGACAGCTTTCCGCTTTTTGTCAAGATATCTCGGATAGCTTGAAATAACAGATGATTGACATATCTTTTCTCTTGTTTCGACGGAGATTGCGCCTGCGGCGCGTGCGGGGCCTCCGGAGCATGTCTCCGCGGCGTCGTCGACCGTGAAGGGCGGAACGGAATCGTTTTTTTCATTTTTCCTTCAAATCATACACCGTAATATGATTTTGGGGCTTGACAGAACAGAGAGAGTAGTTCAAATTCAAATTTAGATTTGAGATGAACGGAAGCAGAGTTTCCGTTTTTCAAAAAACAAATTTCGCTCGTGGCGCGCTCTGGATATCACCTCTCCATTCCATTGTCGCGCGGGTCGTTTGCAGGGGAAGGACGGTGAGGACGTCATGAAAGAGATACGCATGACGCCCGCCACCCCTCGGCGGCCGTGAAGGTTCCGGGGCATGACCGTCCACGCTGCCCCGGCCTTTTTTTGTGTTTTCACCGCCGTATTCCAGGTTGCATCGTTGCGGCCGGATTCATCTTGCCGTATGCTTGCGGCAGCGCCCCATGACGAGAGGTTTCCCCCGTATGCTTTTTTTTTCCCGCAAGAAACACTCGCGCGAGGACGGCGAGTCTACGCGCCGTCAGATTCTCGGAACCGCCGTCCGGCTGTTTGCCGAACACGGCTATGCCGATACCACCAGCAAGATGATCTGCCGGGAGGCGGGAGTCAACATTGCTGCCGTGAACTATTACTTCGGCAGTAGGGACGACCTGTACCGCGCGGTGCTCGACGAGGTGCACGAGCATATCGTGAATGAAAGGCAGATGGAGCTTATCACCTCGGCCGAACTTTCGGTGGAGGAGAAGCTCGAACGGGTGCTCGACGCCTATATCGATGCGGCCTACGACGGTCAGAGCTGGTATGCCAGAATATGGGCGCATGAACTCATTGCGCCGTCTCCGCAGGGAGGCGCGGCATTTCTTACGGGCACCCTTTCCAAGGAAAAGAGCATAGGTTCCCTGCTTTCCGACATGACGGGCATTCCCCGCGAAGATCCGGCGCTTCAAAGTTGCATCATTACGGTGATGGCTCCCTATCTTCTCATGCTCTGCGTCCAACGGGACATGGCCCGCGCATTGACGACGGTCTTTGACTATCGCAGGGAAGAGGTGAATCGTCATTTCAAGCTGCTGCTTTTTGATGCGCTGCGTTCCTTCTCCGCGCGTTATGCCGCGGGCGAAATTCCCGCCGTGACGAGGTGCTCAGGTGCGGAGGAGGATGGGGCGAATCGTGCGTAGCGTCGTCGTGTTTGCCGTGCTGCTGTTCTGTCTTTCCGGGCAGGTCGTTTCCGCTGCAGATCATCCTTCCGTCGAAGAAATGGTCGGATCCATGATCATGACGGGCTTCCGCGGCACGACGGCACCGCCATCAGTGCTCAGGGCCGTGGCCGAAGGACGTCTCGGAGGCATCATTCTGTTCGACAGGGGGGAGAAGCAGGACAGGGCGTACAATATCGAGTCTCCCGTTCAGCTGAAGAGCCTGATCGCCTCTCTGCAGAAGGTCGCCCCGCGGACGCTGCTGGTGGCCGTGGATCAGGAAGGCGGCAAAGTGCGTCGTCTGAAGACGGAGCGCGGATTTTCCGCGCTTCCCTCCGCCGAGGATATGGGACGCATGGCTGCTGCCGACGTGTGGAAGCTGGGCTATCGCACAGGCAGGGAAATGGCGGAACTCGGCATCAATGTGAATTTAGCTCCTGTGGCGGACATACGTCGCTCCGGACGGAGTCCGGGACTCGGCGATGCCGGTCGTCTGTTCGGCGATGATCCGAAGCGGGTGTCGCGTCTGGCCATGGCCTTCGGCGACGGACTGCATCAGGCGGGCGTCTTGCCTGCCCTCAAGCATTTTCCGGGACTCGGCAGCGCCGGAAAGGATTCTCATCATGATCTTCCCGACATCACCGATACCTGGAGCCGGGAGGAACTTTTGCCTTACAGGGATGCCTTTGCCGCAAACTGGCCGGGCATGGTTCTTGTGGCACATGTCTATCATCGCGAGCTTGACGAGAATCTTCCGTCCTCACTTTCGCCGTCCGTCGTCAACGGGCTTCTGCGCGAAGAACTCGGCTGGAACGGCGTCGTCATCAGCGATGATCTTCAGATGGGTGCGGCATCCCGTGGACATTCGCTGGAAGAACGTGTCCGTCTTGCCATTCTTGCGGGCAATGACATTTTGCTTTTCGGCAATCATCTGGAGTATGATCCGCTGCTGCATGAAAGACTGTTCCGGGCCGTAACGGCGCTTGTGGAGAACGGCGTCATTCCCGTCGAGAGACTGGAGCGTTCATGGCGGCGCATCGAAGCCATGAAGGCGGGACTGGCGGAAAGCCGGACGGGTGGAATGCGTTCTATTTCCAGTAGGCAGTGACGGGAGCGGCTTCGGAAAGGTCGTCGAGCGACAGACTGACGGTCACCACGCCCTCCGACCACGGAGCCACCTGATAGGGGCTGAAGTACAGCGTAAGGCCGTCCGCAGTCAGAAGGAAGGTATCGAAGTTTTCGATGTCCGGTTCCGTTCCGGAACGTATCATGTCCCAGGGCAGCTCACGCCGCTGAAGCTCCTTTCTCGAAAGTTCGCTGATAAGGTGCAATGCCGTATCCGGTTTGCGGAAAAGTTCTGTCAGATGGAAGACCCTTCCGTCGGGAAGCGTGCAGTTCGTTGCGGAGACGTCGAGACCGCCGTGCGCGCCCCCGAGGTATTGGTACTTGTGCCACAGAATGCCTGCGGTTCTGCCGTTGTCGGAAATGACACCGGAGAGAACCATCTCAAAGTGCGACAGCGCGCTGCCGTTCTTGTCCCGCAGGTCTTTCAGATCAATATATTCCTGTGCCGCCGTGCTGCGAAAGGTGCGCACGGCTTCCAGAACCAGAGCGTCGGACATGGCGTCCGGCCCGTCTATGCCGAAGCGCTGCCATGTGGCCTCGATGGTCATGATCGTTGAGGTCTCCGTATATTTTGATTCAGACCGTTCACCGGTTGCGGCATATGTCGTGTCGGCAAGAAGAAGCAGGCAGAGAGCAATGAAGAAATGAAGATGCTTCATGTCATTCTCCGGGAGGTAAGAGGTATTATTCCTTGAGAAAGGTGACCGGATGGCCGCGCATGACTTCCTGAAAGCGCGGACAGGAGCGCTCATGATCGTTGATGACGCCGCAGGCCTGAAGCAGAGAGTAGATGGTGATGCTGCCCACGTAGCGGAAACCGCGTTTTTTGAGCTGCAGGCTTATGCGGTCGGAAAGATCGTTGCTTGCCGGAACAGTGTGCGCGTGGCTTTCATAGATCAGCATATGCCCCTCTGTGAAGCTCCACAACCAGGAGTGAAAGGAACCGGACTGCTGCTGTATGGCAAGAAAGGCCCGGGCGTCGGCGATCAGAGCTTCCACCTTGCGGCGGGAACGTATCATGCCCGGTTCCGCAAGCGCAGCCTCGATGTCCTTTTCCGTGAAGACGGCGAGTTTCCCGGGATCGAAGCCGGCAAGGCAGCGTCGGAAGATTTCCCTTTTCTTCAGCATCAGCAGCCAGTTTAGTCCGCACTGCATGACTTCCAGCGCGAGATGTTCGAAAAGCACGCCGTCGTCATGGACGGGTACTCCCCATTCCGTATCATGATACCGGTGCAGCAGACTGTCGGTCAGACTCCAGGCACAGCTGGTATTTTCCATGGCAGGCTCCTTTCGAGGCATAGTGCCCTGTTTTTCCGGCGAAGTACAGGGCGGCTTGACAGCGAATGGTGCGACGCCTAACACAGTGCCTGCCCCGGGGCAGGCAGACTGAGCCGTCCTCGAAAGACTGTTTCTTTCATGGGGCAGGGAAACGGTCAGCCCGGTGCTTCAGCATGAAATGAGGTGAAAAACGTGAACATACCATCCGTCGGCCCTCGCTGGGCCTGTTCCTTTTTCTTTGCCGTGGTAGGCATCGTCTACGGCAGCGTCATGTCCCGTATGCCCGCCATCAAGGCGCAGGCTGTTCTGAGCGACGCGGACGTGGGCGTCATGCTCCTGTGCATGGGACTGGGGGGACTTGTTTCTTTTCCGCTGGCAGGCTGGGCCATTTCCCGCACAAGCTGCCGCACGGTACTTTGTGCGGTGTCGTCGGCTCTGATTCTGCTTTTTCCCTGTATGGGACTGAGCGCCGGTTTTTCTTCCGCGTGCGTGCTTTTCGCATGTCTGGGATTCGCCATAGGCATGAACGATGTGGGCATCAATGCCGGGTCCATTCTGGTGGAGACGTCCATGCGTCGTCCCGTCATTTCCTCCATGCATGCCCTGTACAGTCTGGGAGGCCTGCTTGGAGCGCTGACCGGTTCAGGCATGGCGGCGCTGAACGTTTCTCCTTTGCGGCATTTTTTCTCCGTAGCGCTCGTGCTCATCTGTCTGCTGCCCTTTTTTGCTTCGCAGCTTCTTCGTGACGTGCCGCGCCACGGTCCGAAGAAAGGCGGACTATCGAGGCCTCCCCTGTGGGTGCTCGTGTTCGGTCTGCTCATGCTCTGCTCCTATTCCTCGGAAGGGTCTGTGGGCGAATGGGGCGTGCTGCTTCTGCACGAGGTGAAGGGAGCCTCGGAACATACCGCAGCTCTGGCTTATGCGTCATTTTCCGTGTTCATGGTACTCATGCGCTTTTTCGGCGACCGGCTGCGCGAACATTTCGGAGATGCGCGGCTTATGCGTGTCTGTTCCGGCTGCGCTCTGGCGGGCATCCTGCTTGCGTTGCTTTCTCCTTGGCCGGAAGTGTGTCTGGTCGGATACGCCTTCATGGGACTGGGACTTTCGGTGAGCGTTCCCATCATCTTCAGCGCGGCGGGCAGAAGACGCGATCTGCCCACGGGAACCGTAACGGCTTTTCTTTCCATGCTGGCCGCAAGCGGACAGCTGTTCATTCCTCCGCTCATCGGCATGCTTGGTTCTCTGGTCGGTCTGCAGGCGGCCATGAGCGTGGTGGTCGTTTTGTGCGCCATCATGTTTCTGGGGTCGGGAGTGGTCAGAAAATAGGAGGCGCTCCGGCCGCGATAAGTTCCTGTCTTTTATGGCCGAGGCATGAGAAAAAGTCGACGGACAGAAGAAGGCCGGCTCCTTCGGGGAGCCGGCCTTTTCGTACCCTGCAGCCAGGGGGACCGGCGATCTTCCGGAATGACAGAGAAGAGCGGCGGTAGCGGCAGGACAAACGTCCGAGTTTTTTGGAATGTCAGCTTGCCGGAGACGGACTTGCTTTCGTCTGCGGACGGGTGTTCAGGCTGATCGTCAGAGTTTTAGAACTTGTAGCGGAAGTTCAGAGCCGCACGCCAGGCGTTGGAGAAGTCGCCGTTTTCTCCGATTTCATTCTTCCACACGCCGCCGTCGATGTCCTGGAAGGCATAGCTCAGTTCCAGAACGGTGATGAAGTTCTTGTAGATCTGGTAGGATGTGTCGAAGTCCAGTTCCACAACGCTGTCCTGCGTGGTGAGATAGTTCGCGGGAGTTACGGCGCCGCCGTACACGTTGTTGATGATGTAGGGCATGTTGCTGCTGTTGGTGCCGCGGAAGTAGCTGACGCGCAGGTCATGGGAAAGATCGTCGATGAAACTGATCTTGTTGAGCTGAGCGCTCACGCCCCAGGTGCCGCCGGCACTGCCGTTGTCGATGGTGTTGGCAATGTTGAAACGACCTTTGAAGTAGGTGCTCGCGCCGGGCTTGAAGCCGCCGGAAAGATACAGAGGCTGTTCGGACCCGTTGGTTACTTTGCTGTCGTCGCCGGAGGCGTACCATGCCTTCACTGCCGGGACGAACCAGGGCAGTCTGTATTCGGCAAGGGCGGCCACGTACCAGCCTTCGCGTTCCGTGGAAGCGTTGTCGTTCTTCGTGCCGCTGTAATAGAAGTCCATGGCGAGGCGCAGAGGATCGAAGAGCGTCATTTCTCCGCCGAAGCCCGCGAACCAGATCGTGGACGTGGAGCCGTCGGGAGTGGCGACCAGATTGCCGTTATTCCAGGTCAGGGCGTTCATGCCGTTGAAGGGCAACACGCCGGAGGACGTGGAGCCGGCATTGCTGACTTCGTCGAAGTTCTTGCCGCCGCGGCCGACCATGCCCCAGGGGGTGAAACGGAGGTAGTCGTACTTCAGGTCGCCGATGAGGCCGAAGAGATCCACGTCGGCATCATCGTAATCGTATTCGCCGTAGGCATTCTTAAGCGGATCGGAAACGGCACGCATCCAGAAGGCGTTGGCCGAGAAGGTATCGGTCAGAGGTGCGGAGAGGAAGACGCCGGTGGCAGGATCGTCGAGAACGGGGCTGCCAGCCACATAGTTGGGCAGCAGCACTTCCTGCTGACCCATGCGGACATGCACGTTGGTCTGGGGGATCATCCAGTCAAGGTAAGCCAGACGGGTGGTGATGTTGGTGGCACGGGTTCCCAGAGCGCCGCCGTCGTTTTCCATCTTGCCGGCGCCCTTGTAGGGGCCGCCCCAGGTGAAGATGCCGACCTGAGCCTGGTAGAAGGCGGAGAGCTGTTCGGACATGGTGAAGTCCATGCCGAGACGCAGACGCTGATACACATCAAAATGATGCGGGTTCAGTTCGCCGCCGGCATTGTGACGGTAGTCGGAGGAACTCATGAAGGAATTGGTTCCGTTGATGCCGTCGGAGCCGCTGAACGAAAAGTCGTAGGTGCCGCTGATCTTGACGTCGACGGCGGACGCACCACTGGTTGCGGCAAGCGTCATGCCGGCCGCCAGCATGAGGGTAAGAAGTTTTTTCATAACCATACCTTCCCACTGTTTTCTTGAATTCCTTTGCATGGAAACATTTCCATACATTGCAAACAAAAAAAGGAATCAAGGTTCAACGCCTTTTATGAAAGGCATGAAAAGATATAGTTTCTTTTTTATGACAAAAACAAGATGATAATGATTATAAAGTTCAGTTTTTTACACGTTATTATACGATGATGAATTATAGAAATAATATAATAATGAATTATCATTATTATATTATTATATGAGTATAGCTTTTTCATCAGGTTTATTGAAGATAATATATATATACATAGTCGGCTCTGCGGAGGCAGATGACATCGTCTTTTTGTGATGAGGGAGCACTGACGTAGAACGTCTGTGCAGGGCAGAGGATAAATGTCCAGCGAGTCTGCACGGTGGCGTACGATGAAGTCCTCAAGACAAGAATGTAACGCCCATGCCTGTGCCTGCACATAGGAGAGAATCGTGGCGGAGTTGTTGGCGGCGGCTCTCTGACGGATTCTGCATGGTGGCGTGCACTGCAATAACCGTTTTCGGCATCCGGGATTTCTTCCGCCAGCATCGCGGATGGCAACGTCGCCCGGTGTCGCGGGCGAAAGAGAGGCTTGGAACATGGACATGATGGCTGCCCGTGACGGTGACGCGGACATGGATTCCGTGCACGGCGGAATTCAGAGGAGGATTCTGGGCAGCATGCTTGTGCGTAGGCCGTTGAAGGATATCCGGCTGGAGTATGTACGTTTTTACATGGTCCGTCTTCCGTACTCAGTGGAAGCTCGCATATTTCCATTCCGCCGCCACGCAACCGAAGGCGTCATGATTGTGATCGTGAATGCGTTGTACGGATGCTGTGCCGTGAAGGATAGAATTTTCAGCCTGGCGTGCAGGGCGGACATTTTCGGAAAGGAACGAATTGAACGGGCAGGAAGTCCTGAAGTGCGCGGAGGATTTCGCAAGACGCATCGATGCGCATGTGCCGTCGTTCAGAGAAGCCTCCTGCGAAGTCTTCTTTCTTTCCGTACAGGATGCCCTCTTACGGTAGCCCGACGGAGAAAAGCCCCGATATCTGCCGTTCGGCCGACGGGCTGACTTCAAGAGCTGACGGCAACCGCATGACGGTCGCAAAAAAGCCCCTTTCGTCCGGTGCGGAAGGGGCTTTTCCTGTGGCGGAGCAAGGTGTTGATGCTACAGGCGGGTGCGGAAATCTTCGTAGCCGAATTCGCGGGTGACGCGGCGCTGATCGGTTTCCGAATCCCAGATGGCGATGGAAGGCAGGCGCAGTCCGTTGAAGGTGGTGGTCTTCACCATGCTGTAGATGGCCATGTCCAGAAAGACCAGCTTGTCGCCGCTTTTCAGAGGCTCATCGAAGGAGTATTCTCCGATGACGTCGCCGGCAAGGCAGGATTTTCCCGCCAGACGGCAGGTGAAGTTCTTTTCTCCGGCCTCTCCCGCTCCGATGATGTTGGGCCTGTAGGGCATTTCCAGAACGTCGGGCATGTGGCAGGCGGCCGAGGTGTCGAGAATGGCGATGGGCATGTCGGCCTGCACCACGTCGAGCACCGTGGCCACGAGAACGCCGGCATTGAGCGCCACTGCTTCGCCGGGCTCAAGGTAGACCTGAACGTCGTAGGTGTCGCGCACGTGCTCGATGCAGCGACAGAGCAGGTCGATGTCGTAGTCGGCGCGGGTGATGTGATGCCCGCCGCCGAAATTGATCCACTTCATGCGGGAGAAGTATTCGCCGAAGTGCTTTTCCACGGCTTCCAGCGTGCGGGCGAGGCTGTCGGCGTTCTGTTCGCACAGCGTATGGAAGTGCAGACCGCAGATGCCGTCCAGTGCATGGGGATCCTTTTCCAGTTCGGCATGGAAGGCCGCCGGACGTATGCCGAGACGGGAGCCGGGCGAGCAGGGATCGTAGATGGGCACCGCGCCTTCGGAGTGCTCGGGATTGAGGCGCAGGCCGCATTCGATGGTGATGCCGCGCTCCTCTTCGGCTTTTTTGACCAGAGGCCGGAAGTTTTTCCACTGGGCGAAGGAGTTGAAGACGACATGGTCGGCGTAGCGCAGCGTTTCCGCAAGCTCCTGTTCGCTCCAGGCAGCGGCAAAGGCATGCACCTCGCCGCAGAATTCTTCCTTCGCCAGTCTGGCTTCATCGGGAGAACTGGCGCAGCAGCCGTAGAGCGGGCCGCGCATGGCCCGGGAGAGCACGGGAAAGGTCATCCACTGGGAAAAGCACTTGAGCGCAAGCATGATTTTTGCGCCCGTGCGTTTCTGCACGTCGTCGAGAACGGCGGCATTCTTTTTCAGAAGCGCCAGATCGGTGACGAAGCAGGGGGAGGGCCACGATTCGGGGCGGAGTTTGGCAAGATATTCGTTCATGGTCGTCGTCATGGTGAAAGTTCGTGAAGGGAGCGGATCCGGCATCAGTAGCGTTCGGGCATGTAGTGGGGAGGGAGAGTGTTGGCAGGACCTTCCTGCGAGGCGTCGATCAGCATTGTTACGTTCGTCTCCAGTTCGACGATGCGTTTTTCCAGCATGTCGATCTGCTTCTGCTGCCCTGTAAGAGCCTCGTTGAGCTGTGAGAGCAGGTTTTCCTGAAAATAGGCCAGTTCTTCCAGTCTGGCGATCTGTTCTTCGGCCGTCATGGCGTCTCCCCGGACAAGGAGAGCGGACGGTCTTGTTCCGTCCGCTCCCAGGTTCTCGGAAATACATGAAGTTCTGGCGGAATACGGAGTCGTTCCGTCTTCCGCCCCTTGCGTCTGATTACAGGGTCGGTTCGGTCACCTTCCAAGGCAGGCCGTACTTGCCGAGCTCTTCCAGGAAGGGATCGGGATCCATCTGTTCCATGTTCCACACGCCGGGCTTGTTCCACTTGCCGGTGACCATCATCATGGCGCCGATCATGGCAGGTACGCCGGTGGTGTAGGAAATGGCCTGCGAGCCGAGTTCACGGTAGCATTCCTGATGGTCGCAGATGTTGTAGATGTAGACGGTGCGTTCCTTGCCGTCCTTCATGCCGCGCATCAGGCAGCCGATGCAGGTCTTGCCCACGGTACGGGGGCCGAGGGACGCGGGGTCGGGAAGAAGTCTGGCCAGAAACTGCAGGGGAACGATGTCGTGCCCTTGGAACTTCACGGGTTCGATGCCGATGAGGCCCACGTTCTTGAAGACCTGCAGATGGTTGAGATACGCGTCTCCGAAGGTCATCCAGAAGCGGGCGCGGCGTATGCCCTTGAGGTTCTGCACCAGAGATTCCAGTTCCTCATGGTACATGAGGTAGCAGTTGCGCTTGCCGATGCCTTCGGGGAAGTCGAAGTTCATCTTCCAGGAGAGGGGATCGGTTTCCACCCATTCCCCGCGTTCCCAGTAGCGGCCCTTGGCCGAAACTTCGCGCAGATTGATTTCGGGGTTGAAGTTGGTGGCAAACGGCAGGCCGTGATCGCCGGCGTTGGCGTCGATGATGTCCAGAACGTGGATTTCATCCAGCAGATGCTTTTGGGCATAGGCGCAGAACACGTTGGTCACGCCGGGGTCGAAGCCGGAACCGAGCAGTGCGCAGAGACCGGCGTCCTTGAATTTCTGCTGATAGGCCCACTGCCACTTGTATTCGAAGTGCGCGTCGTTCGGCGGCTCGTAGTTGGCGGTGTCCAGATAGTTCACGCCGGCCTCGAGGCAGGCATCCATGATGTGCAGATCCTGATAGGGCAGAGCGATGTTCATGACCAGATCAGGCTGCACGCGGCGGATGAGCGCCACAAGTTCCGGTACGTTGTCGGCGTCGACCTGAGCGGTTTCAATATCGCGGCCGCAGCGTTCCTTGACGCTTGCGGCAATGGCGTCGCACTTGGTCTTGGTACGGCTGGCCAGTACGATGTCGGTAAAAATTTCAGCGGCCTGCGCGCACTTGTGCGTGGCAACGGAGCTTACGCCGCCCGCGCCTATGATCAGTACTTTTGCCATGTTCTTGCTCCTTGCAGCATGAAGGTTCAGAAGAGAACGGAGTCTGTTTTCTGAAGTCCTCGGTGAAAAAGGGGAGAACGAGGTTCTCGGCCGGGGTCGGAAAATTGCTGAAGCCGGGGAATGGGCGGAAGGAAGGCCTTTTCCCCGGCGGCATATCATCGTTCAAAATAGGTGTAACCGCGCAGACCGTCTTCAAATGCCTGCATGAGCTGGTAGCGCTGGGCGGGCGTGATGCGGTTCTCGCGGACGGCGCGTTCGGCGGACTTGCGGATACCTACGAGCACACGGTGCGGATCGTATTCCACATAGGCGAGAATGTCGGAAACCGAGTCGCCGTCGATTTCACGCACGAAATCGTAGCTTCCGTCTTCCTGAATGCGCACGGAGACCACGTTGGTGTCGCCGAGCAGGTTGTGCAGGTCGCCCAGGGTTTCCTGATAGGCGCCGACAAGGAAGGTGCCGAGATAGTATTCTTCGCCTTCCTTGAGAGAATGCAGTTCAAGCGTTGTCTTGAGGCCCTGCGGATCGATGAAATGCGAAATGCGGCCGTCGCTGTCGCAGGTAAGGTCGGAAAGAATGCCCTGCCGTTCGGGGAATTCACCCAGACGGTGAATGGGCATGACCGGGAAGAGCTGGTCGATGGCCCAGCTGTCGGGCAGTGACTGGAACACGCTGAAGTTGCAGTAGTAGATGTCCGCCAGCATGGAGTCGATTTCGTTCAGCTCCTTGGGGATGTACTTCACGCGGTTCTTCTCTTCGGAGAGCACGCGCATGATGGCCCAGAAGAAGCGTTCGGCGAGCGTTCTCTGGCGCAGGGTGACGCGGCCGGTGATGAAGAGCTGACGCATTTCGTCGTAGTAGTAGATGGCGTCGTTGTAGGCTTCCTGGAGGTTGCGCGGATTGATGTTCTGAAGGGTTTCCTTCAGGTTGCGCACGGCCTCGGGAGCGTCTTCGGGCAGTTCCTCGGGGAGGCTGCCCACTTCGATAAGGCTCACGTCGAGCACGTTGAAGAGCAGAATGGAGTAGTACGCCACCGTGGCGCGGCCGGATTCGGTGACGATGTGCGGATGTGCGATGCCCTGGGCGTCGAGAATGGTCATCACGGCTTCCACCACGTCGGTGCAGTACTCCATCATGGTGTAGTTGCGGGAGCTGACGTAGTTGGTATGCGAGCCGTCGTAGTCCACGGCCAGACCGCCGCCGAGGTCGAGGTAGCCCATGGATGCGCCTTCCTGCACGAGGCTGGCGTAGATGCGTGTGGCTTCCATGACGGCGGAGCGGATGTCGCGGATGTTGGGAACCTGAGAGCCGAGGTGATAGTGCATAAGCTTCAGGGTATCGAGCATGTCGTGTTCCTTGAGAATGTCCACGACATCCACGATCTGGGCGGAGGTGAGTCCGAAGGCCGAGCGTTCGCCGCCGGACTCCGACCAGTGACCGCTGGCCTTGGTGCTGAGTTTGACGCGCACGCCGATCTGAGGCCGTATGTTCATGCGTCTGGCCTCGTCGAGGATGATGTCGAGTTCGCCGGGCATTTCCAGCACGAAGATGACGTTGAAGCCCATGCTCAGGGCGTGCAGACCGAGATCGATGAATTCCTCGTCCTTGTAGCCGTTGCAGATGAGGCAGGCTTCCCGGCTCTTGAGCTGGCTTATGGCCGCGATGAGTTCGGCCTTGGAACCGACTTCCAGACCGTGATGATAGGCGGCGCCGTACTGGGCGATCTTTTCCACGACCTGCTGCTGCTGGTTCACCTTGATGGGGAACACGCCGCGATAGTCACCCTTGTAGCCCAGTTCGCTGATGGCGGCCCGGAACGTCTGATGCAGAAGAGAAATCTGGGAATCGAGAATGTTCTCGATGCGGAGCAGTACGGGCAGATCATATCCGCGATCCTTGAGTTCGTGAATGATCTCAAGCACGCTGACTTCCGGTCCCCCGTCGCGTCCGAACGGACGGATGACGACCTCACCCTTTGGTGAAATGTCGAAATAGCCGGAACTCCAGTTGCGGATGCCGTACAGATCGACGGAATCCTCCACGGTCCACTTCTGCATGGATTTTTTTTTGGCCAACGATCCTGACTCCTTATGGGAATGGGAAAAGAAGAGAGTGCAAAACCCGGTATTGCCCTTTTTTCAGCCCGAAGGCATGATGAGGACTGGTACTTCTTCCTTAGAGAGTGCACCCCCCGTTGTCAAGGACTATCCGCCGGAACGGGCCGTCTGTAAAGAGATTGTCATACAGGGCCGAGTCATTGAGGAGTGAGTTTTGCCTCGTCAGCAGCACTGGATCATGCACATGGATATGGATGCCTTTTTCGCATCCATAGAACAGCTCGACAACCCTTCTCTGCGTGGTCTTCCGGTTGTGGTTGGCGGGGAGCACAGAGGCGTTGTGAGCACCTGTTCCTATGAGGCGCGTCGATACGGCATACGCTCGGCCATGCCCATAGCCGAGGCAAGAAGGCGCTGCCCGTCGGCGGTCTATATCCGTCCCCGCATGCGCCGGTATGCGGAACTGTCCGCCCTTGTGCGGGAAGCGCTGACGCAGTTTTCACCGAAGGTGGAAATGGCCTCCGTGGACGAAGCCTATCTTGACGCCACAGGCCTTGAGCGCCTGTTCGGTCCGGTGGAGGAGATGGGGCGACGCCTTAAGACGGCGGTCAGGGAGGTCACAGGGGGACTGACCTGCTCTGTGGGCATAGCTCCGGTGAAGTTCCTGGCCAAGATTTCTTCGGAACAGCGCAAGCCGGACGGGCTTTTCATGCTGGAGCCGGACATGGTTCCGTCTTTTCTGGCCACGCTTCCGGTGTCGTCCGTGCCCGGCGTGGGGAAGCATTTTTCCGAGGAGCTTTCCCGTTTCGGCGTCAGAGTATGCGGCGACGTCTCCCGCTACGGTGAGGATTTCTGGCGGCGTCGCTACGGCAAGGCCGGAGGCGTGCTGTGGGAGAGGGCGCACGGTGTCGATCCGCGCGAGGTGGTGCCGTGGTCGCCGCCCAAGTCGGAAAGCGCGGAAGTGACGCTGGATGAGGACACGAGAGACAGGGATCTTCTGCGCACATGGATTCTGCGTCATGCGGAAAGAGTGGGTACCTCGCTGAGGCGTCAGCATCTGGCGGGGCGAACGGTGACGCTCAAGATCAAGTATGCGGATTTCCGTCAGATTACTCGTCAGGTGACGCTGGATCACAGAATATGCAGCACGGAGAGCATTTACGAAACGGCTGTTTCCATCCTCGACGCTCTGGAGCTGGCCGACAGGGTACGCCTTGTCGGCGTGGGAGTGTCCGGTTTTGAAGCCGGCGGGCCGGTACAGCTTTCTCTCATGGCGGAAAAGCGCCCGGAAAAGAATGAGGGCAGGCGCGACAGGCTGAACATGGCCGTGGATACGTTGCGTTCCCGATACGGCGGCGATGCCGTGATGCGGGGGCGGATTTTCGCCCATCGTGCAGAAGGCGATCCCGAAGAAAAAGAGAGACGCGTCGACAGGGCCGAGGCCAAACGCCTTCGTGATCAGCACTGAGGGATTTTCCGGCGAAAGCTATTTTGCGGAATGCCGTACCGTCGGAGACTTTTGGGGAAGTGCGGATCGGAGAGAAAGGGAAAGCTCCTACAGATCCTTGATGAGGGGCAGTCGGTTCTTGCCGCCCCATATCGGAATGCATTCAAAAAGCATCCAGCGCTCTT
>CALUTB010000004.1 GCA_944323575.1 uncultured Mailhella sp. | reverse complement strand
GGACTTTCCCTGCTCACGGCTGACGCCCCCAGCGGCTCTTCCATAGCCTGAGTCTGACATTCACGAAACGACATGAAAAGGCGCCGCTCTCCATAGAGAACGACGCCTTTTCATGTCTGATGCAAAAACAGCAGTTTCGCAATGGTATCGACTGACAAACCTACACCTTCATGTAGGCAAACCCGGCATTCTGCAGCTGGACGAGATCAAGTGTAGCAGAAGGCACAACTTCCACAAAGGACCAGAGCATGTCTTTTTCGACATGATAGGAATTCATGGCGCACTGTCCCACATGAATCTTCAGACCATTGGCCACGGCCTCCTGAGCCTTGCTCAGCAGCTCGCTGTTTTCCTTGACAAGCTGCTGCACGGCAGGACCGTTCACGACCATGACGAGCTTGAAGGTTTCCAATTCCTCCAGCGCCACCAGTCCGGCCTTGGCTGCAATATCCATGGGGGAGATCTTGTGACGCTTGAGCAGCGCTTCCTTCTTGTAGTTGGCGGCCTGGCTGAAGGCCAGTCTGAACACGCTGGGATCGTTGGCGTTCACATGAATGACCAGATCAAACTTCATGATATTCTCCTTAAGCCGAAGATGTTTCAATCCGTGGTCGGCGCATGCACCGAAGAAACGCACCGGTCGGAGCCGAAAACGTACACTTCCCGGTCTTTCAGGAAAGTATGAAAAAAGGATTTCATCGGTACAGCCTTCTGTCAATCCATTTTTCCCGCCCCCGGAGAAAAAACACGTTCGTCTGTTCCCGAATCCGGCAGCAAAAGTCAACGGAGACATTCCCTTTGTCGCTGTTCGCCCGACTTTTCACATACCATCCGTGCATTTCGATTTAATCCAACAAGATATGGCTATAAAATCTTGACAAACCTTCCGCCCGAGAGCAGGGTTCAAAACCTGCCCGTGCGGAGAATTGCGGTTCTCCCCGTGACACGGTGCATTGTCAGAGGACAGAAGTCTGTGCGGAAAGCTTTTTTCAGTACCGCCTTCCGCATTATGACCTTCCCCATCCCTGCGGATGGATGCTTTTATCGTCCGCGATAACCTGTCGCGGCATACCAGCCCCTTTGGAGAGGGCACTGGAGGGCCGGCGAAAGCCGGATCTGTTATGGTTGGCACCCTTTATTTCTTTGGCTGCTGTGCACTGCTCATCGCGGGATACGCCGTGTACGGTGCCTTCGTGGAACGTGTGTTCGGGGCCGATGCGTCCCGGAAAACTCCCGTCATGACCAAAAGGGACGGTGTGGACTTCGAACCCATGCCACTCTGGAAGCTCTATATGAGCCAGATGATCAACATCGCAGGCCTCGGCCCCGTCATCGGTACCATTCTCGGCGCCCTGTACGGACCTGTTGCGCTGCTGTGGGTGGTTTTCGGCTCCATTTTCGCCGGTGCGGTACACGACTATATCGCAGGCATGATTTCCATCAGGGAAGACGGCATCAGCTATCCCGAGATCATCGGCCGCAACCTTGGCTCGGGTATGCGAATTTTCATGGAATGCTTCACCATCATTTTCATGATCATGGTCGGCGCCACATTTGTCCTGGCTCCCGCGGCTCTTCTTGCCAGCCTGTTCCCGAACTTCCTGACCGACCTCTTCCCCTCCGCACCGACGCTGGCCTGGAGCGTGCTCATCTTTGCCTACTATTTCGTTGCCACCATTATTCCCTTTGACCGCATCGTCAGCCGCTTCTACCCCATCGTGGGCGTTCTGCTCATCTTCATGGCGCTGGGGCTTATCGTGGCGTTGTTCGCCAAGGGATACAACATACTGCCCAACACGGACTTCTTCACCAACGTGCATCCTGCCCACACTCCCGTGTGGCCCATTCTTTTCATTACCATTGCCTGCGGTGCGATTTCCGGTTTCCATGCCACGCAGTCCCCTCTGCGCGCCCGCTGCATGCTCAATGAAAAACAGGGACGCAAGGTCTTTTACGGCGCCATGATCACCGAAGGTCTGCTGGGACTCATCTGGGCCACTCTCGCGCTCTCCTTCTATCCCGATGCGGCGAGTCTCTCCGCTGCCATGGGACCTCAGGGAGCGCCTACCCTGGTTGTTCAGCAGATAGCCATAACGTTGCTTGGCCCCATCGGCGGACTTCTCGCCATTCTCGGCGTGGTGCTTTTGCCCATCAGCACCGGTGATACTGCCTTCCGTGCCGCACGCTCCATGCTGGCCGATCGCTTCCATATCGATCAGACAAGCGTTACCAGACGCATTCTGACTGCCGTTCCGCTTTTCTGCGGCGGAGTGGCGCTCACGCTGCTCGACTTCCCCATCATCTGGAGGTACTTCGGCTGGGCAAACCAGACCATGTCCTGCGTGACTCTCTGGGCCTTTTCCGTATGGCTTGCCAGACACGGCCGTCTGCACTGGATCACCAGTCTTCCCGCCGTGTTCATGACCACGGTATGCACGGCCTACATCTGTTACGCTCCCATCGGTTTCCGCCTCTCCATGGAGGCGTCCACCATTATCGGTATTCTGGTTTCTCTTACGTGTCTCGCCTTGTTCCTGCACTTCTCCAGAACCGGCAGCCTCAGCGCCGGCAAGAACAATACCGCCGCGACGTGCACGAAGTAAGATCACCTCTTCCTTACGTCTGAAGCGGACGTTCTGCATCCGCTTCAGACACACCTTTGTCCAGAGGGCAGGAAAAAACACTCTTCGACGGATCTGGAGGCGGTATTCTCCTCTCCTCTATCCGGAAATCATAGTCATGATCACCCGTAAAACGGGTGTCTTGTTCAGCGTCATAAAAGATTGCCGCTTACTCGCGCATTAAGGGCGCCGACTTGAACTTCTCAGGTCGGCGCCCGGTCTTTTTCAACAGTTCAAGCCCCATGTACTTTGACTCGCAGTCTGCTCCCGAAGGAGCTTTCCCTGCTTCGGACCAAACGGACCCGCATATTCCTTGCACATTCTCTTATCGAACATGATATCTTCTCGATCTTGCTCCCGCATATATTTGATTGTCGATTCGTTCAAGTCTACCGTGCTGACGCCATGCCCACACTCCAGAATCTCCGATTGCCATACCTGTTTTTCAGCTGGGAAAATTTATCAAAATCATCAGGGAACTTTTACCCTTTGTATATCTTATGACTGACGATATCACATACTTGAGCGGCATCAGGACAAGTATGTGCACAGGATCAGCCATCATATGTCCTTCAATAATTTCAATTCCCTTATGATGACAAAGCGGTCGTATTATTTTTCCTGTTTCTTCATGTTATTGCCCATAACTTACTTTTCTCCCATACTTAGGAGAAAAGGCAATATGGTACCTGCACAGCCATTTCGGATATGCCAGATTTTGTTCTTTCGCCATGAAAAACACCTTTTCGACGTAGACGGGAGACTGAACAACTACGTCTTACCGGAAAGGTGTTTTCAGGTATAACCGTTTTATGATCCACCCGCTTGGCGGGTATCTTCCTGTTTCGGTCGCTTCCGCTCCCTCAGCAGTCTGAAGGGTTAACTAAAAAAACCCCGGAACCACGTTCTTCGGTTCCAGGGCTTTTCTTATCCTGATTTCATCTGGTCTCTCGAACGGAAAACCTACTTCAGCTTGGACAGAAGTTCTTCGCGAATGGCATCGATGGTGCCGCTGCCGTCGAGCGTGATGTAGGTCGTTTCACCCTTGGCGGCCAGATCCTTGAAATAATGGGCTGCCGCAAGGGTACCGTTCTTCTCATCATAATAGATGTCATGACGCTTGTTGATGGCGGCCTCATCCTGATCGTCGGCACGGGTCTTCAAAGCACCGCCGCACACACGGCAGACGTCACCGTTGGGCTTGATGGCATCTATAAAAATGTTGTTGGGATGATTGTTGTTGTTCACGCAGAGACGGCGTCCCATGATGCGTTCGCGGGCCACCTTGCGGGGAAGCAGAATCTCCACCACATAGTCGAGCTTCATGCCCTCGGCTCTGAGAGCTTCATCGAGCTTGCGGGCCTGCTCCATGTTGCGGGGAAAACCATCCAGCAGCCAGCCCTTGCCCCCCTGACTCTTGAGAATATCCAGCACCATGGGGATGGTGATTTCGTCCGGAACAAGCTCGCCCTTGTCAATGTAGGCCTTGGCCTTTTTGCCCAGTTCCGTGCCGTTTCCGATATGCTGACGGAAGACGGCGCCGGATTCGATGTGCTGAATGCCGTACTTTTCCATAAGAAGAGCACCCTGCGTGCCCTTGCCGCTGCCGTTGGGGCCAAAAATCAGAATATTCATCAGAATCCTCTGGCGCGTTTGCGCGTGAACGCCCCGGGTCCATGTCCCGCGGGCTTCCTGCGTGCATGCCATGCGGCGTACACGCGGAGCGGAATCATCGTAACGACGACCGCCACCATGGTTTACAATTTCTGTCGCCGCGCCCTCCGGACGCCGCGGCTCCCCACCCATGCCGCCAGCGGCGGCTCCCTTTCCTCATGACGGAAAGGCAAATATCAATCTCCCGCTCCGGACGGAAGCTCGCACTCATCCACAATCAGGGCATTTCCCTCATGCGCCCTGTCCCATGCCCGCAGTTTATAGTCGTTCAGATAGCGGAACCCTTCTTTTGCAAACGCTTCGTGCGTGGCGTCGCGATGAATGCCGGGGCAGTCTTCCCTCGCCATGAGAAAACTCACCTCATCCATCAGATTTCCCCGGAAAAAAGGCCATGCCCGACATACTGCCGGACGTGCGGAATGGATGGAACATCCCTTGCCGGCCTTGAAAAACAGACAGAAGCCGTCCTCTCCGCATCTGAGCGTCGGCTTGCCGCCGATATTTTCCGTATATCTGGCAAGCACCTCATCCGCAGGAAGACCAAAATACGCGCACAGCCGCGGCAGATCTCGAGGCCCCACCACGATACCTCCGCGGCCTTCACAGCACTTGCCGCAACGCGTACAGGAAAAAGTCCCGGTCACATCATTGAACAAAGCGGCATGTACGGTCCGGATACAGCGATCCTCCACAACCTTCACCCCGGCCCCCGCCATAAGTCTGCCCGCCTCCGGGCTGCGTATGCCTTCCTGCATCCAGAAGATCATGGGCAGGCGGGGCAGAGAGAGCGTCTCACGGGCATGAGCCTCGCAGTACTGCGAAGCGCGGAAAAGACAGATGATATCGGGCTGAAAGCCCCGATCGGGAAGTTCCGTGATGCTGTGCACGGTGGGAATCCCCCATGCCTGACGACGAACAGGATGTACCGGCTGAACATTGAAGCCGGCGTTGAGCAGGTACCGCCCTACATGATCCACCGGGGAACCCGGCTTATCCTTGGCTCCGATGATGGCAATATTTCTGGCGCGGGCCAAGAGAACGCGCATATCGTCGAACAGCATGGAGTCTCCGCTGAAAAGGCATTCACAAAACGATACCATTCTACCCCTCGTATGCCCCATTGGCAATGCCTGATGGAGGAAAAGAGGTGGAAAAAGCCCGACCGGGAACAAAAAAGGCCCGTTTCCTTTCAGAAACGGACCCTGTCTGCCGACGAAAATGCCTGTTATCTTTTCCGGATGGAAGACTCAGGCCTTTTCCAACCATGCATTCAAACGTTCCTCATATTCCTCGTCGCTCCAGAGTCTGTGATCGTACATACCCGCCACCGCTCTCTGCCGGGAGGCTTCCGCCAGCATGAGAGCCGACGCCACGGATACATTGAAGCTCTGCACCATGCCGTACATGGGAATGTATACTTCCCCATCCACCAGAGGCACCAGTTCCGGCGAGACTCCCGAATGTTCGTTGCCCATGATGATCGCCGTAGGCTTTGTGAAATCATATTCGGTCAGCGGGCGCGAGGCTGGAGAACAGCTTGTGGCAAGCACCTGCATATTCCGCGCACGGAGCGAAGCCAGAAGCTCCTCCCGACTGGAATGACGGATGGTGTTCACCCATTTGAAAGCCGACGCCGACGTCTTGCGACTCAGCTGCGGAAAGGCGCACTGCGTATAGTAAAGATGCACTTCGGGCACACCGAAAGCATCACAGCTGCGGTATATGGCAGATACGTTGTGAGGATCCCACACATTGTCCATGACAAGAGTAAGCCCTTTCTGGCGCTGGGAAAGCACTTTCTCAATCTTCGCCCTGCGGCGTTCCGTCATGACTCTCATCAGAACTCCAGAGATCCCGTCGTGCGGGGGAACGGCAGCACGTCACGAATATTGGCAATGCCGGTCAGCAGCATGATCATGCGCTCGAACCCCATGCCGAAACCGGAATGGGGAACGCTGCCGAAACGACGCAGATCAAGATACCACCAGTAGTCCTCGGTCTTCTGTCCCAGCTCCGCAATGCGTGCGGAAAGGCGATCGAGACGTTCCTCGCGCTGACTGCCGCCCACAAGCTCTCCTATGCGGGGAACCAGCAGATCCATGGCGGCCACGGTTTCATTATCGTCGTTCATACGCATGTAGAACGCCTTGATGTCCTTGGGATAATCATACACCGTCACCGGAGAATGAAAATACTCCTCGGCCAGAAAACGCTCGTGTTCCGTCTGAAGATCGGTACCGAACGACACGGGATACTCAAATTTTTTCCCGCTTTCCTGAAGAAGCTTCACCGCGTCACGGTAGGATATGCGCGCATACTTTTTTTCAATCATGTCCCGAAGACTGTTCAGAAGGCCGGGGGAAACGAACTTGTCGAAGAGCGCGACGTCGTCGCCGCAATGCTCAACGGTATGACGCACCACATGACGAATGAGTCCCTCAGCAAGCTCCATGTTGTCCCATATGTCGTTGAAGGCAGCCTCCGGCTCCACCATCCAGAACTCGGCGGCATGACGAGGCGTATAGGAATGCTCGGCACGGAATGTAGGACCAAAGTTGTAGACCCGTCCCAGCGCACAGGCCAGAGCCTCCGCCTCAAGCTGACCGGAAACGGTCAGACTTGCCTGCTTGCCGAAAAAGTCGTTCTCGAAGACATTGCCGGATTCCGGCTTGGGACCGCCGTCTACGGGAAGCGTGGTCACTCGGAACATCTCGCCTGCACCTTCGCAGTCGGAACCGGTCAGGATGGGCGCGTGCACATAATAGAAGCCGAGTCCACGGAAATAGTCATGTACGGCAAGGGCCGCCTCGGAACGGATACGGAACGCCGCACCGTACTTGTTGGTGCGTGGCCGTAGGTGGGCTATGGTACGCAGAAATTCGTCGGAATGACGCTTCTTCTGGAGAGGGAATGTCGCAGAATCGGCGAGACCAAAGACCTGCATGGTCTCGGCATGCACTTCCCATTTCTGTCCCTTGCCCGGGGATTCCACAAGATTGCCGGTCACACTGACGGCCGCGCCCGTATTCACGCCTTCAAGGCTGTTCCATGCCTGAGTGCCTTCATCTATGATGCACTGAAGGTTCTTGAGGCAGGAACCATCATTGAGTTCAATGAAGACAAATCCCTTGGAATCGCGGCGGGTTCTCACCCACCCGCACACGGTGATGCCGTCGCGCGGCCCGGTGGAGGCCAGAGCTTCGCTTATGCTGGTACGCTGCATAGGAAATCTCTCCAGAAAGGAATGTTGAAAGAATGTGTGGCAGCATACGCCATCACGGCCGGCTCTGCAACCGACGCTTTTCATCGTCGCCTGCATGAGCCCGTACTTGCATCAGCCGTCCGGAAGACCGAAAAAGCATTCGGACCGAGCCCTCCACCTCTTCTACCCCTTGCCTGCTTCGGCCCTGCCCGCTATATTCTTCCCTTCCGCCCTCTTGCAGCAGCGGTCAAGAAAAAACAACGGGAAGTTCATGAGCGTTATCGGCAACATACTCTGGATCATATTCGGCGGCTGGTTCATGGCGCTGCTGTGGCTTCTCGCCGGAATACTGGCATGTGTGAGCATCATCGGTCTTCCCTGGGGCCGCGCATGCTTCGTCATGGCCGGATTTGCCTTCATGCCCTTCGGATATGAAGCCGTTCCGCGCGATCTTCTGTACGGGAAAAATGATATCGGCACCGGCATTCCCGGCGTGATAGGCAATGTCATATGGTTTCTTCTTGCCGGAGTATGGATAGCTCTCTCCCATGTGGCTACAGCCGCGGCTCTCGCCTTGACCATCATAGGCATTCCCTTTGCCTGGCAGCACATCAAGCTTGCGGAACTGGCGCTTTTTCCCATAGGAAAAACCGTCGTCCCCTGCGGGCTTGCCGCAGAGGCACGTCGTCGCCGGGCCTCCGAACAGTTTGAACAAAGAAGGAAGGACGCATGAAATGGGCAACACATCAGACCATGTCCCTCATGGCCGCCTTTGCTGCAGGATTTCCTCTCGCCGGCATGGCTGCGGCATGGGCGGGGTCCGTCTTTCCCGACGTGCTTGATCAGCGCTCGGCCGGAAGATCCTTTTTCAGACAGAAAAAATTCAATCAGGTTCACCGACGCTCATCGCACTGGTTCGGATGGTGGCTTGCACTGTGGATGTGGTCGCTTACCGGTCAGCTCGGCCCTCTGCCCGATGCTCTTGTCGGCGGCTTCGGCTTCGGAGCTCTCACGCACGTACTGCTCGACATGTGCACCACGCACGGCGTTCCTCTGCTGCCCTTCGCCAAAAAGCGTTTTTCCCTGAAGCTCTGCAGTACGGGCAGTATCGGTGAATATGCCCTTCTCATCATGTGCATTCTGGTGTTCTGGATCATGGAAAAGCCGGAGCTTATACGCTTCGACGTTCCGCTGTACTGATTTCCGGCGACCGTTAAATAAAAAACGGTCCGATTTCCGATCATCGAACCACCTTTTTTCATCCGTCACCTTTTTTCCGACACCATCCGATCCGTTGCGCAGATGTCTCTCTCTCCATGATGTTTTTTCGCTCTGCGTTCCCTGTCGGATACCGCTAACGGTATAAGAGGAAATCCCGGCCTTTCAACCTCCAGCCCCAGCCCCGTGGACGGAGCCGCCAGCACCAGACGGGACATATCAAAACCAGCGGACAGAGGATCATCCGCCGGAATGATCATACGACAAAGCACAAGAACATCGTCGTCCTGTCCTTCAGCCGTCAGACCGAGAGTCCTGCACTCCTCCACAGAAGGACAAGTGCAACGATCAGGAAATGCCGCGCGGACGTCTCCGAGAATAAGACAGACTTCCGGACGCGCCCGGCACACAAGCAGCACGGACGCCGCATGTTCGGAAAATCTCAGCAGACTACAGTCCCTTGCCCCCTGAAAGGCGGCCACACCCTGCACAAATGTGATCTCATAGGATTTCATGCGCGAAATGTCGCATAAAAGGAACACATCGACAAGCAGTATCATCACCTTTCCTTTTCATGTCCGTATATGCCGCCGTCCAGAGCACCGACACCGACTCCGAACAGCACTCCTGCCGGGTTCTGTTCATGTTCAGGCATCCCGTTCTCCGAAAAGCACAGAAACACAATGCCGCTGCGGCAGTCCGATACTGTTTCATGCCGTTATCCTTTACTTTTCGATCCCATCGATCTATTTTCCGGTTCCACTCACGGCGGGAAGCACCATTTCCGTCCATACTTGGAATACACAAAATACTGTTTCAAATTTTTTTTCCGAACTCAACAAAAAATAAAACCATACAATGCAGCATAAATAAAATTCAATTCATCATTAATACATTTATATAATATACAAAATAGAACTCACTTGAATGCAGAATGATGACAGAACAATATCCATGAAGGCAGAACAACCATTTCATGCATGAACAACAAACGACAGGACAGGCTTTTCCTTTGAAGGAAAGCCTGTCCTGCCGCAATACTTACTGAAACAAAAGAAATCCCAGCTTCTGCTCAGCGTTTTCGCTCCTCCATGCACACGACACGGACACCGGGATGCCCCTCCGTCCGCGACGCCTGCGCCTTGAATATGGACAGCCAGTTCCTGCCGAGAAGCGTCTCCGCCAGCCATTCGGCATTGTGCAGCACCGGACGATGCGTATCGATGACGGGCTTATCCCCCGTACTTTTGTCCTTGCCTCTGGCCGGATGTCTGACATCCATGGTCATGAGCGTGCGGGCTATGCCAATCTTGCAGGAAGGGCAACCGACCAGAATAGGCGCGTCTGCCTTGTATCCGGCAAGAGCGCTTTCCAGACGTTCACGTTTCCGTTCACGCAGGACATTATAGATATCCGGGCAGGTATAGGCTCCGGCCCCGGACTCCCCGCAGCAACCTGGATTAAGCAGAATGGAAGCTCCGGTGATGCGCTCCAGCGCTCGTGCGACCTTGCCTCCGTCCTTGGTGGCCTTCACGCCTGACCATGCCGGATGACACGAAGAATGATAGATGATGCGTTCACTGCTTACACTCACCCCGTGCGGCAGACGATCCACCAGAAGCTGAACAATGTCGTTATGCGGAAGAACAGTACCGTCCAGACCTGTAATGCCGTGACGCATAAGGGAGTCACGGCAGGAACCGCAGGCCGTGATAAGCATGTTTACATCGAATCCTGCTTCGGACGCAGCCTGGAGCGAGGACGCGATCACCTGTCTGTTGCGCTGGAGATTGGCCTCGTACTGTTCGGCGGCGCCCGCTGCAAGAAGAGGATAACCGCAACAGAGATGTCTGCCCGGAAGAACCACGGGAACACCGGCATACATCATAAGCGCAATGGAAGCCAGGGCTATGCGACGATAGAACAAACCTCCTCCGCACCCGGGAAAGTACAGCACGGCGGGGACTCTGCCTTCCAGCACCCCCTGTGCGGAGATATCCCCGCTGACGGGCAGAAAAAGATGAACGGCGGCATTCTTTTCAAGATGCAGGCTTTCATAGATGCTCACCATGCCAAGAGCCGGCCCTCTGTCGGAGAAGAGCGGACTGCTCATACGTTTGCGCCACACCCTCGGCACAAGCGGAATGAACTGATTCATCACGTTCTGTCCGAGCGCCGCCATCTTGGCAAAGGCAGGCACTCTGTTGGACGGATCGGAAGACAGCACCTTGAGGACCTGGGACTTGATGGGATGCCCTCCCATACCCTCACGCTTCACATAAGCCAGAGAGCTGAGTGCAACCTCCGAAGACTCAATCTTTACTGGACATACCGAGGTGCATCGTCCGCATCCGGTGCAGTGCTCCACCAGATGTCTCAGTTCCGCAAGAAGTTCGGGCGAAGGTCTTCCGGTTGTAACCTGAGAGTAATAGATGGCCTCAGTCAGCGCACCGAGGATCAGATTCTTGTTGCGCGGATTATACTGGAAGGATTGCTCAGGGTAGACCATGGGGCACACCTGCTTGCATTTGCCGCAGCGCGTGCAGGTCTGCACCTGCGAAAGCAGACGGATGAGACATTCCTTGTCGGGAAGGCCCGATTCCCGGATGTCCGCAATGAGTCTGTTGAAGGAGAAGGTGAACGGACGGACGGGAAGCTTTCTGGTGACGAGCTTGCCGGGGTTCAGGAGATCACGGGGATCAACGCGCATCTTGAATTCACGCAGACTCTCCATCTGTCTGGCATCCAGGAACGCTATTTTCGTAATGCCTATGCCGTGTTCGCCGGAGACTGCGCCGTCAAGTTCCTGTGTTTTTGCCATGACCTGCATGGCTATGTCCTCCGCGTGCTCCATCATGCGCGGATCATTGGAATTGACGGGGATGTTCACATGACAGTTGCCGTCGCCGGCATGCATATGGCTGGCCACCACGATACGGCTGCTCTTCATATAGTCCACGATGGCTTCAATACGGGAAGTCAGTCGGGGAAAACGCTCCCTCTGCGCCAGAAGCCAGCGTTCCGCACGGTTCGCGACATCTTCATCCACGAGTTCCGGATCCAGATTGGATTCATCGCTCGCCGCGACATGCGAAGCAAAGGCAAACTCCTCGTTGAAGGAAGGATCCTCCATGGGGAATCCCTGGAGTCGGGAAAGCTCCTGCAGGGCGTAGCGATAGGCTTCCGCCGCAGCCGTGACGTTGAGCGTTTCAAGGTAATGCGCAAATTCGGGAATGCGCGCCATGGGCAGGACGACGTCCTCGTTCATCTTGAATCCGGACGTGCGCTTGGCAATGGCTGAAAGACGATGCCTGTCTTCCCAGAATTCAGCAGCCTGCTTGTCATCCCTGGCAATGGCAGCGAAGACATGAGGATCATCTTCTGCAAGAGCGTAGATGGACTGCACGGTATCGTCGAGCACATAGGCATCGTTTCCGTCCACCTGAACGATGATCACGGAAATGGGGCTGCCTTTGTGTCTGTCGGACTTCGGCTGATAATTTATGGCCTGCACGTACTTGGAATTGAACTCTTCCAGCGCCGACATGCGTACGTCTCCGCCCTGTTCGCGGATTCTGTCGCGAAGATTCACCATCTTGCGTACGAGCTGCGCCGCAGGAACCATGGAAGTACCGTAAAATTCCAGCACCATCACACGAGAAAGAGACGGCTTCGGATGCAGCACGAACGTAGCCTCGGTAATGATGCCGTCGATGCCTTCCTTCTGCATGCCGGGCAGTCCGTCAAGCAGCTTGTTGGTCACGTCCTTGCCGAGTCCGTCGTGACGAACCTCGTTTCCCGTCAGACGAACGACATTGCGCATGCCGCCGGAAAGATCCTTCACTTCGAAGACGACCGTCTCTTCCGGCATGATCTTATGACCGGGATGGTTCACTCTTTCGATGCGGATGATCTCGCCTGTTGGCGTAACCATGGTCCATGACAGAAGATTGTCGATGGTGGTTCCGTACTCAAAGCAGAAAGGTCCGCCGGAATTTTCCGCCACGTTGCCGCCGATGGTGGACGCCGTCTTCGAGGCAGGGTCCACGGTGAAGAGCAAGCCTTTCGAGGCGGCGAAATCAATGGCGTCCTGCGTGATCACGCCGGCCTGGCAGGTCATGGTTCTGGCCGATCGGTTGACGGACTTCGCGGTAAGACGAGTGGTGCTCACCACGACGGTGCGCTTGCGGGCAGGAACCGTTCCTCCCGTAAGTCCAGAAGCTCCGCCCCGGGGAATGATGGCGAACTTCATTTCATTGGCCAGCCGGACAAGTGCACTGATCTGTTCCGGGGTATCGGGTTCCACGACCAGCAGCGGCAGCTCCATGCGCAGATCGGTGGCATCGGTGGCGGCCGCCACCAGCGCTCCCCGTCGACGCAGGATACAATCGTCGGGCATGACGGCGGCAAGACGTCCCTCAAGCTCACGACAGAATTCCAACTCCGCCTCATGGGCACTCCAGAACATGGTAATGCCCTCGCTGATGGAAGTAGCATACTGATGCGCGAGGGAAGGAGACTCGGCCTGATAATGCTCATTGACGCTTTTCTTCACTTCCGAGGCGGATATAAAGGGATTGTACGCCACAAGAAACAGTTCCTCGGCAATGTCGATGGCCAGCTGACGTACGCTCTGCGGCCAGCGTTCGAACTCGTCAAGATTGATGCGAAGAATGCGGTTGACCACATAGTCGGCCGATATGGAAATATGAGGCCCTTTATGGGGCATGGCGGTCTCCTTGAAAACGGAAAAAGGAAGGTCCGGCAGGACATTTCTGTCCTGCACAGGACCTGCTGCATCATGCCGGAGGAAAACTCCGGAAACAAGAGTCTAAAATGAGATGTTCTGACGGGAAGTGATGTTGTTCTTCACCCATGAGGCGTCCAGCCATTCCAGCGGCTGAACGGGTATGCCTCCCACAAGCACACCGAAATGGAGATGGTCACCGCCGGCCAGACCGCTCGTTCCGGTACGTCCGATGATCTGTCCCGCCTTCACCACGTCGCCGACCTTTACACTGTATTCACTCAGATGAGAGTACTGCGTCATGAGGCCGAGTCCATGCTCTATGAGAATCATGTTGCCGTGAATGCCGAGATAATCCACCCATACCACCCGGCCGTCCTGCGATGCAGGCACTTCTGCATGCGCCACGGAAGCAAGATCCAGGCCCATATGAGTCTGTTCGTCGATCTTCTGCTTGTCGCCGTCCACATAGGTACGAAAATCACCGAAATTGGCCTTCACGGCAGCACGGGGAAGACTGCGGAAAGACCCCTTCCACAGGAATCGGGGCGAGACGTTGGCAGGATTGGAAGCCACCTCGATGAGCTTGGCGTCGTTGCCGATGCGGACCTTGTTGTTGGCGCACAGATACTGAGTGAGGGGAGAGCTTTCCTCGGGACACAGCTGGGCCAGTTCATCGGCCTTGAAGTTGAGGAAGGACTCAGGAATATTCAGAGTATCCGAACGGTAGTTCCGGTTCAGGGCATGAACAAGAAGACGGCTTGAGGTAAGGTTGCCGGCCAGATCTCTGGCCATGATCTCAGGCTGGAAGCTGCCGGTGGTCAGAGAGATGGGGAAGGGGAACAGGCAGACATAGCCGCCGTTGTCCTGCTTGTAGCCGGGGAAGAAAAGATCGCCCACCTGAACGCCCGTTTTGTCCACATCCTCGGAGACGGTATAGACGATAAGTCCGCTTCCGCCCCTGTAGAGAGCGGGAGGACCTGTCTTCACGGCAATGCGGGGAGGCTGGGAATCCAGAATCATGGGGAGATTCAGCGTTGTGGTGTTACCGCGGCCGAAACCGGCATAGGACCCGTCGACGACCCGGATTTCAAGTTCAAAGGCACCTTCAGGCAGACGGGTTTCCTTCAGACTGAACGAGACTTTCTGCGAGGTTTCCAGCGTGGGAAACGCCTGCTGCAGAACAGTCATGAACTGCTCTCCACGCTTCACCGTCACCGTCACGGACTGAATCCCCGACTTGTCGGACATATTCAGTTCCATGGTCTGGGCAAGCCCGATTCTCCCCGTGTTTCCGGGAGTAAGCGTCACGGAGGGGCCGCTCAGATCCCGCATGAGGAAATAGGCTCCGACAGCGGCAAGCGCCAGTATGAGGAGCATGGCAATGACAGAAAGTCCGGATGAAGAACGCCGGGACGAGGAACGATAGGAAATTTGTCTTCTTCTGAACAAGGCTGCATCCTTTCCGGGCGAAAGGCCCTCGGTATGACCGCTCCATCTGCTGAAGCGGGTGAAAGGTATTTTTTCGCATACTCCCGGAACAAGTCAAGAAGCCGCGGGACACATTTTTGTTTCACCGTCTTCCGTCCGCGGCATCATTTATATTCTTCGGAAGAACGACTTTTTTCTCCGTCTGCGCGGTGTTTCCGCCTTGCCGCGCCGCCCCTCTTTATGATAAGTCGTACCCATGATATGTTCTTGAGCGGGAGAAAAGATATGTTTCTGTCAGACATGATGCAGATATTCGGAAAAATGGGCTGGGCCAACCGCATTACCATGATGCGCATCGGGGCGGTGCTGCCTATCCTTCTGCTCATCCATTTTCCTAACGTCTACACCTGCTGGATAGCCATGATTCTCTTTGTGGCTGCGGCCGTGACCGATTTTCTCGACGGATACATCGCCCGTCGCGAAAAGCAGGTGACAAACTTCGGCAAGTTTCTCGATCCCCTGGCCGACAAGCTGCTCATCTGCTCCATCCTCATTGAAATGGTGGGTCTGGGCTGGGTTCCCGCGTGGATAGTGATCATTATCATCATGCGTGAACTTGCCGTCACCGGGCTTCGCGCCGTGGCTGCCGACAAGGGCGTCGTCATCGCCGCCGACTGGTATGGAAAATGGAAGACTGTCTTTCAGATCATTGCCATGGTCCCCCTGCTCATTCACTTCCCCTTCCTGGGACTGCCCGTACACCTCATAGGTACCGTGGTCCTCTATATTGCTCTGATACTGACCATCTTCTCCGGATGCAATTACTTCTATCTCTTCCATCGTCAGTGGCGCGATCATCTGGCGGACAACAACTAGCTTCAGGCCGCCGTGTCCATGAATCGTCGCACATCCTCAAACAAGGCATTCTGGTGGAAGCTGTCTCTGCTCGTACTTGCAGTACTGCTCAACTTTGCTCTGGCCAGCCGCATTGTATGGGGGTCCCACAGTCTGTACACGTGGAGAGTCCTCAAGGAAAAACAGAACGAACTGTCTGAGGAACTTGCCGCACTCGATGAGAAGCGTGCCGCGCTGAGTCGGGAAATACGTCTGTTGAAGACGGATCCCGCCTATGTGGAAAAAGTTATTCGTCAGCGTCTGAACTATGTGAGAAAAAACGAGATTCTCTATCTTTTCGACAAGAGCAGAGAAAACTCGGCATGGCTTGACGCCGGTACGGACGACAGGAATGACTGACAGCTCCTCCCCCATGAACTCACCGCTTACGGAAAACTCTCCCCCGGAAAAGGCGCTCTGGTATCAGGAAGTTCTGGCTCTTGATCCCGCCTCCCGCATTTTTTTCCCCTATGCCCGCCTGCTGGCCGAAACCGGTCGCAGGGCGGAAGCCGTAGAGGTGCTCCGGTCGGGATTGACCCGTCATCCCGAGTTTCTTGACGCCCGCCTCCTCCTTATTGATCTGCTCCATGAATCCGGACAGGATGCCGCTGCAGGGCTGGAAGCCTCCGGCATCATCGAATCCCTTTCCCAATGTTCTGCGCTGTGGGAAATATGGAGTCGTCTGCCCGGTGTCCGGGCCGATCAGGCCGCCATGCTGCTCTTCTTCGGCGCCACGTTCCGCCGGGGAGGCCCGGGACTGGACGACGTGTTCGCCGCGGGATTGAAGGCTCTGCAGAAAGATCCTGCTGAGGACGCCGCCCGGCAGGACGTGACCGCCGCTCCTGCCTGCGAATCTGCCGCCGTCACTCCGGATCAGGTTTCCGACAGCTCTCCTTCCGGAAACATCGGCACCACCGGAAAAAGCTTCGTCATGGACGAAGACGCTCCCTGGTACAGTCTTGATTCCGTTCCCGATGACGACGATGTCCATGATGACGAAGAGCAGACTTCCCTGCCGCCGTCCGCAACGGATCTTTTCTTTGCCGACCGGCAGGATATGCCCCGTGAAGACCATGACGAGGAGGATCGGATCGACCGCATTCCCGCAGCTCATCCCGTTCCCCGATCTTCACTGGAAGGCAAAAGCTCCCTATGTACCCGGTCCATGGCGCACATTCTCGAAGAACAGGGAGCCACGGATGAAGCCGCAGACATTTACCGTGAACTTCTCGAAGTCAGCTCCTCTCCCGAGGAAAGAGCTGAACTGAACGCAAAACTGGACAGCCTCATGCAGGGAACGGACACTGCCGTTCCCGGGCAGCCTCCGACTTCCGGCATCATGGACATGCTGGAAACTCTGGCCGTCCGGCTGGAAAACAAATCCCGCGCCTGACGCGCGACAGGAGTTGCCATGCGTAGCCGCATATATCCTCTCTTTGTCTGTCTTCTTTCCCTCTCCGCGCTGACTCTTTCCGGCTGCGCGCAGATGAAGGGTGCCTACAAGGAAACCAAGACGTTCTATCATACGCATATCAACCGCCCCTCGAAGCTGGACGTCACGGAACGCACGGAACTGGAAAGGCCGCAACGGGATCTGGTACAGAGCATCATGCCCATCGACGAGGAGCTGACCAAGCTCGAAAAGGCTCTGGACGCTCTTGCCACGCCGCCTGATGCCGAAACGGCCGCCGGACTGCTGCGCCGCTTCCCCTGGCTTTCCGGACTGTCCATGGTCGCCCCGGACGGCACACTGGGTGCATCCATTCCCAGCACGCCGCTCAAGCAGCTCGACTACGCGCCGCTTCTGGAACTTGCGCCCAAGGCGCTCCCCCGCGATCTGCGATCCTCCGTACAGGACACTCCGCTTGGTCCGGAAATTCTCATCGCACGCCCCTTCCTTCAGGAGGACCAGCTTCAGCTGCTTCTGGTGGCCACCTTCGACTTCAGAGCCCTGCTGCCCTTCGCCTCTTCACCGGGAGACTTCATCGTCCGCTCCGCCGACGTGCTCATCTGGAGCGGGGACATGGACTACTCTTCCACCCCGCTCGCATCCATCGACTGGGCGGAATATCTTAAGGAACATTCCGACGGACTGCTGAGTAATGATAATGGAACAATGATGTGGATTTCCCGCTATATAGGAGGAAAACCCATTGTGTTTGCGGCTCCTGTCCGCTGACACACGGTCTGTATTGATCTCGAATTACATATTGATCCTTATTGCACATTTATCCTTGTTTATGGTATAGGTACTGTCAAGTAACAGAAGCTCCGACTCTTCCGCAGAGTGTATGTCCGATGCGACAGACCGGAGCCGACACCAAGGAGCCTGGATATGTCTGAAGTCACTGCAATTGAACACCTTATCGCATCACAACGCAGATGGTCACCTCAGGCGACGGGGCAGTTTACCTCGCTGATGCATGACCTTATTCTCTCGGCAAAAATCATTTCCAGAAATGTCAACCAGGCCGGTCTGGTCGATATTCTGGGCGCGACTGGTGCCGTCAATGTGCAGGGCGAACAGGTGCAGAAGCTCGACACCTTCGCCAACAACACGCTGGTCTACAGAATGCAGAGCTCCGGTGCGGTCTGCGCCGTCGGTTCCGAAGAAATGGCGGAACCCTTCTTCGTGCCCGAAAACGAACCTCACGGGCACTACATCATTTTCTTTGACCCGTTGGACGGCTCCTCGAACATCGATGTAGGCGTAAGCATCGGAACCATCTTCTCCATCTATCGCCGCGCCGACAGCCAGAACTACTGGGAACTCAATGCTGAGGCCCTCATGCGTCCCGGCATCGAACAGGTGGCCGCCGGCTACTTCCTGTACGGCTCCTCGACCATGCTCGTCTACTCCACCGGACACGGCGTCAACGGTTTCACGCTGGACTCCTCCATCGGAGAATTTCTTCTGACCCATCCCAACATCCAGATTCCCCGTGTAGGCAAATACTATTCCGCCAACCACGGCTACTACAACTACTGGGATGAAGCCACGCAGAAAGCCGTGCATGCATTCTCCAGGCCGGAAGGCATGCCTCCACGCTCCACCCGCTATGTCGGTTCGCTGGTGGCCGATTTCCATCGTACTCTGCTCAAGGGCGGCATTTTCTTCTATACGGAAGACACCAAGCATCCCAGCGGCAAGCTGCGTCTGATGTATGAAGCCGCTCCCATGGCATTTCTTGCAGAACAGGCCGGCGGTAAGGCCACGGACGGCAGAATGCGCATTCTTGAAAAGGTTCCCACCGCCATTCATGAACGTACGCCGCTCATCATCGGCTCCGCCGACGACGTGGATCAGGTCATGGAAGTCTACAGGGAAAACGGCAAAATCTGAGAACAATCCTCCGTTCCGTGCAACTTTTGTCTGCCGCGTGCCGGTTCTTGCCGGCGCGCGGTCTTGTTCTGTCATGAAGGCCTCCGCGCCGAAAACTCTTCCGGGTCAGACATGCTTGTTCTGGGAATAGAAAGTTCTTGTGATGAAACCGCCCTTGCTCTCGTGGACGACGGCGGCGTCCGTGCGGCCGTCATCTCCAGTCAGGCCGATATTCATGCCCTGTTCGGAGGCGTCGTTCCGGAACTGGCCTCCAGAGAACACGCCCGCCTCATCGGGCCGCTGCTCGACAGTCTCTTCCGGCAGGCGGATCTCGGTCCGGAGTCATGGAAGAGCATAGATCGCATAGCCGTCACCCGCGGTCCGGGACTCATGGGCAGTCTGCTCGTGGGTGTTGCCTTTGCCAAATCTCTGGCCATGGCCCACGACATTCCTCTCATAGGCATCGATCATCTGCAGGGACACCTTCTTGCCGCAGAACTGGAGCACGACATTCTCTGGCCTGCGCTCGGCGTACTCGTCTCCGGCGGCCACACCCATCTTTACCGCATGGACGGTCCCGTGGATATGACGGTGCTTGGAAAGACCATCGACGATGCCGCGGGCGAAGCCTGCGACAAGTTTGCCAAGGCCGCGGGCCTGCCTTACCCCGGCGGCGCTCTGCTCGATGCCCTCGGCAAACGGGGACGGGCCGATCCGCATCTTTTTCCCCGCCCCTATACGCATAACGACAATCTTGACTTCAGCTTCAGCGGCCTCAAAACTGCCGGCGTCCTCTGGCTCTCGCAGCATGCCGACGCCCATTTTCCTCCCGGCGACACACCGGCCCGTGAACGTCTTGATTCGGCATCGCAGACACTTTGCGATGCGGCTGCCTCGTATCTGCTGGCTGTTTCGGAAACGCTCACCATCAAGACGGAACGGGCGATGACCCTGTTCCATCCTGAAAGCATCGTCGTGGCAGGCGGCGTCGCCGCCAACAGCGTCGTTCGGCGGGAGTTTGCCAATCTTGCGGAAAAACACGGCATTCCGCTCATCATCCCCCCTCTTTCCCTTTGCGGAGACAATGCCGTCATGATAGCGAAGGCGGGATGGCACATGGCCATGGCCGGAAGAGTGCATGATCTTTCACTTTCCGCCATTCCGCGCGGACAGACCATTCCTCAGGACTGGAAGACTCTCTGATCGTCTCTCCGCCTTGACAGAGGCATACCCTGTCCCTACAATCATTCCGCATCATTTTTTTTCGTGATACGACGGAGACAAGCCGGAAAGCAATCCGGCCATCCCCAAGCCATTTTCATAAAGGAGTTCCCCAATGTCCACTGCCGTTACTGATGCCACTTTTGAAAGCGTCGTCATCAAATCCTCCATTCCGGTTCTCGTCGACTTCTGGGCTCCCTGGTGCGGTCCCTGCCGCGGCATCGGCCCCATCGTGGAAGAACTGGCTGCCGAATACGAAGGCCGTGTTCTTGTCTGCAAGGTGAACGTGGATGAAAATTCGCGAATCCCCAGTCAGTTCGGCATCCGTGCCATCCCCACACTCATCGTTTTCAAGGACGGCGAAGTCGTCGATCAGGTGACCGGTGCCGTAGCCAAGTCCCACCTTGTGGGCATGCTTGAAAAGGCTCTCTGATGCTGTACGACGCCGTAGTCATCGGCGCAGGCCCTGCGGGTATTACCGCGGCCTTGTATCTTGTCCGTTCCGGCGTGAGCGTCGCGCTCGTCGAAAACGCCGCACCGGGCGGACAGATACTCAGCACCGCCGAAATCGAGAACTATCCCGGATTTCCCAAGAGCATCAAAGGATGGGAACTGGCAGATCTCTTTGATGCGCATCTTGCCTCCTATCCCGTTGCCCGCATCCGCGGTCAGGTTGTCTCCGTCAGACAGGCGGAAGGACATCTCTTCACGCTTGAGCTTTCCGAAGGTGAATCCCTGGAAGCCAGAGCCGTCGTTGTCTGCTCAGGTGCCTACCACCGCAAGCTCGGGGTCCCCGGTGAAGAAGCCTTCAGCGGCCGCGGAGTCTCCTACTGCGCCGTGTGTGACGGCAACTTCTATCGCGGACGGGACGTGGTGGTGGTCGGAGGCGGCAATTCCGCCCTCGAGGAAGCGCTGTACCTCTCCCGTATCGTCAACAAGGTCTACCTCGTCCATCGCCGCGACAGTTTCCGCGGCGCGATGATCTATCAGGAGAAGGTCCGCCAGACCGAAAACATTGAACTTGTGACCGGCAGCGTCGTTGATGAAATCCGCGGAGGCGATGCAGGCATGGACTCCGTCATCGTCCGTCATCTGGAAAGCGGCGACATCCGTGTCGTTCCGGCGGACGGCATCTTCATCTATGTGGGCATGGAGCCTGTGACCGGCTATCTGCCGGAACAGATCAACCGCGATGCCGCCGGCTTTATCCTGACGGATGCCGAAATGTGTACCAGCGTTCCCGGCATTTTCGCAGCCGGCGACGTACGTTCCAAACGCTGCCGCCAGGTCAGCACCGCCGTGGGTGACGGAGCTACGGCAGCGACTGCGGCCTCGTCTTATCTGGAGCAACGGAATGCGTAAACTGCTTCTTATGGGAATGCTAGCCTGCACTCTCTTCCTGAGCGGCTGTTCCCTTGTGGACGAATATTTTCTGCCTCCTGCCGATGACACAGTGCAGGAAATATTCGAGTCCGGCAATGATGCCATGCGTGAGAAAAACTATTCACAGGCCATTGTCTACTACACCCGCATCAAGGATGAATATCCTTTCAGCCCCTATGTCATAGAGGCTGAACTGGCTCTGGCAGACGCACAGTACCTCGATAGTGAATACCTTCTGGCTGCAGATGCCTATAAAGATTTCGAGACACTGCATCCCCGTCACGAAGCCATTCCCTATGTGCTGTATCAGATCGGCATGTCCCTGAAGAATTCCTACACCTCCATTGACCATTCCGCCACGGCTGTGAGCGAAGCGCTGGAATACTTCACCAGGCTCCAGCAGGAATATCCCGATACGGAGTATGGAAAAAATGCCGCTGAACAGATAGCCGCATGCCGAAAGACACTGGCGCAGCGGGAGCTGTTCATTGCCAATGTCTTCTGGGGAATGGAAAACTATCAGGCCGCATGGACACGCTATCAGTATGTCGTGCGGACATATCCCGATGTTACGGAAGAAGCGGAATATGCCCGTACCAAGGGTGAAGCCGCCTATCTGAAGTACCGCAAGGAAGAAGCACAGAGCATACGGGAACATCAGCAGGGATCCTGGAAGGACTGGTTCCGCTGGCTGTAGTCCTTCCCGAAGCCTTCCATCCGACATGAAAAAGGCGCCGTTTCAACCGGCGCTTTTTTCATGTCCCTTTTTCCATGTCGGATTGAATGTCGAAATGTCCGGATCAACCGGGACTCCCGTCACATTCCGAAATTCACCGATGCACGAAACACGGATCGTCCCTTTTCCCGAAGCCGTCCGTGAAAACGAGCTTTCGATGAAAGGAAATCATTTCAGACAGCTATCTATGCAACACCAGATCTGTCCCTCCCTTCCATGCTCACGCTTTTTCTGATGCCATGGGGAAGGACAACGACATCGTGGCTCCGGCTTCAGGCTCCGAGTACACCTCGATGCCACCATTGTGCAGTTCCACTATGTGCCGGGAAATATACAGGCCGAGTCCGAAGCCCTTGCTGCCCTTTGTCGAAAAAAACGGATCAAAGATCTTCTTTCTGTTTTCTTCCGTGATACCGCTCCCGCAGTCGGAGACGTCCATGATGACGCGTCCTTCCAGACAACGACCTTCAATAGCCAATGCCCGGCAGGCGTCCCCGGATCCGCCCATACTGTCCAAGGCGTTGATCAACAGATTCAGTACGAGTTGTTCAAGAAGAATGCGGTTGCCACGTACGGGAAGATTCTCGGGAAGAAGGCTGTCATCAATCTTTACGTAACGCAATCTCGGCTTCAGGAAAAACAACGACTCCCTCAGAATCTGTGCAAGATTCTGCGTCTCATACTGAACGGAATCCGGCAAGGCGATGTTGAGCAGACGCCGCGTCGTATTTACGGCTCGCTCCCCATTGCGATAGATGGCACGCAGAAGAGGTTTCAGGGAGCTGTCTTCCGGACAGTCCTCAAGGGCAAGCTCTGCATTGGCCATGACTATGCCTATGGGGTTGTTGATTTCATGAGCCACTCCGGCAGCCAGCTTGCCCAGTACGGCCAGACGTTCCATTTCCATGACCTGATGGTCCAGCTTGCGCCGCTCGGTTATATCGCGTCCTATGAGGCATATGGCATAAGGAGTGGCTTCCATATCCGTAAGAAAAAGATTCACTTCCAGCACAAGTTCCTCATCTGTCCCCGCCCCCAGCGTTATTTCCCGGCGAATCGCCCCCTGAGGAGGAATAAGCTGTATGAAGCGGTCCAGACATCCGTATGTCTCACTGCATAGAGCGTTCATAAGGACTTCGGAACTGTTGCCCGTTCCCGAGATGTGGAGAGCACTCCGCGCCGCCCTGTTGCAAAGCCCGATATGTCCCTTGTCATCAAAAAGAAGGATGATGTCCGGAGACTCTTCAATAAAATCTCGGTATTTTCTTTCCGAGCGCAGGAGTCTGCGCGAGACTTTCCGCACCTGCCTCTTGAGCGCATAGATCCAGGCGATGGAAGCAAGAAACACGCAGGCGATCAGCGCGATGAATCCGAAAATATGATAACGGTACATTTCCCAAAGATTCGGTACGTACAGGGAACGCCCAAGCCATTTTGCACGCAGTTTATCAACATCGCCGTTTTCCTCCAGCTGCACGAGAGCACTGGTCATGCGCTCCAGCAAGCCTGAACGGCGCCCCACCATCATGACCATGGGAATGCGTTCCAGAGATCCGCCGATAGCCCGTATATTCTTGTATGCCTTGCTTTGTACTATATGAAAAGCCACTTCCACGGAACTTGTGATATAGGCATCCGCCTCACCGGCAACCAGACGATTGAGCGCATTCGTAATGGAGTCGGCCTGCACGATGGTGCAGCCCAGATTCAGCATTTTGGGAATGTAGACGTCTCCGCGCTGAAGAATCACCTTGTGCCCAGCCAGTTCGCTTTCCGTGATGAACTGATGTTCCGGCCCTGCCACAAGGATGGTCCGGTTCAAAGCCAACGGAGTGATCAGAACATCGGAAAAATCATTCTGCAGATTCACGGGCATGAGTCCGACTACGGCATCAATCTCTCCGCGACGCAGTTTCTGCTCCAGTTTTCTTGCGTTGCTTTGCACAAAAACGATTTTTTTCCCAAGAACCTCTGCCATTTTCATGCTGAGATCCACGGCCAGCCCCTGCAGTCCATCACGACTTTCATTCAGAAAGGACAGCGGTGCGGAATTGGGCGGTACACCTATGATAAGATGTTCATCCCTGTCAGCGTCGCAGACATGTACCCCGACCGCAGGGGATACGCTGCATAAAATCATAAATAAACTTATGAGAACAGATGGATGGATGGATGGATGGCGCATACGGGACTCCTTCTGATCATCATACATCAGGAGCCCTTTCTCTGAAAGCGGAAAAGATGTGCGGAAACTCACACATGACACGCTTATGTGTGCGGAAATTTTCACGCGCGGAAAAAAAACTTTTCACAATCTCATTGATATTACATCAAAAAATAATCTGGCACACTCTTTGCTAGATCCTATGTGAATTACTCCGGCCTTCAACCTCATAAAGGAAGTCACATGAATCGTCGTCAATTCCTCATGGGTCTGTCTGCGGCTGCCGCGGCTACTGCGGCGCCTTCTCTGAGCTGGGCTTTTCCTTCCGTGTTTCCTCACGGTGTAACCATTTACAAGCCCGAAAAATGCTGGAACGGCTACACCGTGTTCGGTGTTGAAACCGCGGGCCAGGGCTGCGTGCTCATCGACATGAACGGCAATGTCGTCCATGAATGGAAGCATGTCAGCGAACTGGAACACCCCACCAAGCTGCTGAAGGGCGGCTATGTCATGGGTGCCACCCGTCAGAAGCCCGAAATGGTCGGCCGTACCTACGGCGACCCCATGTCCGCCGACCTCTCGATCTGCGACTGGGACGGCAAGATCGTGCGTAACATTCCGCTCGCCGGCATGCACCACGATTTCCAGGTGGAAGGCAACCCCGTCGGTTTCTATGTCCCCGGCATGGACGTGGAATACAAGCCCGAAGGCAAGATCATGGTCCTCTCCCACCTGTTCACTGAGAACCCCGCCATCACCAACAAGAAGCCTCTTGATGACGACTACATCTTCGAAGTGGACAAGGACAACAACATCCTTTGGGACTGGAAGGCCTTCGAACACTTCGACGACCTGAAGCTGCCCGAAGATCTCAAGAAGTCCATGTACAAGTTCCCCACCTGGCAGATGACCCGTACCCCCGGCGTCAAGGCTGCCGACTGGATGCACATGAACTCCGCCTCCTACCTCGGCCCGAACAAGTGGTATGACGAAGATCCGGTCAAATACGCGGCCTTCCATCCCGAAAACATCATCTGCTCCTGCCGTCAGCTCAACACCTGCTTCATCATTGACCATGCCACCAAGAAGATCGTGTGGCAGATCGGCCCGACCTTCTACCCCGATGACAAGTGGGTGTTTGCGGGCAAGGAATACAAGCGCGCTCTGTACAAGCTCGGCCAGATCGTCGGTCAGCATCACTGCTACATGATCCCGAAGGGTCTGCCCGGTGAAGGCAACATCATGATGTACGACAACGGCGGCTACGCCGGTTACGGTGAACGTAACCCCGGCGCGCCCACCGGCTGGAGCAACGCCCGCCGCGACTACTCCCGCGTCATCGAATTCGACCCGGTCAGCCTGAAGAAGGTGTGGGAACACTCCTCCGCCGCCATGGGCCTGCGCGAAACCTACAAGTTCTACAGCGACTACGTCAGCTCCGCTCAGCGTCTGCCCAACGGCAACACCCTCATCACCAACGGTGCCGTGGGCCAGTTCCAGGAAGTCACTCCCGACAACGAAATCGTTTGGGAATACATCAGCCCCTGGTACAACCCGAACGGCAAGTTCAACCTGGTGTACCGCTGCTACCGCGCTCCGTACGACTATGTTCCTCAGCTGAAGAAGCCTCAGGAATTCGCCGTTACTCCGCCTGAAAACACCACCTTCAAGATTCCTGCCAGCAAGACTCCCTATGCCGGCAAGTAATGGAGACATCATGAAAAAGCTGCTTTCTTCTCTTTCCATGTGCGCCCTCCTCGCCTGTGCCGCCCCTGCAATGGCTGACGACGACATGGTTCCCGGCGAAGACGCTTTCGATCTGAACAAGGCCACCGTTGAACAGCTCATGTCCATTCCTGATGCCAACATCAATCAGGAAATGGCTGAAGCCATGGTGAAGATGGCCAAGGAAAAGCCCTTCTCCATTGCTGAAGACCTGCTCAAGGTTCCCGGACTCGACAACAAGACTCTGGAAGCCATCAACCCCGTTGAAGAGCAGAACAGCCTCTGGTATGATCCCGACAACGCCGAAATGACGCTTGCCCCCTCCAAGTGCTGATTTTGAAGATTACAAGGAGTAGAAAAAAAATGAAATTCGCTCGTACTCTCGTTCTTACCCTTATGGCCTGCGCCATGGCCGCTCCTGCCTACGCCGGCGCTTTCAGCTTCAATAAGGCCAGTGCTGAGAAGATGGTTGCCGACTGCAAGGATGAAGGCATCGAACTCTCCATGGAAGAAGCCAATGCCATCGTTGCCGCCCGTGCCAACAAGCGTTTCACTTCCGTAGACGATCTGGAAGGCGTTCTCACCGGCCGTAAGATTGCCGAACTCGACCCCATTGAAGAAGATGACGACCTCATCTTCAACCCCAATGCGATGCCCGGCATGAAGGCTTACTAATCTGAACTGATGCCTTGAAATGAAAAGAGGCCCTTCTTCGGAAGGGCCTCTTTTTTGTTCACCGGCACCTTCCTTTTCCGCTTCCGCCGGCAATGAATACCCTGCCTGCCGATGACCCGAAACTCCCGGAACAATTTCCACATACAGGAGAGGTTCCGGAATCTATCTCAGTTGTTACGTTCAACAGTAGAGAACACGGGCAGCTCATGCATGCGCCTTGTGCCCGAAACGCCGCGCCTTCAAAGCATGTCTTCCTTCCACGCGCCTGTCACCAGCCTCCGATGCCGGACGATACGGACATTTCGTACTTCCCGCATATGACCTGCTCCTCCACAGGTCAGACGTCGGTCTGCATCATGCATCCTGCATTCCTTCCCCCCACGAGAAATGCCTCACTAGCTTTTTGATCGCTCCGCCAGGACCATGCAGCACGGTTTTCCGAAGCAGCACAACGGTGCATTTCACTTTACATCTTTCAAAATTCATGTATATATAATAAATTAATCTTTATAAATAATATGATATCAAACTTTATTTATGCAACTTTACAGCAGAATGCCGCAGCAGTCGTTCAGAAGTACGCCTTTCCGCACACCTATGACGTTTTGTCCGTATTTTCACTTTATTTCCGTTTTGTAATATATTGAAAGAATAAACTTTCAAATATATGGTACGTTTCTTGCATTATATTTCTCATTCTCAAAATTGTGACCGAAAAGGATCGGTCGTTCTCTTTTCCTTCATCCAAGGAGTTTTTATGCATCTGTCCAAAACTCTCTCCGTTACCTGCGCGGCTTTGCTGCTGGCAGCCGGTGTGGCTCAGGCAAAACCGCAGGTCTATGTGACCGGTACCGTCAAGTACGATCCGTCGAAGACCTTCAATTCCTACGTCATCATGGCCACAAAGGGCACCACCAAGATGATTGACCGTAACGGCAATCTGGTGAAGGAATGGGACAATAAGAGCAACGGTTATGCCATGCCTCCCAAGGCTTTCCCCGGCGGCATCGTGGGCATTACCCAGTACAACAGCCTGCCCACCGGCGGACAGGATAACAATACTCTGGTCTTCCTTGACTTCGACGGCAACGTGGTGCGCAAGTTCAACAGACTTGAAAAGGTGGGCGAAATTCCCGGCACGCCCAAAGACAAAAACGGAGAAACCTGGGTATCCCGTCAGCATCACGACTTCCAGATCGAGGGCATGAGCACCGGTTACTATGCCCCCGGCCAGACTCCGAAATGGGACGGCAAGCTGATGGTGCTGGCGCATGAAAACTCCAAACACCCCGGCATCAACCAGAACGTTCTTCTCGACGACGTGATCGTCATCGTGGACAAGGATGAGAACATCATCTGGAAGTGGGCCGCTGCCGACCACTTTGAAGAACTCGGTTACACCGAAGACGCACTCCATCGTACCAAGTCCATGGGACTGCCCAGAAATGCTCAGCAGCATCAGGGCATCGACTGGCTGCACATCAACTGCGCCTCCTGGCTCGGCCCGAACAAGTGGTATGACGAAGACCCGGTCAAGTACGCGGCCTTCCATCCCGAAAATATCATTTGCGACAGCCGCAATACCTCCCATATGTTCATCATCGATCATGAAACCGGTAAGATCGTGTGGCAGGTTGCTCCGCCTTTCGTGGGTGAAGACGCCAATCTCGGCAAGTTCGCGGGCATCCACCACACGCACATGATCCCCAAGGGTCTGCCCGGCGAAGGCAACATTCTGGTGTTCGACAACGGCGGCACCATGGCCGGCAACAAGTACATCGATCAGAACCATGCCTACAGCCGCATAGTGGAATTTAATCCCGTCACCAAAAAGAAGGTTTGGGAGTACTCTGGACCTGCTGTCGGTGTTGGAGAATCTCAGGCTGACAATCTGTTCTACAGCGCCTTCATTTCCGATGCTCAGCGTCTGCCCAACGGCAACACGCTCATCAATGAAGGTTCCTGCTCCCGCATCTTCGAAGTCACTCCCGACAAGGAAGTCGTGTGGGATTATGTGAGCCCCTACAATGCCAACGAAAAGGGTGCCCTCATAGGCGGTATTACCTATCGTTCCTACGCTGTGCCTTACGAGTTCTTCCCCCAGCTGCAGAAGCCCGCGGAAACGGCTGTTGTTCCTCCCAAGCACGGCGCCATCGTTATGCCTGACGTGAACGGCAAGCTGCCCAACATCCAGCCCGTTCTGGACAAGAGAAGTCCCGTACAGTTCGGCGAACTCGCTCCTGTGGCCACTTCTGCCTGGAAGAAGGCCGCCAAGTAACACTGCGTCTTTCCTACAACACTGATAACGGCCCCGGACAGGCATCAGCCATGTTCGGGGCCATTATCATAGAGTATTGCCCTTTCTGTCCGGTCGACTCAATTTCATCAAGAAGGATTTCACGCAATCCAACTTTTGAGCACGTGTACAGCCATACATCTGATAACTGTTATTCCCATGCAACAAGGGTATTGTTTTTATGATGCTCCTGCGATTTTTCCTAGCTGAGAAATCCGAGAAAACGTTATCAATTCTTCAGTGACGAACCCCCATTCCGGTAAATCTTAAATATTAAATAGCTGCCGACCTAATTTCATCAGACAGAGGCAAGAAAAAAATGCCTTCGGTAGTACAAGCAAGCGCTCCCATATCCGCGATCACATGAGAACATAGCGAAAAGCTAAAGTGGCATACGGAAATTCTGTGCCGGTATTACACTGCGTCTACTTTCCAAAAAAGCAGCGAAAAATTTCAAAACCGAATTTTTCCGACAACAATATTTTTCAGCATTGCATCCATCTGCAAAATATTCATGCGGAAGAGATAAGGAAAAGCAGTTGAACTCAAAAGCTGTCATCATCTGCGGTTCTGTACGATTTTTCGCACATTTCGTGTCTATATTCACAACATTATAAAAATATGCATCTACAATATATTGAAAGAATAAGGAATTTGTATATGTGGTATATTTTTTGCATTTTATTTGATATCTTTAATATGTTTTATTTGCCTTTTTATTCACATTTCTTTCATAAAAAAAGGAGAACAACTCAATTTTCGAATCAGCCACGGCTCAAACATATTCTTCATACAAGGATACCCACCAAGACTGAATATCGAGAATTACCACCTGAAAATTGCTCGAATAATTTTTTCATGTCGGCATGTTCTCTTGAAAACACTTCTGTCTCAACCCCATACAGGAGAGATCATCAACAAAAGACTAAGGCCCCTGTTCTCATCAGTTTTCATTATCGGGAAAGGCGATTCTTTCCCCAAAAATTACAGATTCTGTCTGTATAGAGGAAAATATGAACAAACTGCTTGGTACCATGGCCGCGGTAATTCTGAGCTCCATTACCTTCATTCCAGCCGCTCAGGCATATGAGGGCTTCAACGGGCCTCTGGGTGTTCTTACAAACGAAAAACAGGCCGTACAGGGGTATACTCTTATCGCACCTCAGAAGGCGAATACGACATATCTCATGGATATGACAGGTAATATCGTCAAAGAGTGGAAAAGTGAATATGGCTGCTTCTTTGCCATGCTCGATCCCAAGACCGGCAACCTGCTCCGTCATGCTACCGCTACTTCCGGCCTTATTCCTTTCGGCGGACAGGCCGGCATCATTGAGGAATTTGACTGGACAGGAAAAAAAATCTGGGAATTCAACACCGTTAAACCCGGTCAGGAACTGTCCCATCATACCTTCACCGTTATGCCCAACGGCAACCTGCTGATTCTGGTATGGAAGCACCACAGCTATGAAGACGCTCTGGCCAAGGGCCTTGATCCCGACAAGCCCGGCCGCATGATGTTCCCCAGCGGCGTGAAGATGGGGGCAAAGGGCGAACGTGTAAAGGGTATCTGGGTCGACGTGATTCGTGAAATCGAACGCGGCACCGGCAAGACCGTGTGGGAATGGGACGTGTGGGATCACATCGGTACCAATCCCGATCAGCTCGACATCAACGTGTTCTGCACCGCCAAGATCAACCGCGGCTACGCCGGTCCTGACTGGACGCATTTCAACGGTCTCTCCTACAATCCTGAAAACAACGAAATCTGCTTCACTTCCCGTCAGCTCTCCGAAGTGTACTTCATCGACTACGGCAAGGACGGCGGCATCAAGTTCCGCTGGGGCAACCCCGCCAACTACGGCCAGGGCAAGGCTCCTGCCGGCTACTGCGACGACGGCGATCAGAAGCTCTTCGGACCTCACGCCTGCGTGTGGACCAAGGAAGGCACCATCACCATCTTCGACAACGGCAACAACCGTCCTTCCGGCAACTACAGCCGCGCCGTGGAAATCAACCGCGAAGGCAAGCTCATCCGTGAATGGAAGGCCTCCATGTCCGGCTCTTCCGACTGGAACTTCTACACTGCCTTCCAGGGCGGCCTGCAGAAGCTCGACAACGGCAACTATCTGGTGACCTCTACCAACACCGGCCACATCGTGGAAGTGACTCCCGAAAACAGAATCGTGTGGGAATTCATCAACCCCATGGGCGCAGGCGACAAAGTCTACTCCAGCACCAGCAACGAAGGATTCTCTCAGGGCTTCTCCGTGCACAAGGCCTGGCGTTACACGGCCGACTCTCCCGAACTTAAGGGCAAGGATCTCTCCGTTAAGCGTGCCCTCATGCCTGAGGGTACCCCGAACTGGCTTGAACTGCTGAAGGCCGGCGTCGACGGTCCTGTCGCCCCCGCGCTGCTCAAGAACGACAAGAAGTAAAACTCATGCCGTCATTCGCAGCATAACTTTCATCTGTAAACCGCCATCGAGTCCCGGGCTTTCCGTTCACAAGCCCGGGACTTTTTTTGGGACACGCACCCTTCCGAAGAGACAACGCATACCTCATATGATAAGGACAAGCATGACCTGAAAGTACTGACTCTGCATGCCTCAGACTATGACTGTCTGAGGAACATACTCTGTAAAAGTCTCTGCTTCACGCGGAAACAAATGACGAATCCCCCATGCAGTCTTCATCGCATATTTTGATGCAGAATACGTAGCCGTTGTATAATATATTTTATAAATAATTTCAATATATTATATATTAAAAAATAACACGTGATGCTCGCAGTCTCTTTGGCCCGACTTCCTCTCCTGTCCCTTTTATCTCTTCCTGTTCCCTTTTATCTCTCTTTCTTGTGCGAATATCCGCACGGTTCGTCCGCTTCTTCACAATTTTAATAAAACGTTACAGGCCTGCAATATATTGAAAGAATAAGCAAATTATAAAGGTGGTATGATTTTTGCATTTTTCAATATCGCCAATATGTTATGCCGTTTTTTCGTTTTTTTTCGGAAAGGAGGAACATCTTTGTTTTCCTGAAGCCGTTTGGCGAGCATAAGGTATAGGCTCTGGTTGCCTTACAGTTCGGAAATGAATGACGGCTCCTGCTTCACAAGCATACTGCAAGATACTATTTTCCAATTGTCTTCATTTTTTTACAAAATATTCTGTTTCAACCTTATCCAGGAGAGATTGGCAGCAAAAAAGGAATCCGTTTTCATTAATTTCATCAACTGGGAAGACAAATTGAAGATCAACTTCCCAAAACGTACAGTTTCATCTGTATAGAGGAAAAATATGAATAAACTGCTTGGCACCATGGCCGCTGTACTTCTGAGTTCCATTGCCTTTATTCCCGCTGCTCAGGCTTATGAGGGATTCAACGGCCCCCTCGGTGTTCTCACCAGCGAAAAGCAGGCTATGCAGGGCTATACCCTCATCGCTCCTCAGCAGGCGAAGACCACCTATCTCATCGACATGACCGGCAACGTCGTTCAGGAATGGAAAAGCGAATACGGCTGCTTCTTCGCCATGCTCGATCCCAAGACAGGCAACCTGCTCCGTCACGCGGTGGCGCCTTCCGGACTTGTTCCCTTCGGCGGACAAGCCGGCATCATTGAAGAATTCGACTGGACCGGCAAGAAAATCTGGGAATACAACACCGTCAAGCCCGGTGTGGAACTCGCCCATCACACCTTCAACGTCATGCCCAACGGCAACCTGCTGATGCTCTTCTGGAAGTATCACAGCTACGATGAAGCCATCGCCAAGGGCATGAATCCCGACAAACCCGGTCGCATGCTGTTCCCCAACGGCATCAAGGTCGGCGCCAAGGGCGAACGCGTGAAGGGCATCTGGGTCGACGTGATTCGTGAAATCGAACGCGGCACCGGCAAGACCGTGTGGGAATGGGACGTGTGGGATCACATCGGTACCAATCCCGATCAGCTCGACATCAACGTGTTCTGCACCGCCAAGATCAACCGCGGCTACGCCGGTCCTGACTGGACGCATTTCAACGGTCTCTCCTACAATCCTGAAAACAACGAAATCTGCTTCACTTCCCGTCAGCTCTCCGAAGTGTACTTCATCGACTACGGCAAGGACGGCGGCATCAAGTTCCGCTGGGGCAACCCCGCCAACTACGGCCAGGGCAAGGCTCCTGCCGGCTACTGCGACGACGGCGATCAGAAGCTCTTCGGACCTCACGCCTGCGTGTGGACCAAGGAAGGCACCATCACCATCTTCGACAACGGCAACAACCGTCCTTCCGGCAACTACAGCCGCGCCGTGGAAATCAACCGCGAAGGCAAGCTGCTGCGTGAATGGAAGGCCTCCATGTCCGGCTCTTCCGACTGGAACTTCTACACTGCCTTCCAGGGCGGTCTGCAGAAGCTCGACAACGGCAACTATCTGGTGACCTCCTCCAACACCGGCCACATCGTGGAAGTGACTCCCGAAAACAGAATCGTGTGGGAATTCATCAACCCCATGGGCAAGGACGACAAGGTCTACTCCAGCGCCAGCAACGAAGGCTTCACACAGCAGTTCTCCGTGCACAAGGCCTGGCGTTACGCTGCCAACTCCCCCGAGCTCAAGGGCAAGGACCTCTCCATCAAGCACACCCTCATGCCTGAGGGTACCCCGAACTGGCTTGAACTGCTGAAGGCCGGCGTCGACGGCCCTGTCGCCCCCGCGCTGCTCAAGAACGACAAGAAGTAAAAAGCCTCCAACACGGTTTCCATCAACCCTTTTACCGGGTCCCGGGCTTTCTGTTCAAGCCCGGGACCGTTGTGCAAAAAACTGCTTTCCCCAGTGAATGCCATGACTGAAGTACAGTCATGAAAAACAACCCCGTAACCTTTAACAAGGATGATCTCATGAACAGACTCATTGCCTCCTCCCTGGCCGCAGCCCTGCTCATCGGAGCAGGTGTACTAGCACATCCCCAGACCTCCGGCGCAGTGGAAGTCATGTCCACCCCTACTGGAGTACTGGTGTACGACAAGGCTAAAGCCCAGGACGGCTACACGCTGATTTCCCCCATGATGGGTACCTCCTCCTACCTGCTGGACATGGAAGGCAATATCGTCCACGAATGGAAGACCGCCGGTCGCCCCGGTCTCTACGCGGAACTTCTGCCCAACGGCAACCTGCTCCGCGGCCTGCGCTACGACAACAAAGTTCCCTTCGGCGGCATGTCCGGCTGTCTCCAGGAGATCGACTGGGACGGCAACGTGGTCTGGGAACACAAAATTTACAACGACAAGCAGCTGAGTCATCACGCCTTCGACCGTATGCCCAACGGCAACACCCTCATCGTGGCATGGGAACACAAGACCTATGACGAAGCCGTTGCCAAGGGCCGCAAGCCCGGCACGCTGCCCAAGCCCGGTACCGACACCGGCCACAAGCCCAACTACGACGGTCTGTGGGCCGACTACATCGTGGAAGTCGATCCCCAGGGCAATGAAGTCTGGTCCTGGCATGCCTGGGATCACATCGGCACGGGCAAGGATCAGTTCGACATCAACTATCGCCTGCCCATCAAGAACTACTACGGCGACTCCGACTGGATGCACATCAACAGCGTCCGCTACAATCCCGAAACCAATCAGGTTCTCATCAGCTCCCGTAACTTCGGCGAAGTCTTCATCGTCAACCACGACAAGAGCGGCAAGGTAGTCTGGCGCTTCGGCAATCCCTCCAGCCACGGTGAAGGCGCCATGCCCAGCTTCTGCAGCGACGGCAGCCAGATTTTGTTCGGCAACCACGACGCCACCTGGATCGGCAACGACAAGGTCGCTCTGTTCGACAACGGCTGGCAGCGTCCTCAGGCCAACCGTTCCCGCGCCATGATCGTCGATATCAAGACCAACAAGATCGAATGGGAATACGCTGCCAAGAACCTGAACTCCTTCTACAGCGCCTATCAGGGGTCCACCCAGCACCTGCCCAACGGCAACACCCTCATCACCTCCACCGCCAACGGTCACATCTTTGAAGTGACCAAGGACAAGGAAGTCGTGTGGGAATACATCAACCCCTTCGTCCGCAAAGGTGAAGCCAGACCCATGATGAGCGAAGTCGAAGCCATTCCCGACCCTCAGGGTATCGAAGACATCAACGCCACGTTCAACATGGTGCATCGAGCCTTCCGCTACACCGCCGACTATCCCGGCCTCAAGGGTAAGGATCTCTCCCACAAGATCGTCGTGTTCCCCGACGCTCCCAAGTGGTATGAAGTATTCGACAAGGCCTTCCTCTACAAGAGCGCATTGAAGAAGTAACTGTCTGATAAAAACACCCGCAGGGACTGCGGGTGTTTTTTTGTCCCCCAGCCTCCCCCCTTCAAGGAGTCTCCCTGAACAATCTCTTCAAGCATCTGCTCATCGTCGGAGCATGCCTGCTTCCTGCCGCTGCCCTTGCCATGCCTCAGGTGTATCCTACCGGAACCACCATCTACAAACCTGAAAAGGCCTATAACGGCTTCACTCTCATTGCGGGCGGCACTCCCCGCATGATCGACATGAACGGCAACCTGGTCAACGAATGGAGTGCTTCCGGCGTCAACGGTTTTCCGGCCAAGCCCCTGCCCGGCGGCAGCATTCTCACCACCGGACCGCGCTGGAAAGGTCTCATCAACGACGGCATCACGCTGGTGCAGCTCGACTGGAACGGGAAAACGGAATGGGAATTCCGCAATTTTCTTGAAGTGCCCAACGACGGCAGCGCACCCGCCGATCAAAAAACCATGATGATCTCCACCCAGCACCATGATATGCAGCGAAGAAATTCTCCCGTCTATCATGTGCCCGGCGTGGATATGCCCAAGAGCGGCAACATGCTCATTCTCGGTCATGAATGGCACGTCAATCCCGCCATTAACGACAATCTGCTGATGGACGACGTGGTCTTTGAAGTGGACGAATCGGGCAAGGTGCTCTGGAAGTGGCGCGCCGCCGACCATGTGGAAGAATTCGGTTTCAGCAAGGAAGCCCGTCAGTCCATGAAGAACTGGAAGCCTCTCAGCGATGCCGACAGGGAAAAGGGATTCGACTGGTGGCATCAGAACTGCGTGTCCTTCCTCGGTCCCAACAAGTGGTATGATGCGGGCGACAAGCGCTTCCATCCGGACAACATCATTTTCGATTCCCGTGAATCCAACATCCTTCTCATCGTCGAACCGAAGTCCGGCAAGGTGGTATGGAAGGCCGGTCCCGACTACGCCAAGGGCGACGATGCAAAGATCGGTCAGATCGTGGGTCCGCACAATACCCACATGATCCCCAAGGGGTTGCCCGGTGAAGGCAACATTCTGGTGTACGACAACGGCGGCCAGGCCGGTTACGGAACGCCTACTGCTCTCGACCCCACCGGACGCATGGTGGTGCAGCGCGGCTATACCCGTGTGCTGGAATTCAATCCCGTCACCAAGAAAATCGTGTGGCAGTACTCCATCAAGAGCCACAAGAAACCCTGGACCATGTTCGGCTACTGGGACTACAGCCCCTTCATCAGCTCCGCGCAGCGCCTGCCCAACGGCAATACGCTCATCTGTGAAGGCAGCAACGGACGCTTCATCGAGGTAACCATCGAGGGCGAAATCGTATGGGAATACATTTCTCCCTATCCCGGCAACATCCCCGGCACAAACTATGTCTACCGCGCCTACAGACTGCCCTATGAATGGGCTCCCGAAGCCGTGCGTACCGCCGAAGTGGCCGTCGTTCCTCCCGCCAACGGCGATATGCAGCTTCCCAACGCCGAAGGCGTCCTTCCTTCTGTGCACACCGTGCTGAAGAAAGGTGATACCCCTGCCGCTGCCGGCAGCAGCTCCGGCATCGTGGTGCGCAGAGGCAGTGCACCCCAGGAAGCAACGCTCTATGACGATGAAGAGGATTTTGAGGAAGAATCCGCCAACACCATGCACGCCTACTAGGACGTTGCTCCCGTAAACTACAAAAGGACAGGCATGGGCATGAATGTGTCCGGCCTGCCCTTTCTGTCTCGAACATGTGCTTTACGATTATGCGCCGTCGACCTTCCAAAGAAGACCACCTCCTACGGACATTCTCCTTTAAATTTTCAGACCGTCTCGATAGTTTATAAAATTTTTACAGTCAGCATTCGGAGCCGGATTTTGTGCAAACCGGGCCACAAACAAAAAATCATCTCGCAACATATTGGAAAATCAAAAAAAAATTTTTCACTTTCCATGCAACGCCTTTGTCTTCCAACAGGAAGCTCACTTTTACAAAAAATAATATTTTCGCTAAATATACCGGAGCGGTACGTTCTTTCATCATAAACTTTACATACGGCTTTCCGCGAAATCCCGCAAAAGGTTGCAGGATATGGCTTCGGTTAGTTTTCCATTTACTTCAAACGAGGAGAGTGTGTACATGAAAGCACTGGGCAAAGTCTTCCTGACTGCAGCTTTAACGCTGAGCTTTGCAGCCTCGGCACAGGCCTACCCTTCCGTATTTCCCACAGGCGTCACCATCAACAAGCCCGACAAGGCCTACAACGGCTATACCGTCATCGGTCCTCTGCGTGCCACCGGCCACGGCCTTCCGCTCATCGACATGAACGGCAAGGTCGTCCACAAGTGGATGAACGTGGAAGGACAGCCCGCCAAGGTACTCCCCGGCGGCCACCTCATGGCCAACCTGGTGTACTACGATCCCGATATGTGGACGGAGCGCAAGTCCGAAGGCTTCGGCGTTGTGGAACTCGACTGGGACGGCAAGGAAGTCTGGCGCTTCGACAAGTACGAACAGAGAAAGCCCTCCGCCGAAATCAAGACGAATGAAAAAATGCTCTGGAGCGCCAATGCGCATCATGATTTCCAGCGCGAAGGCAACCCCGTAGGCTATCCCGTGCCCGGCATGGAATACGTCAAGGACGGCAAGACGCTCATCGCCGGCTTCAAGACCATCGACGGCAAGGAAACCGCCTCGCTCTACATTGTGGACAAAGCCGGCAACATCGTCTGGGAATGGGTCTACAAGGACCATGAAAAGGAGTATAAGGAAAAGGGCATTGCCGACTTCCAGAATACCGCTTCCTGGGTAGGCCCCAACAAGTGGTATGACATGGATCCCGTCAAATATGCGGCCTTCCATCCCGACAACATCATTACCGATGACGGTCAGGAAGTCATCTACATCATCGATCACAAGACCGGTTCCGTGGTCTGGCAGGTCGGTCCCAAGTTCGATAAGGACGATCCGCTGCGCCTTCTGGGTATGCATCTTCCCGAAGGCGGCTTCAAGGGACTGCCCGCCGGCGGCATGATCCATCACGCCCACATGATACCCAAGGGACTGCCCGGCGAAGGCAACATTCTTGTCTTCAACAACGGCCTGCCCTACTCTCAGGTTCTGGAATTCGATCCCGTCACCCGCGAGCTTGTGTGGGAATACTCCGCCACGGCTCTGGGCTACGGCAAGAACCACTCCATTTCCCACAGCTTCTTCAGCGGCACCATGAGCTCCGCCCAGCGTCTGCCCAACGGCAATACGCTCATCACGGAAAGCAATGACGGCCGCATCATTGAAGTGACGCCCGAACTCGAAACCGTCTGGGAATACATCGTTCCCTTCATGTGGTACGGTACGGCCAGCGGTTTCGGCGATGCCGAAGTCTCCCACAGAGTCAAGCCCACGAACTCCATCTATCGTGCCTATCGCATTCCTTACGACTACATTCCGCAGATCAAGCACGACGTGGAACGGGAAGTCATCCCTGCCGATCCCTTCCTGTATGACGAAGCTCTGCAAAAGGCCGGAACCGTCGAAGTCGAAGAAGACGAACCTTCCGCCTTCAAGAGATACTGACCGATGAAAACCGCCTTTCATGATCCGCGAAAGCAGGATTATGAAAGGCGGTTTTCTTATGAAGGACATATGTCTTCCCATTACGAGTTTTCCGCAGAGCCTCCGACCTTGAAAAACGTATGACCCGTAAATACAGCTCTTTATACAGAAAAATTTTACGCCATATTATACGTATCATCATGCACATCAAAAATTTTTCATATCCTAATAAAATAAAAATACATAAAATTGCACGATATTTTATTATTTATGACTGTCATAAACGCATACTTTTATGTCAGTTTTCAATCTTCTTCATTTTCAACCGATGTGAGGTAATCATGAAGGTTAAACTGCTTTCCTCCAACCTTCTTCTGGCGCTGGGTCTCGCCTGCTTCATGCCGGCAGCTTCCTACGCCATCCCGACGACCTATCCCACCGGCGTCACATTCTACAATCCGGAAAAGGCTTGGAACGGCTATACCATTCTTGCCGGAACGGCATGTCTGGTGGACATGAACGGTAATCTGGTGAAGCGTTGGGACAGCAAGGACGGCATGCCCAACAAGATCCTGCCCGGCGGCCGCCTCATGACCAGCGGCGAAACCTGGAAGGACGGACAGCAGGACAAGGCTTCCGTGATCACGCTCGACTTTGACGGCAAGAAGCTCTGGGAATTCAGAGATTGGCAGGACGTGGCCGCCATTCCCGGCGAGCCGCAAAAGGACGGCAAGACGCCCATCGCCCGTCAGCATCACGACTATCAGCGCAAGGATACCTCAGTCTACTACACGCCTTCGGATGCGAAAAACCTTCCCGACGCGGCGGAAACGACCCTCGTGCTCAGCCACATCAATGAAAAAATCGCCCGTGTGCATCCTACCATGCAGCTGGTTTCCGACGTGCTTCTGGAAGTGGACGCATCTGGAAAGGTCATCTGGAGCTGGAAGATTTCCGACCATCTGGATGAATTCGGCTTCACGGACGCTTCCTTCAAGGCAATGAACACCTTCCCGCCCTCCGACAACAGAGCCGCCGGCCGCCACGGCACCAAAATCAAGCCCGGCGCCGGCTATGACTGGATGCACATCAACTGCGCAAGCTACCTCGGCCCGAACAAGTGGTATGACTCCGGCGACAAGCGCTTCCATCCTGACAACATCATCATCAACAGCCGCGACTCCAACATGATGTGCATCGTCGAACGCGCCACCGGCAAGGTGGTGTGGAGACTCGGCCCGAACTTCGCCCCCGGCACCGACGACTTCAAGGTCGGCCAGATCGTGGGCGCTCACGGCGTGCACATCATTCCCAAGGGTCTGCCCGGCGCCGGCAACATTCTCTTCTTCGACAACGGCGGCCTCGGAGGCTACGGCGAACCGACTCCCGATCGCCCGGTTTCCGGCTTCCACAATGTTCAGCGTCCCTACAGCCGCGTGGTGGAATTCAACCCCGTGACCAAGGAAATCGTGTGGGAATACGACTGGCACAAGAACCACACCGGTCTGCTCGGCCACATGGACTTCAAGTTCTTCAGTCCCTTCGTGAGCTATGCTCAGCGCCTGCCCAACGGCAACACCCTCATTACCGAAGGCGACATGAGCCGCGTGTTTGAAATCACCAGCGATTACGAAATGGTCTGGGAATATCTGTCTCCCTATGCCGATGACAACAACGGCATTCTCTTCCGCTCCTACCGTGTGCCCTACAGCTGGGTGCCTCAGGCCGAGCACGCCGAAGAAACCGCCGTCGTGCCCCCGGCCAACGGTCTGTTCCAGATTCCCAACGTCAAGGGTGAATATCCCGTCACGGGCGTGCAGGGCGACGTGTCCAAGGCTTCTCTCACCAACGCTCAGAAGCAGTTGCCTGAAAGCGACACGGACGACTTGGAAGAAGAAGGCGTTACTTCCATGCACAGCTATTGATTTCCGTGCCTTCGGGACCCCTGAGAGGTTTCCGAAGGCCTGAAAGCCTTTTCGGCGGGCCGCTCACAGGATGACGGCCCGCTGTCTTTTCCGGCTTTCGCAAAACAAACAGGGCGGTCTTTCCCAAAAGCCGCCCTGCTTTCCTCCATATGGTTTCGTGCAGATGCCGTTAGACCGCTATGCCTTTTTGTCCATCAGGCCGAACTGCTCCAACTTATCGTAAAGTGTCCTGCGGCCAATGCCGAGCAATTCGGCCGCTTGCGTCTTATTTCCGTTGCACAGAGACAGCGCCTGCTGAAGCGCCTGAATTTCCGCATTACGTACGGCGTCGGAAAGTGAAAGGGGCGTTTCCTGTACTCCCTGCTCCACGGGTACGGGAAGCGGAAAATGTCCGCTATCCACGAGCATTCCCAAAGATTCCGGCATAAGTTTATCCCCTTCCGTCAACAGAAATGCTCTCTCCAGAACATTTTCCAGCTCACGGATGTTACCCTTCCACGGCTGACTGTAAAGAATATTCATGGCAGCTGGACTGATTTGTGTAACATTGCGTCCGTAGCGTTCGTTGAACCTATTAATAAAGAAACCTATGAGCGCAGCAAGGTCCTCCCGTCGTTCTCTAAGGGGAGGAAGATAAAGCGGGATGACGGAAAGACGATAGAAAAGGTCCTCCCTGAAACGTCCGGTCTTCACATCTTCCTCCAGATGCCGATGCGTTGCAGCAATGAAGCGCACATCAATACTTACGCTCTTGTTGCTGCCAACGGGACGTATCTCATGTTCCTGAATAGCCCGCAGAAGCTTGGCCTGAGTCGAAGAAGAAAGCTCTCCTATCTCATCCAGAAAAATTGTTCCCCCCTGTGCTTCTTCGAGAAGACCACGACGGCTGTTCACGGCACCGGTAAACGCCCCTTTTACATGACCGAACAGCTCACTCTCCAGAAGAGATTCCGGCAGAGCCGCACAGTCAATGGTAAGAAAAGGCTTGTCCCTGAGCGCACTTACACGATGTATATACTCCGCCAGACGGCTTTTGCCCGTGCCCGTCTCACCCGTTATGAGAATGGGGACACTGGTACTTGCCACTTTCCCTATGGTCTTCAGCACCTGCTTCATGGAAGGGCTGTTATAAATCATGGAAACCTGAGCGTTGTTTTCCCGGGGACTGTCCTGAAGCTGACTGTGCAGTCGGGCATGCTCGGCTGCACGCTGGACCAGGGATGCAAGCTCGGCATTATTTACCGGCTTGGTAAGATAGCTGTAGGCTCCAAGCTGCACGGCTTCCACCGCACTTTCGATGGTTCCTACTCCCGTCATCACAATGAAAGGCAGCTGATCGTTCATGGCCCTGACACGACGCAGCACTTCAAGTCCGCTCATGCCGGGCATGGAAAGATCGCAGATGACAACGTCTATGCCTCCAGCGGCAAGACGGGCCAGCGCCCTTTCACCGGAAAGAGCAGTTTCCGTCTTCCAACCCTTTCGTGAAAAAAGAAGCGCCAGAATTTCATGCCACTCCGGATCGTCATCCACAACCAGAATATGATAACCGCTTTTTCTGCTTTCGCTCATAAATTCATCCTGAAGCGTATTGCGGGGGATATGATAACGGCAACCATCGTTCAGGTAAAGAAAAACTCTCTCCGGGGTATGCGCGGACAAGAGCACATGATCGCCATCATGTGCAGAAATCCGCACATTTTGTCCAAAAAATACACTGTTCCTCTTCTAAAGATCTCACTATAATCTTCCGCAATTATTATGAATGACAAATTTGGAACGATTCCTGCATAGCAGTCGTATGGCGGGATGTCCCTGTTCGGACCATCGCACGATCATGCGCGATCCGAGGAATCCTCCTTTTCGGCCAGACCATTCAAACCATAAGGAAGTTTTAATGAACAAACTTCTCGTTTCCGGCGCCGCCGCAGTCATGCTGTGCCTTCTCTTTTCCGGCGCCCCGGCCGCGGAAAGTCCGCATGGCCTTGCCCCGGCGGGCGATATGCCCTTCATCCCCGACCTCGGAGGTCTTCGTCACAAGACCTTCAAAAACCAGTACGGGCAGCAGCGAGATCTATCGGAGGCTGTTCTTGTTCGTCAGAGTTCCGTCAAGGACGGCAAGGCCACGGTACCTGCGGGCGGACTCTGCTACATTTCGGAAACGGAACAGGATGCGGCCCCCTTCAAGCGTGATCCCTTCCTCGTTCTCGGGGAGCACGCTTATCTTGTGGATGCGGTGCAGACTACCCGTACCGTCAAGGACGTTTCGGTGAAGAAGGGCGAAAAAGTCATCGTGGACGACGCCGGCTACAGACTGTGGTTCGACTATGCCACCGATCACTACGATCTGCCTTATATTCAGATGGCGCTCATTGCTCCTTCGGGCCACTGGCCCATGGAATTTTCGGTTTCCTCGAAATTCCCGGCCATCAAGGACCTGCCTGACCGCAGCCACATGGAAGGCGACGTGGAGCAGCTTGATGAATTCTTCCTTGATCCTGTCTTCGAATATGGCGCCAGCCGTTTCGAAGTAAAGGATCATGATTTCACGCAGGCGGAATTTTCTTCCCTGACCTATCCCGTCATTGAAGAAGCCACGTTCTCCCTTTCCCGCCCCGTAGTGCTTGACCTCAGACAGGAAGAATATCGTCTTTACGGTACCAAGCGCATCTATGCCTTCCGCCAGAGCAACGGCTTCCTTGTCCGTGTCACGGACTTCAGCGGCAACAACGTTCTGGCTGAGAAGATGATTCGTCCTCTCAGCTCCCAGGGCTACAAGGATTCCGACGGAGAAAAGGACAACTACAGCCTCACCGTTCCCGGTGAGGATATGCGTATTGAAATCGCCGTTCAGCCTGAATATCTGCGTCATTCCGACTTCGTACCGTGGTCTACGGAAGAGCCGCATGACTGGCAGGACGGTCTGCTCAGCTTTGTGATCTACCGTGATCTCGTCACCGTGAAGAACGGTGAAGCCTGGCCGCTGGATCCCCGCTACAAGGTCGGTCTGGAAGCCAGCCTGCTCACAGGAAAGCTCCAGAGACTGACGCTTGAAAATGCCGAAGAGTTTACTCTTGACGCTGCAAATGACAGTTTTGACGGCCCGGTGAAGTATTCCGACGTATGGAACCGGCCCGCTTTCCGTCTCGTTGCCGATGAAATCGACGGCGACCGCGTGAAGAGCTACTATCTGCGTGACGCCTTCTTCCAGCGTACCGACAACCTTTCCTTTACGGATAAGGGACGCAAGGACATCGACTGCTTCATCGGTCGTGCTCCCACCTTCATTTCCATTCTGGAAGACAGCTTCCTCAACCGTCTCGCCATGCCTGAATTCGGCACCGAAGTGCAGGGTTCCACCTTTACGTCCTTCCCGAACGTCATGCCCAACATGGCTTTCCACTCCCCTGACCCCACGGCGCCTTTCGGCGGTCTGATGCGCGGATTCGGACGCGAGCAGGTGACCAACCGCCGCGGAGAGAGGCTCACCTCGTCCGAAGGTCTCGTCATTCGCGGCAGCTATGTGGACTGGAAGAACAACCGCATCGTCATTCCGCCGTCCGGCCTGTACTACACCTCCCGCAACGCTCGTAACGTGCGCGCCCTGAACGGCGAAACCTTCTATATGCTGGGTCGCCGTGCCTACATCGCCACCTTTGAATCCACCACCTTCACCCGCCGCAACTTCGACATCGATTTCTGGCGTGTACAGCCTGAAGGCAATCTCCATCCCATTTACTGGCAGGATCAGCCTCTGGGTGTGAACAACAAGGTGCTGCGCTTCACTGAAAGCCATCTGCTCGATGACAGACCCATGGCCCAGATCAACGTGGTGAAGTACTCCGGCAACAACTTCGGCGCCCCCTTTGAACTTGCTCAGGGCCTGAGCCGTGAACAGGGTGACCGCTACTATCTGCACGACCGCTTTGCTGAAGGCGCCACCTGGATCGAGCCGGAATTCGTGGGCGAAACCTATGTCCGCGTGAAGAGCTTCGGTACCCCCGCCATTCAGAGCGTGCAGTACACCTATGAAAAGCCCGTACGTGCTCTTCTTGCTCCCGGCGAAGAAACCGCCATCGGCAAGAATCATACCCTGAAGCTCATCAGTTTTGACGAAGCTGCCGGGACCTCCACCATCGAGCTGCGCAGAAACGACGGTTCTCTGGTCGAAACCAGAACACTCGGACCTCTCACTGCAGAAACCCGCGCCTTCCTGCCTCAGCATCAGCGTGTAGTGAATTCCCTGCAGTTCCAGTTCGATGAAGGCAAGGACAAGATCCTCGCCGAAATGGATGTGAAGACTCCCTTCGAAAAGGGCAAGGCTGCCTTCTACACCTACATTGATCTGAAGAAGCTGGAAAGCGATACACCCTACGAAGGCGATCCCCGCTTCATGGTTCGTCCCGACGTGTGCGGTCACTGCTACCAGCTCAACGAAGTGCTGCTGGACAACCCCGAACCCATCATCCTGGACAAGGAGCATCCTCGCTTTGACGGTCCTCTCATGGCCGACGGCAAACCTCAGTTCAGCATCGTCATCGACAGCTTCGACGGCGAGATGATCCACGCCTGGCACATCGAAACCAACTATCGCAAACGCGTGTTCAAGAGCGCCAATCTGGCCTTCCAGCCGCGTAACAACGTTGACGTGCTCATGGGCGTGAACGGTACCATCGAGGGCTTCCTGCGCGCATCGCTCATGGAACGCTCCGCTCTGCAGGAATACTGGCGCACCGGCACGCATCCTCACCCCGAACGTGGTCTGGACGCATGGACCGCTCATAAGTTCCAATAGGCAGGTACACACATGAACATCACATATGAGGAGCGTCGTCGCTCTTTCCTCAGCTGCCTCTACAGTATGCAGGAATCCCTGCCGGGCCTGCTGGCCATGTTCTTCATTGCACTGTTTTCCAACAATCTCGCGGGCAACCCGAACCCGCTGACGCTGGAAAATCTGTTCAGATGGCTCGACGCCGTCATCGGACCGGTAAACCATCAGCAGTTCTTTCAGATTCTCAACTCCAACTTCGTGTGGAATCCCTTTCTGATGGGACTCATCATCGGCAACGTCTTCGGCGTACCGGATTCTTGGAAACGCGGTCTTTCCTACATCCACAAGCTTATGCCCCTCGGCATCATCATGCTGGCGCCGCACTTCATCTTCAGTCATGCCGAAAAGGTGGGAATGCCCCTCATTCTCATTGCCTTCGCTGTCATGCTGTTCACGGCTGTCATTACGATGCTGCTCGGTAAGCTCCTGCGCATGGATGACCGTTTCTACTCCACCGTTGCCGGCGCACTGTCCACGGGTGATCCCCATGTGGTGGCCATTCTCATGCCCATGCTCAAGTCCAAGGGCGGACAGGTCATCAACGCTCTCGGCAGTATTCTGCTGTTCGGTCTCGTGGCCTCCTTCCTCCTGCCCATTCTGGGCCATGCTCTGGATATGGATGACAAGGCTTTTGCCATTCTCTCCGTGTTCGGCATCGGAAACACCGGGCAGATGTTCAACTCCGCCTTCGGCTTCAGCTATGAGGCTGGACACTGGGCACATTATGTGGAAGCGCTGCGTCACGCTCTCATGCCCGCCGGCTTCCTGTTCGTGTTCTTTGTCATGTTCATCCGTGCCCGCATATACCGCGACGATGAAAACGTGATGGCCACCAAGGCCCACAAAAAACTGCCTCTGTTCATCATCGTTTTCATCATTGCCTATATCGTGGTTCAGTTCCATGTTGTGAAGGAGCCTGCGCATCTTGCCATCTTCGAGCTGGTGAAATGGGACTTCTCGCTCGCAGCCGCTGCTCTCGGACTTTCGCTTCCCCTGCGTGAAATTGCTCAGTGGGGAGTGCGCGGCATAGTGCTGGCCTTCACCTCCGGCATCATCCGCCTCGCCGTGCTCATCGGTGTTCTGCTTGCCGCGGCTCACTTCAACTTCCCGCTTATCTAAGGAGTCTTACATGCGCCGTTCTCATACCACTGATGATGAAGGCTTCAACTATATGGACAACTCGGGGCAGGAAGAGCATGATCGCGACATGGTGGGCATTATCCTCGCCGTCGCATTCATGGTGCTTACGGTCATATTCCAGCGTACCGGCCTGCTCTAAGCGTCCATCCGTGATATTCTGACCGGCACGGCACCGTCAGGAACTCCCCATGCAAGTCCGGCCGGAGCCGAAGCTCCGGCCGGCGGGAAAGAAAACATGCCGCAGATCATCAACACAGGTTCTGATGAACACCACGACCGTTCCCTGTCCCCGGGGACGGACCGGTCAGTTTCCCCCACCTCCCTCAAGGAACTACCATGACAGGCATTTATTTCTATCTTCAGATACTGTTCGCCCTGCTGCTCTTCTGGGCCACGGCAACGGCTATCTACATGGGCATATTCCATGCCCACAGTCCCAAGTACGGCCTGGGCCGCAAGCACATCTGTCTTGTCGCATCCTCGCTGCTTTCCCTTCTCATCTGTTTCCTCATGTATTCCTGGTCCTACCTCAGCTGGTAACTCTCAAAGGAGATTCCCCATGAAAAACGCTCTTTCCTCCGCTCTTGCTCTGGCCCTTCTTCTCACCTTCTCCTCCGTCTCCTTCGCTGAAGACGAAGCCGGTCTCAACGTCAACACCGCCACTCAGCAGGAACTGGCCGCTGTGCCCGGTCTCAATGAAGACCTGGCTAAAGCCATCCTTGAGTACCGCGAAGAAATGGGTGACTTCATGAGCATCGACGAACTCGCCGACGTGCCCGGCATGACCAAGGACGCCCTTAAACAGGCCGAGCAGGCTCTTCGCGTCGACGCCATTTCCGGCGCTGAATGCAACTGCTGATTCTATCTGAACGCATGAAAAAAGGCGGTGGAGCAATGCTTCTACCGCCTTTTTTCATATCTTCTCACTACCACAGTTCCGAATCAGCAGCATCGCCTTTTCTGAAAAAGATCACTCCCTACGAACAAACTGCGATTCAGTCTTCTGAAACTGCTTCGTGACTCAGCATCATGCCGAGGAGAACCGGTCGGCCTTTTCAACCGAAAATAATCGTTGCATCCCTGCGAGAAAAAACAGAACATCAACGCAGAATCTTTTCTCCGTTCTTCGTATCCAGGCGAAACTGTTTTACAATCTTCTCTGCCTTCCATGAATCCTGAGTACAACAGAAATGGTTCCATCACTGAGACGGCACAGCCTTGAGAGAATGTTTCAACGCTTTCTCTATATTCACGTTCACGAACTGTCCCGCACATCCCTCACCTTCCGGCATACGGACATTCACCATGTCGCCCCACGGATCACGCCCCTGCCATTCGTTGCACCCTTCATCCTGTCTGTGACTGGGAGACTCCAGCAGAACATCCGTCGTCATGCCAACTCGACTGCGCAGCCATGCCTCGGCCCGCTCATTCTGCAGACTCTGAAGGCGTTCAAGGCGTTCAAGCTGTACCTCATGGGGAATCTTGAAAGGCATGGCCGAAGCTCTGGTGCCTGGTCTGTCGGAATAACAGAAAGAGAAGCTCGACATGAATCCACAGCTGTCTATGGCTTTCAGTGTGTCTTCGAACTCTTCTTCCGTTTCTGAAGGAAATCCCACAATAAGATCGGTGGAAAGTGCCATATCGGGACGAGCGCTGCGCAGGGCCTCCACGACGGAAAGATAGCGTTCCATCGTATATCCGCGGCCCATTTTTTTCAGCATGGAATCGGAACCGGACTGGAGCGGAAGATGCAGACGAGGACAGAGCTGAGGCAGCTCGGCAAACATATCAATGGTTTCCTGCGAAAAATCCCGGGGATGCGCGGAAACAAAACGGATGCGACGAAGCCCCGGAATAGCAGCCACCTGACGCAGCAGCTCAGGAAAAGCGGTACCGTCGCCACTCTGGTCGTTGCCGAACACGTTGACGTTCTGTCCGAGCAGGGTAATGTCTCCAGCTCCTCGAGCCACCCATGCCCGACATTCATCAAGCACTGCTTGCGTGGAACGGGATTTACGCGGCCCTCGCGTATAGGGCACAATGCAGTAAGCGCAGAAGTTGTCGCAGCCCTGCATGATGTTCACATACGCCACAGGCGTCACACCCTCCTGCTCCGGGCTACCGGAAGCATCCACAAGACAGGGATCCCGATCGGGAAACACGTCGGTAAAATCCAGGTAGGACAACTTCAGTTTCGGCTCGTGAAGCAGACGGACAAAAGCCTCCGGAACGGATGCCACGCCGTCGCTTCCAGCCACCAGACGCACCTGCGGATGACGATGCATGAGTTTCTCTCCGAGCTGCTGAGCAACACATCCGGCCACACCGACCACGGCACGGGGATTGGCACGCTGCACACGACCAAGGGCACTGTACACCTTCTGTTCCGGCTTTTCACGCACGGAGCAGGTATTGAGAAACACCACGTCGGCCTCTTCCAGCGATTTTTCCTCAAACCCCAGGCGCATGAGGGCGCGGGTCACCCATTGAGAGTCGTTGACGTTCATCTGACAGCCAAACGTGATGCAATGAAAGCCGGGTCTGCCCATCCTTTTCTCCTGAATATATCTGTCGCTCTGAGAGAGCCTGTCTTCTGATGCGGGCATATCGTTGCCCGATTTCATAATCTTTGCCCCACGACAACGCCTTTCTGCATCCGTAATTCGGAAAACATGAAAAGTCCCGCCGCAGCAAATGTCAGTCGTTCTTCTGCATGCCGAAAAAACGGCGGGCATTCTCGCCGGCAAGTGTCCAGAGATCTTCCGTACTCATGCCGAGTTCTCCGGCAAGGCACTCCGCCGTAAATACGGTCAGCGCCGGTTCATTGGTTTTTCCACGCCAGGGCACAGGAGCAAGATAGGGACAGTCCGTCTCCAGCATGAGCCTTTCAGGCAGTACGGAATGAAGAGCCTCCCGCACCTCACTGTTGGCCTTGAATGTGGATGCCCCCCCGAAGGCAATGTGCCATCCGTGTTCCATGATCCGGGCGGCACGGGCAGCGTCTCCACCAAAACAGTGCCAGAGCAGAGGCCACTCACGCATGCCTTCTTCATCCAGAATATCAAAAACCTTGTCCCAGGCATCGCGGGCATGAATGACCACAGGCTTATCCAGCTTCTTTGCCAGACGAAGCTGCCGCCGGAACCACGACTCCTGAAGAGCCGAGGGTGAATAGCCCTCCTCATAGTGGTAATCCAGGCCGATTTCACCTATGGCCCTGATGAGGGGATCATTCTTCACTGCATCCACAAGATGTTCCCATTCCTCTTCATCAGCATGCAGCACATCCTCGGGATGCAGTCCTCGGGCAAAGCAGATGTCGGGAGCAACGGACAATGAAGCGGCGGCATCAAGAATGATGTCTCTGTTCGCAGCATAACGTTCGTGCTGAAGAAACATATGCACGATAAGGGAGACACCTGAAGCGGCGGCTCGTTCCAGCATCCCGGAAAGATCGGACAGAAGGCGCTCGTCATCGAGATGTGCATGACTGTCCGCGCCGGTAAAAGGCAGACCGAGACTCTGCGGCAGCGGTCTCTGTTTGTTGGAAGACATGAGTTATTCCTGTACCCGAGCAGAAAGCTTGCGCTCCACGTCGCGCCATACGATTTCCGGAGCAATGTTCTTCATGCAGTTGAAATGTCCCTTGGGGCAGATCGTATGTCCATGCAGTCCGCAGGGGCGGCACGGCTCGTCAACCTCCATCACGCTGCTCTGCTCCCCCCGCGGCGCAAAACCGAGTTCACGCACCGTAGGACCGAACAGGGCCGTCACCGGAGTATGCTGCGCCCAAGCAAGATGCATGGGACCGGAGTCATTGGTAATATAGTCGTCCAGTCTGCCCAAAACGGCGGCCAGGGAAAGCAGGGATGTCTTTCCTGAAAGATCCAGAAAACGCGGCTCGTTTTCCGAAACTCCCGCAAGAGAGCGTACTTCTGCAGCCGTATGTTCTTCGCCTGGACCGGCCAGAAGTACTGCATTCACCCCGTTCTCAAGCGCTCGGCGCAGAATAAAGGCAAATCCTTCCGGAGTCCAACGTTTGGTGGGCCATACCGAACCGGGATGAAGTCCTATGGTCGGACCTGCCGGCAGTACCGAAAGCTCTTTTTCCGCCTGTTCTACGGCTTGGGACGGGAGCACAAGCTTCGGCCAGTGCAGGGATTCGTCATGCAGCACGGAACGAGGAATGTCCAGAGCTTCGGCCAGGAGAAGAAGACGTTCTATTTCCTGAAAGTCCCGGAAATGCCGGCTGACACGGCGCGTAAACACAAACCTGGAGAGTGCGGCCTCGGTATACCCCACACGTATATCCGCCCTGCTGGCCCATGCCATGCAGGAACTGCGCAGACTCAGATGTGCATCTACCCAGACATCATATCTGCGCTGAGCAATCATCCGTCCCTGTCGCAGCATGGCGACGAGACCTTTCTCTCTGCCGCGCTTATCGCAGACATACACTTGCGAAATTTCCGGCTGCGCCTCATACAGCGAGGCAAGCCCCCCCCGTACATAGAAATCCAGCTCCGCCTCCGGCCACGCAGCCCTGATGGTGCGTATGAGAGGCAGAGTAAGCACGGAATCGCCCAGAAATGCGGTGTTCCATACGGCAATACGCATGAAAACCTCAACATATGCGGGGCAGCTGCGCCCCTTCAAGCATGGAAAGCAGCCTTGTGCCGCCCATAAGGGTGCGAAGTTCCACCCGGGACTTCCCCGTGTCCAGAATCTCGCCGATAATGGCAGCTTCGGCACCGAACTCACACGATTGCATGACCTCAAGTGCAGCCTGCGCCTTTTCGCGGGGCAGAATGCAGATGAGCTTGCCTTCGTTGGCAAGATACAGGGGGTCCAGACCGAGAACGTCACAACCCGCCCGGACGCTGTCATGCACAGGCACGGCAGCTTCCTCGATCCTGCATCCCACCCCTGACTGCTCGACTATCTCATTAAGAGTGGTAGCAAGACCTCCACGGGTAGGATCCCGTAATACGTGAATGTCTCCTACCTCGAGCAGCAGACGCTCGACCATGCAGTTCAGCGGAGCGCTGTCGCTCGCCACATCCGCAGCAAAGGACAGGCCATCCCGTCCGGCCATAACCGTAAGTCCGTGATCCCCCATGGCCCCGCTCACGATGACGGCGTCGCCGGGACGTGCAGCATGGCCGGAAGGCGCAGGATCAGTCAGCACTTCTCCCACTCCCGCCGTAGTGATGAACATCTTGTCGCACGCTCCTCTGGGAACGACCTTGGTATCGCCCGTCACGATGTCGACGCCGGCCTTGTTCGCAGCCGAAGCCATGTCGGCCACGACTTGTTCGAGGATCTCAAATTCAAGTCCTTCCTCGATAATGAATCCGCAGGAAAGATAACGTGGACGTGCCCCCATCATGGACACGTCGTTCACCGTACCGTGCACGGCAAGAGTTCCTATGCTGCCCCCCGGAAAGAAGAGAGGCGTCACGGTGTACCCGTCGGTGCTCATGGCCACGGATCCCTGCAGAGAAAAGATCGCGGCATCATCCATGCGACGCAGTATGGAGTTGTCGAAATGCCGAAGAAATACATCTGAGATGAGCCTCTGCGAGGCCCTGCCGCCGCTTCCGCTGTCGAGGAGAATCTTCATGATGCCCTTTGCAAGAAATCAGAGGCCGGTCCGGAAGGACAGCTTCCGCCGCTTTCGGGAACTTCAAGCGTTCCGGCCGTTGCAGGGCACAAAAGTAACACAAAAGCCGACAAAGGGAAACGCCCGGTTTTCCCTCCATCATGGACAGAAAACCGGACGTGAATCACTCCGCGCCGCGTCTACGCTCTGTTCTTCAGAAGCTCGGAAATCTGCGCCACGTCCTTGTCTCCCCGACCGGAAAGACAAACCATGAGAATCTTGTCCTTATCCAAGGTCGGCGCGATGCGCATCGCATAGGCAAGCGCATGGGAAGATTCCAGAGCGGGAATGATGCCTTCCTTTCTGGACAGCGTAAGGAAAGCATCTACGGCCTCAGCATCAGTGACAGTCACATATTCGGCCCGACCGGAATCCTTGAGCTGACAGTGTTCAGGCCCCACGCCCGGATAATCGAGACCGGCCGAAATGGAATATACGGGGGCCACATTTCCCCTTTCATCCTGAAGCACATACCCGTTGAAACCGTGAAGAATGCCGGGTCTTCCCTTGCAGAGGCTGGCGGCGTGCTCCCCGTATCCGGGTCCCTTGCCTCCAGGCTCCACGCCGACAAGCTTCACCTCATCATCAAGAAATCCCGCAAACATGCCGATGGAATTGGAGCCTCCGCCCACGCAGGCAATGGCATAGTCTGGCAGGCGGCCGATCTCTTCGATGCTCTGATTTCGTGCCTCACGACCGATGATGGACTGAAAATGCCGAACCATCACAGGATAGGGATGCGGTCCAACGGCAGAGCCGAGCACATAAAACATATTGGGATCATTGACAAAGCAGTTCAAAGCCTCATCAACGGCCTCTTTGAGCGTACGCTGACCGCTCATGGCTGCACGTACTTCCGCCCCCATCATGCGCATACGGAACACGTTGAGGGCCTGACGATGCATATCCTCCTCACCCATATACACGACGCACTTCATCCCGAAAAGCGCCGCCGTAGCCGCCGTGGCCACGCCGTGCTGTCCGGCTCCGGTTTCCGCCACAAGACGTGTCTTGCCCATGCGTTTGGCCAGAAGTACCTGACCGAGCGTATTGTTTATTTTGTGTGCACCAAGATGATTCAGATCCTCACGCTTGAGATAGATCTGCGCGCCGCCAAGCTCCCTGCTCAGATTGCGACAGTGGAAAATAGGAGAAGGACGTCCGCAGTAATGGGTGAAAAGCCCGGCCAATTCCGCCTTGAATTCCGGATCATTCCGATAGGTGACAAAAGCATCGTTGACCTCGTCCAGAACCTTTTTGAGAGATTCGGGAACAAACTGACCGCCATAGGGACCGAAAAAACCGGTTTCAAAGGCCTGGGCGCAGATCTTGCTGGATTCGGAAACACTCATGTCTGACTCCTTTCTGGGTGGAGCACGACCTTTTCCGTTTCCGGGTATAAAAAACCGCGGTCGTCACTCCGACCGCGGTTCATGTGCTGCTCTTGTAAATAATACTCCAGAACCCGGCCTCTTTAGCAGGGCCACCACCACATGCAGGAAAGAGTTCTGGAAGCGTTCGTATTCATGGCCTCATTCATACTCAAAAACAAAGTCTCCTGTCAAGAGGAGAGATCTCCTCTCAGCATATCTGCCGCAAAAAGCGTTTCAAACTCCTCCGCTATACTCCCCGATAACGGTACCATGCCGCACAGCTACCTTCCGTCGAAACCATGCACGGTCCCGTAGGATTCTGAGGTGTGCAGGTTCTTCCGAAAAGAGGACACTTGTCCGGCGTGAGCGCCCCCCGCAGAATATCTCCGCAGCGGCAGCCGGGAATATGCCCTGACTCTCCGAGAGCAAGACCAAGCCGTTCCAGAGCATCGTACTGCTTCCACTCCTCGCGCAGAGCAAGACCGCTGTCCGGAATGTTCCCAAGTCCACGCCAGCGGGCATCTGTCACGCGGAACACCATGTCCATGATGCGACGGGCCTGAGGGCTGCCCTCCCTGCTCACAGCCCGCGTATAGGTGTTGCGCACTTCCGGCTTTCCCCGTCGCAACATCTCGATCATGAGGCACAGGGCGGAAAGAATATCCGCCGGTTCAAAGCCGCCCACCACGGCCGGACGTCCGAATTCTTCGGCCAGAAAGGCAAAGGGAGCCAGTCCGAGCACCACCGCCACATGACCGGGCAAAAGAAAGGCATCAACTTTGCCGGCCGTCCCCCCCTCTCCGGACAGAAGCGCCCGCATGGCAGGAGGCACAAGTTTGTTGCATGGAATGATGCAGAAATTGGAAAGCCCCATCTTCCGCGCAGTCATGAGTGCCCCGGCAAAGACGGGCGCCGTGGTCTCAAAGCCCACGGAAGGAAAAACGACCGTGTCGTTGGGATGTTCCGCCGCTATTTTTACGGCGTCCAGAGGCGAATAGACCACCTGCACACGGGCTCCCTCGGCCATGGCATGCTTGAGAGAGCGCCCATCCGGACCCGGCACGCGCAGAAGGTCTCCGAATGTGGTCACAATGACATCCGGCTTCTCTGCCGCACGGATAAAGACGTCGACTTCGGAGTCATGTGTAACGCAGACAGGGCACCCGGGGCCGGAAAGATGTTCCAGCCCTTCCGGCAGAAGAGAACGGAGGCCGCTACGGAAAATCGATACCGTATGCGTGCCGCATACCTCCATGAAGCGCACCGGTCTGCCCAGCTCCTCAATTTCGAGGGTCAGTCTGTCAAGGAGAGCACGGCAGAGCGCCGGATCGTGAAACGAGGAAGAAATATCCATGCGGCCTCCTGAAAACATTGTTTTCTTCCGGGGTAAACGCGAGACTGCCTCGTGTCAACGATCTTTCGGATCGAGCCTCCGTCCGACGGTTTCCGGCCGATTCGAAGAACGGGCTGTCTACTCCGGACGTACAATTTTTCCCCGCATCTTCCTCCCGTATTCTTTCCGACGTCGTATCACGGTCCCTCTTCCTTCCACGTACACGCCAAAGCCGTGCCGTTCCAAGACCGGAAGATTCCGGAAATTTTTCTTGACAAATTAATTATTCAAAGATATTTGATATCGTTCTTTGGCCTAACTTTGTGTTTTCATTTTGGAGGAACACATGCCTACGATTCAGCAGCTTATCCGTATCGAACGGAAGAAGGTGGTGAAGAGAAAGAAGACCCCGGCCCTGCAGGAATGCCCCCA
>CALUTB010000003.1 GCA_944323575.1 uncultured Mailhella sp. | reverse complement strand
CTGCCGTTGGAGCTACTGGCCTGCGCTATGAAGCACTACTTCGCTTCGCGATGAGTCGTATGTTTCTTGTCCCAGGGACAATACTTCATGACTTCAAGACGACCGGTAGTGTTCTTCTTGTTCTTAACCGTGGCGTAGTTGCGGCGCTTGCATTCAGTACAAGCGAGCAGGATATTCACGCGCATGGTATTACTCCACGATTTCGGTCACCACGCCGGAGCCGACGGTATGACCGCCTTCGCGGATAGCGAAGCGTTCACCGGGAGCCATGGCAATGGGATGGATGAGTTCAACATTGAAAGTAGCGTTGTCGCCGGGCATAACCATTTCCACGCCTTCAGCCAGCTTGATCACGCCGGTGATGTCGGTGGTGCGGAAATAGAACTGAGGACGATAGCCGGAGAAGAAAGGCGTATGACGGCCGCCTTCATCCTTGCTCAGAACGTACACTTCGGACTTGAACTTGGTGTGAGGGGTGATGGACTTGGGAGCGGCAAGAACCTGACCGCGTTCCACGTCTTCACGCTTGATGCCGCGAAGCAGGGCACCGATGTTGTCACCGGCCTGACCCTGATCGAGCAGCTTGCGGAACATTTCAACACCGGTCACAGTGGTGGTCTGGGTGGGACGGATACCCACGATCTCCACGGTGTCACCGACCTTCACGATGCCGCGTTCCACACGACCGGTCACCACGGTACCACGACCGGAGATGGAGAACACGTCTTCGATGGGCATGAGGAAGGGCTTATCGGTTTCGCGGACAGGATCGGGAATGTAGTTGTCGCAAGCGTCAAGCAGCTCAAGAATGCACTTGGCTTCAGGAGCCTGCCAGTCGTCGCAGTTCAGAGCATTCAGAGCGGAACCGCGGATGACAGGAACATCATCGCCCGGGAAACCGTTGGCGGTCAGAAGTTCGCGCATTTCCATTTCGACGAGATCCAGCAGTTCGGGATCGTCGACCTGGTCGCACTTGTTCATGAACACGATGATGTAGGGCACACCGACCTGACGGGCGAGCAGAATGTGCTCACGAGTCTGGGGCATGGGACCGTCGGTGGCGGCAACCACGATGATGGCGCCGTCCATCTGAGCAGCACCGGTGATCATGTTCTTGATGTAGTCGGCGTGGCCGGGGCAGTCGACGTGAGCGTAGTGACGCTTATCGGTCTCGTACTCAACGTGAGCGGTAGAAATGGTGATGCCGCGTTCCTTTTCTTCGGGGGCCTTGTCGATGTCATCGTAAGCGATGAACTTGCCCTGGCCCTTGAGGCCGGCAATCTTGGTGATGGCGGCAGTCAGAGTGGTCTTACCATGGTCGATGTGACCGATGGTACCAATGTTGACATGCGGCTTAGAGCGATCAAATTTTTCCTTGCCCATGATGGTCTCCCTAAATGGTTACTTGCAGTTGTGGTGCCCTGTTTGAGCAGCGGACGCCGTCCTGCTTCTTTTAAATGAAGAAGCAGCCCTAAAACACGGACTCATGACGCGCCAGATGAAAAAGGGGGAGCAACAGGAAAAATGGCAGGTGGAGCGGGAAACGAGATTCGAACTCGCAACCCTCAGCTTGGAAGGCTGATGCTCTAGCCGTTGAGCTATTCCCGCCCGTGTGCCGTAGTCCCCTGACAGCGCGCACTGCCTCCTACAGCTATACCAGCGTAAAGCTGGTGGTGGGGGGTGGATTCGAACCACCGAAGTCTTACGACGACAGATTTACAGTCTGTTCCCTTTGGCCACTCGGGAACCCCACCACGCTATACAAAAACGCTTACGCGTTCTTGCCGCAACCGGAAGAAGGAGCGTGACCTTCACCGGCCACCCGGATCAACGATCCGGGAAATTTGGAGTTCTTCCTCAGCGTCACTCCAAAAAATATGGAGCTGGCGATGGGAATCGAACCCGCAACCTGCTGATTACAAATCAGCTGCTCTGCCAGTTGAGCTACGCCAGCAGCAGGTATGGGAACTTACGCCGAAACACTCTTTTTGGCAAGAAGAATTTTTCTTCTTTTGGCGTTCCCGCAAACAGCAAATGACTTGTACCCAAGAGCCGAAATTTTGTAAAGCCTTTTCTCACCTCTTTTTCAAAAAATTTTACCCTGCGATTCCTTTCCGTCGGCGATTTCTCTCGGACATCAAGACCAATTTCTTCAAGGCAACGGCTCAGAACCGGTACATGAAGCTCATTCTGCCTCCCAACCCCTCGCGTTCGCCCGAACTGCCGGCAAATGCCAGATCAAGCGACAGCGGCAGGGAGGCAGGTTCCATGTTCACCCCCAGCTCATAGATGCCGCTACTGCCCCTGAGCGAAGCATCGGGGACGGAGAAGTCCATAGCCACGGCCCGGGCAGTACCGCCGTATTCACGTTCCCATGCCGCTCCGACGTACGGCGTCACGCCTTCAAACATCTCCCAGTCAAAGCGAACGCCCATGCGCAGACGTCGCGATGTGACCGCATCAAAGTTCACACGCTCCCCGTTCATGAACTCTTCTTCCGCACTCTGCCGTGTCCAGAAAAAACGACCGTAGACATCGGCGGTTACTCCCCCGCCAAGGACAAGTTCATGGCCAAGTCCCAACTGGAAGCCGTAATACGGCTGAGACAGATCATATTCGGCCGGGCGATCCATGTTGTCCCTGAGATCCCCGCTGTGCCAGTGCGTGTCGATGCAGCCCGCCCGTCCCGCGCCTTCCGCATACCATCCGGACAGCGGACCATCATCCGACTGCAGGCGTACCATCAGACCTGCCCCCGTGTACTGACTGTTCCCCCTGCCGCGGACATTCCCGACATCAAAGCCGTTAAAAGTGCTCAGGTGCGCCCTGCCGAACTCAAAAAATCCCCCGAGAAGCATACTCATGTCGCCGAAGGAAAGACTCTCGGCAAGTCCCGTCATGCCGGAAAATCCCTCGGCATCGGCATGGGATCCCGTATGATACCGGGAAAAGCCTCCATAGGTAACGGCAAACGGAGTCAAAGTTCCCGCTCTGTTCTCCGCGTCGGCAAGAGCACGACGAAACCCGGCATCCGCCGTCAGATCGCCGCCCTGATTGAGCAGTCCGGCACTTGCGGCTCGCGCCTCCGTGAGCGCAGCAATGCGGGGATTCATGCGCACACTCGTCAGTTGAAGCTGCACGTCCGTTCCCGTATTTGTCAGAACACCATCATAGTAGGCGGCATATCCCTGCAGCAGACTGACGAGACGACCGGCGGAAGCCTGTCCCACGGCTCCGCTCTCATCGCTGAGAAGAGTAAATGTATCGCCGAGATACGCGCGTCCGCCCGTAATGATGTCGGGCAGCTGCGCCGTCACCACCGTACCGGCGAAGTCCCCGTTTTCCGCCGCCGTCACGGTGAGCATGGGAACATCCACCGGCGCACCCGGAGCAGGCAGGACAAAATGAAGATTCTCAAAACCGGCGACACGGGCCACGCTGCCCTGCCAGCTGTCTACGAACAGCGTATTTCCGCTTCCCTCCGCCGATACGGGAGAAGCGCCGACAACGCCGCCGAACAGCGATGTCGAAGAGGACAGGACGGTCCCCGTTCCTATGATGACATTATTGGCCCCGGCTGCGCTCCCGGCTCCGGCCTCGCCACCATGCACATCACCCAGGACCGCGGCATTGCGGATCAGAACCGTATTACCGCTTGCCGAGCCGTTTCCGGCTTCCACAAGTCCGCCGACCACGTTTCCATCCACCAGACCTCCGCCGACCACGGCCACGATATTTTCGTCCGCAGCACTCCCCTCAACGGTTCCCGTGACGGCACCGCCCGCAACATTACCGGATACCGACGCTCCGGTTCCGACGATCACGGTATTGCGGCTCACTCTCGCAGCGACGGAACTCTCCGGAGCAAACGCTCCGCTGACGCTGCCCGCCACCGTCGCCCGGAAAACAGCTACCCTGTTGTTGACGGCCGAAGCCGTTCCCGCATCCCCCTGCACCGAAGCTCCGACAAGATTCCCCGTTCCACTTCCTCCGGTGATCGTCACGACATTGTCTTCAGCCGCCGCGGTTCCTGTATGACTGTGCACTTCACCGCCGACGACATCCCCGAACATCCCTCCGCTGATCGCGACGGTGTTTCCCTGTGCAGAAGCGTCGCCCTGCGCCACGGCATAACCGCCATAGATCAGACCGACGGCGCCGCTTCCGAGATTGACCGAATTGTCCGACGCATGCGCCGAGGCTCCTGCAGAACTTTCCCCATACGCCCCGCCGCCGATCACAAGGTCCAGCGTCGCACTACCGCCGATATTCGCACTGTTGTTCAAAGCCTCGACAGTTCCAGATCCGCCCGACATCTTTGCGTATCCGCCGAAAACCTGAACCCACTGACCGAACTTCAGCGCGCCCTCCAAAGTCACCTCGTTACCGCCGGCCACGACACTTGAGACGTAACTTCTGGCATAGCCCCCGTAAATATTGTCGTTGAATCCAGCCAGGCCTCCGCTGACAAGGACGCTGTTGCTCATGGCCTCGGCTCCGCCGTTACGACTCAAAGCGGAACCTCCGTACAGATCCATGGAAACGACGCCGCCGGTCACTCTTACCACGCTTCCGCTGGCTACGGCATTGCCGCCCTGAGAGCGCTGGCCATATACATAACCATAGGAATCTCCAGGCGACACCGAAACGCTTCCATTTCCTGTCAAGTCAGAGGCGGCTGCACGCGAAGCATCCGTCGCCGGCACGAAAAGCACCAGAAAAAGCGACAACAGCCCTGCTGCGGCGGGGCACGCTCCAGACATGAAACGAATACGGAAGACCCTTCTGAAATATGTCATGAACTTCCCCCTTGTCGAATGAAAAGGACGCCGAACGTTCATCGGACTTCTTCTTCCGACTATGGAGAAAAAAAGCCGTTCCTTCCATGATATCCCCGTGATGGAACAGCCATGCCGATGAGTGCCCGCACGTGTGGAAAACAAAAGGACACCAGAAGTGCTTCTTCATCCTCCGAGCGGAGTCTCTGCAGAAAGAATGGTTGCCGGCGTCAATGTCGGAAACACGTCCGGAGCCGGTACGAGCATGTTTTTTTGCGGTACGTATTTCTCCGGTCAATGCGCGAAAAGCCCCGTCAGCAGGCACTTTTCCGGGGAGAAACGCTTCCTGTGCAGAAAAAACTTTTCCGAAAAACAAAAAAATTTTTCTCTGCGGCGTTGACAGTCTGCAAATCGTTCCTATTCTAAGGGTATGTTTTTCAGGGACGCTTTCCCAAGAAAAGAGTTCATGAGAAACTGAATCAATCATCTTTCTGAAGGATGAAGAATGTATCTTCATCCAGAAATAAAAATTATCGGAACGCCTTTTCCGAGATGATGCATTGATTCTACTTTTGGCTGGAGGTTTTTATTATGCTGCCTAGTATCTTTGGTGAAAGACTTTTTGATGAATTTTTCGGCGAACCCTTTATGCCTGCTTTCAACAGACATGATCCTCTGTTCGGTAAGAACGCCAGAAACCTTATGAAGACTGATGTACGGGAAACGGAAAACGCCTACGAACTCGATATTGATCTGCCCGGTTTCAAGAAGGATGAAGTGAAAATCGAACTGGACGGCGGTTATCTTACCATCAGCGCCGCCAAGGGACTGGACAAGGAGGAGGAGGAAAACAAGAAGGGTCAGTATCTGCGCCGCGAACGTTACACCGGAGAGTGCAGCCGCAGCTTCTACGTCGGCGAGGCCCTGGAACCCAAAGATGTGTCCGCCACGTTCGAAGACGGCATTCTGAAACTCTCCTTCCCGAAGGCGCCGGAAAAGAAGGAACCCCAAAAGAAGACCATCGCCATTGCGTAATCCGCTGATACTCCGGTTCCGGAGACTCTCCCGCTGAAGGAATCCGGAACGGCAAAGGGTCGACAGAGCAATCTGTCGACCCTTTTTTCATATCTTTGAGTCCGAACGTCATTCAGACTGACGGAAAATACTCCATCAGCACAGAAACATTCCGTAACTGCTGCCCGCTCACGGCTTCATCCGACCGGGGATCGGGGCACCCTTCAAAGGCGTTGAATCAACGTTCCACGTATTCCAGAAGACCCTCTCCATGCACTAGATTCCGAAGAAAGGCATTGTTGTGCCCGTGTCCGGAACAGGAGACTGTAAAAGCCCCCAGAATCGGATATCCCAGCATGGCCATATCCCCTATGAAGTCCAGCATCTTGTGACGCACGAACTCATCGGGAAAACGCAGTCCTTCCTTGTTCAGAACTCCTTCGTCCCCGATGACGATCACGTTCTCCAGAGAACCTCCTCTGGCCAGTCCCCGACTGTGCAGGTACTCCACTTCCTTCAGGAAACCGAACGTCCTGGCGGGAGCGATTTCCCTTTCAAAGCTCTCAGGGGTGATGTCCAGCACGAAATGCTGCTCTCCTATCACAGGATGAGGGAAGCGTATGGTGTAGTCCACGCGGAATCCGTCGAAAGGCTCCACCGAAATGGACCGTCCGTCCGTTTCCAAAGCGTACCCGCGCACGACTCTGGCCATGCGGCGGGGAGCGTTCTGGGTACGGAAGCCGACGCTGCGCAGAGCCTCCACCACGGGCCTGGCCGAACCGTCAAGAATGGGAGTCTCGCCCCCGAAAATATGCACCTCCACGTTATCCACGGCAAGACCGTTCAGTGCGGCAAGAACATGCTCTATCGTGGAAACGCTGGCCTTTCCGTCGCTGATCGTCGTAGCGAGTTCCGTTGTGCTTACCGCGTCGGGACGGGGTGAGAGCAGATGTACGCCGTCCTCGGAGTGAATATGGAAAACAATACCCGAATGTTCCGGCGCCGGCCGGAATTCCATACTGACTTCATGGCCGGAATGCAGGGAAACGCCCCTGCAGCTGACAGCTCCGCCAAGAGTGGTCTGGGGCATGACAAACTCCTGAATGCCCGGCGGCATACTCCGCCGCGGCCTCCCCGGACGGGCCGGGGGCTTACACGCCTTATCGCCTCACCGCGAAAAGAAATCGATCCTTTCCGGCGAGATCGCGACCAGTGCGCATATCCATCCAGTATGCGTCCGGGCACAACGCCCGACACGCTTCGCCCTGAAGGTACCCATGCTCCATGAGCAGAAGGCCGCCTTTCTTCAGCAGGGCGCGGGCCGCCGCTTCCACCGCACGGGGATGTTCCAGTCCCTCAGGTCCTGGCACCAGTGCGGAACGCGGTTCAAAATTCCTGACACCGGGATCAAGTCCGGCGTATTCTTCTTCGCTGATATACGGGGGATTGCTTATGACAAGATCGAAACTGCGTGGAGAAAAAGGCAACGGATGCGTAAAATCCGCCTGCAGGAACTCCACGGAACACGCCGTTCCGCACCTCTCGGCGTTAAGCCGTGCCATGTGGAGAGCGCCTTCGGAAATATCCACGGCCACGCCTTTCCACTGAGGTCGCTCGGCCGCAAGCGTCACGGCAATGCAGCCGCTTCCCGTACCGAGATCAAGAAAGCGGATCTCTTCCCTGCCCTGAAAAAAATCAAGAGCCGTCTCCACAAGATGTTCCGTTTCCGGACGAGGAATCAACGTATGGACGTTCACCAGAAAGTCACGACCATAGAATTCGCGTCGGCCGAGGATGTAGGCCACGGGTTCCCCGGAGAGCCGACGACGCAAAAGAGTCTCCAGCTTCTCTTCCGCCCGAGAAGACACCTGCTCTTCGGAATGGGCCACAAGCGCCACCTTGTCTATGCCGAGCACATGGCAAAGCAACAGCGCGGCCACTGCCGCCGGAGCCTCTGTTCCAGCAAGACGGGCCGTCGCGCGTATTTTCCATTCACGTCTGGTCATGATGTTCAGTATAACATAGTACGGCATTCAGGACAAGCCGGGTCTGCACCCCTGCCCTGTTTCTCAGCTCTTCCGACAGGTTCCAGAACACTCAGAGACCTTTTTCCTTCTTCCGCGAGCGTGTTTCCCGGACGGGAGAAGGCTCATTCGGTAAATCCGGAATCCTCCGGGAGATCCCGTCCGGATGCCGCTCCTCTGGCAAGCTCGTCACAACGTTCGTTTTCCGCATGTCCGGCATGTCCCTTGAGCCAGTGAAAATGAACCTCATGACGGGAAAGCAGCTCCGGCATTCTTTTCCACAGATCCTGATTCTTCACCGGCTTCTTTGCCGCGGTCAGCCAGTTGTTGCGCAGCCACCCGGCAAGCCAGCGGTCCCTGATCGCTTTGGCCACATACTGCGAGTCGGTGTAAAGCTCGACCACGCAAGGCTCTTTAAGCGCTCCGAGAGCTTCCAGCACGGCCAGAATTTCCATGCGATTGTTGGTGGTGCGCGAAAAGCCTCCGTACATCTCCCGTCTGACCCGGCCCTGCGGACCGTCAAAAGTCAGCAGCGCGGCCCAGCCACCGGGACCGGGATTGCCCAGGCAGGAACCGTCGGTATGAATGGTTACCGTCTTCATGGCACTACTGTTCCGTTCCGGACGCCGCGGCACGACGGGCGGCCAGAATATGTTCCTTGCCGTTGTTATGCAGCAGGTACTGAGAAGTATAATAAAAATCCATGAGCTTCTGACGCATCTCTGCCGCTCTTTCCGGATCTTCTTCTCTCAGATCGCGGGCATTGTTGTCCGATGTACGTTCATCCAGACGATAGAGAGCCTCACTGCCGGCACGTATCGCGTATACATACCCGTCCTCAAGAAGATAACGGGTACTGTCGTTATCGCTGATGAAAGCCACGGCATCGGCATCGTTGGCGGGATCGAGCATATTTCTGCCCAACGTGTTGGTGTAGTAATCCATACCGGCAAGCGAGGCCATGGTCGGCAGGACATCCGGCTGGATGTGAAACGCCGGATTGACGCCGGGGGCGACCTGACCGCCAGGCGCATAGATGAGCAGAGGAATGTGCCATGCCTGAAGATTGCAGGCACGCACGGCCGGCGTAATGTTGGTGGAGTTGTAGTTCAGACCGTGGTCGCCGAAGATGACGAACACCGTATCATTGAACCACGGCTGCTTCGATGCCTTATCGAAGAAACGGCGCAGGGCATGATCGGAAAGATGCAGGGATCTGTATTCCTCCGCACTCTCGTAACCATACCAGGCAAGAGCCTCGGCGGAAGGATCGGGCGGAGAGACATAGCCTTCATTGTCATCCGGAATGGTGTACGGACGATGAAAGGAGGCGGACTGAATCACGGAAATGAATGGCTTGGGACTTTTTGAAAGCACATCCACGGCTTCCCGGAACATGGCGATGTCGGACACCCCCCACACGTCGGTGTTGGGAGCCTCCCATGCCGATTCCTCCAACAGGTGCAAATCACTGACATTATGTTGGAGCATTCCTCGGATGTTGGCCCAGTTGGCATTGCCGCCGATCATGTAGTATTTTTCATATCCCGCAAACTCGTCAAGCACGGAGGACTGATCCACCAGTTTGGGATTGCGCGAAGTGGTTCCTCCTGAATGATTGACGTCCGGTACGCCGCTTATGGTCGTGAACACGGCTCTGGCCGTGGTGCGGGTGGGGGCGTAGAAATTGGGATAATAGAGGCTCTTGGATGCAAGCTCCCTGAGGAAGGGCGTGGGATCAATGTCCTTGCCCAGCAATTCCGGCATGGCAGGCGCAAGCGATGTGCGCTCCCAGCACAGGGACTCCATGATGATGATCACGATATTGGGCCGCTTCTCCATATCTTTGCCGGGAAAATGCCGTACATAATTGAGAGGCTGCTGCCCTTCGGGAATACGAAGATAGGCGGCCATGCGGGGCCATGCCTCACGCGTCGCCTCCTCATTCGGCGGAATGGCCTTGCCGTAATTGCGGGTGTCGTAAAGATTCTGAATGGGATTCACGGCCAGAAGCGCAATGTTCTTGTCGGCGCTGAAGTAGGCGTTGCTCCAGCGCAGGGGAAAGAAGTTGGAACTTATCTGTCCGTAGCCGACGATGAAGAGCATGACAAGCGAAGACACCGTGACAAGCGCCCTCCACTTGCGGCTGCATCCCTCACCACCGGTCTTCGGACGGATCGGACAGGGAACATGTCTGCGCAGAAAACGGGAGAAAAGCCATACATAGAGAGCTGTCGCCGCGGCAAAGGCCAGCGTGATGAGGATCACGGGATAGCTCTGCCACACCATGCGCACGGATTCGGAGGGGTCTTCAAGAAAGACCTTTGCCCCCATGTCGATATGCTGGTGCAGATAGAAAAAGAAACCGAAGTCGAAAATATGAACCAGCATGGCTCCGGCCGCCATGATGCCCGTGACAAGACAGAGCACGCTGCGGACAACGGAGGGACCTTTTCGGGAGACGAGCCTTTCAAGCCTCGGCCACAGCAGACAGAATGCAAGAGGGAGCGTCATGAACACGGCCATGCGCGCATCAAACTTCAATCCGATGTAAAGAGCATGAGGAATATGCTCTTTTTCGGCAATGTCAGGCAGAAGGAAGTACAGAAGGGCCAGTCTGGCTGCAAAAAAAAGCGCCGTATTGGCCAGAATGAAGACAGCGATGTCTATCAGCGGCTGCCACGCTGCAAAGGAAAGTCGACGAAAGCTCATGATGGCTCCATGATCGGCGTGTTTTCCAGAAAAAAGCATGCTTCCGGCACAGCCGGTCCTGAACCGGCACAGACTGCACTGCCCGCAGCAGGGAAAAAACGTTTTCCCGGCCCGGCCGGGCGGACTGCTCCCACGCACAGCGGTCCGGGACCGTCTGCTGAAAAACTATACCCGGTCGGCGTACAGACGTTCGAGAAATTCCTCCATCACATCGTCCATCCGACTGATGAACTGCGTCAGCTTGAAGGTGCGGCGGCAGGAGGAACACTGCATATACGCTTCGTGACAGGTGCGGCGGATATCCAGAGGAGCACCGCAGTCGGGACATGTCAGTGTCGTTCTCGCTTCGCGGGGCGCAAAATAAAAGGCCATGCTGTCTCCGTGAAATACTGTGCAATGAATTATCCGTTCTTCTCGGAACGGGCATGAAAACTACAGGGCCTGACGATAGCGCAGCGATTCGCGCAGCGTTTCCCTGTCCATGTACTTGACCTCGGCGCCGAGCGGAATGCCCTGTGCAAGACGAGTGACGCGCACATCAGGAAAATGCGCGTTCACCTGGTCCTTCACGAACGTGGCCGTGGCTTCCGCCTCGGCCGTGGCGCCGAGGGCAAGAATCAGTTCCTTCACCCTGCCCTCGGCAAGACGGGAACGCAGACGACCCATTTCCAGCGTTTCCGCAGGGCTGTGGTCCAGAGGAGCCAAAAGACCGCCGAGAATCATATAATACCCTTTGTAGAAGTTGCCTTCTTCCAACGTAAGCATGCTGTCCCACTCGGCCACAAGGCACAGCTGCGTCTCATCACGCCCGGGATCGGAACAGATGGGACAGGGATCGGAATCCGAAAGGCCGCCGCAGCGGCTGCACAGATGCAGGGTATCGCGCAGCTCGTACACGCCTTTTCCCAGTCTGCGCACCTCCGCCTCGGGCCACTTGAGCAACGTCATGGCGGCACGCATGGCGGACTTCGGTCCAAGTCCGGGCAGACGGGAAAGCTGATCCACGAGATTTTTCAAAGGTTCTGGAATGCGCTGCAATGAAACATCCTTCCTGTATTCAGAAAAAACGATTCCCCTCCCGGGAACGATCGCCCCGGGAGAGGTCGCATGCGGGGGTAGAGGACGGAACTATTCGACAAGCTTGCCGAGACGGCTGAGTCGCGGCGTATGGGTGTCGCTGTCCCACGACCAGTAGATGCGCCATGCCTTGCCGTGTATGTAGGAACGCGGCACGCAACCCCAGGCGCGGGAATCCTCGGAATTGTCGCGGTTGTCTCCCATGACGAAGTAGGAGTCCTCGGGCACGGTCACGGGTCCGATGTTGTCCAGTCTGCCGATGACATCGGGATACAGCTGTTGGATGTAATCCTCCTTCACCGGCTCTCCGTTGCGATAGAACTGCTTGTTGCGCATCTCTATCACATCGCCGGGCAGCCCCACCACTCTCTTGATGTAGTCGGTTCCTGGATCGCGGGGATACTTGAATACGATGATGTCCCCGATTTCAGGATCCGCACCGCGGAAGAGATACTTGTCAGTGAAGGGAATCTTCACGCCGTACACGAATTTATTGACCAGCACGTAGTCGCCTATCTGCACGGTCTGGAGCATGGAACCGGAAGGAATGGTGTAGGCCTGAAGGAAGAACGTCCTGATGACAAGAGCCAGTATTACCGCCGTCAGCAGAGCTTCGCCGTAATCGCGAAACATGGAGCTGCCTTTTTTTATTGAATTTTCCGACATAGTGACAAAGTGGCGCAGGGCCGCGGTTTAGGGTATGGAAAAACCTGAACGAGCGGAGATTACCACGGCGGGAAAGTACGTGCAAGACGACATTTTCCGCTGTCTTTTCCGAGGGTAATCATGTTCCGGCCCTTCGGCGCGGCTTGCACCCGTTTCTCAACTGTGGCAAATTGGAAAACATTACAAAGGAACGGAGACATTTCCATGATCCAGATACCTCAGGGCTTCCGCCTCGCTGCAGCCAACGCCGACTTCCGGGGCAAGCATCTCGACCGCAACGACCTTTCCCTCGTCTACAGCGACGCACCCGCCACGGTTGCAGGTGTGTTTACCACCAATCTTTTCAGAGCCGCTCCCGTGCTCATCTCGCAGGAAAACATCCGAAACGCTGGAGACAGAGGCGTCCGAGGCGTGATCTTCAATTCCGGGCAGGCCAATGCCTGTACCGGCGAACAGGGCAGGGAAAACTGCCTCCGCACCCTCGACATGGTCAGTGAAGCGCTCCGCAGGGAGGGGGAAAACGTCCGTGCGGATGAACTGCTGCCCGCCTCCACCGGTGTCATCGGCGCGCAGATGGATATGCACAGATGGGCCGTCACCGTCCCTTCCCTCGTGAAGGCTCTCGGCAGCGTGGATCTGGAAGGGCTCGCACGGGCCATGATGACCACCGATGCCTTTCCCAAAATGGCCGGGCGTGAACTCTCCCTCGCAGGGGGCACCGTCCGTCTGGCAGGCGTGGCCAAGGGTGCCGGCATGATATGTCCGAACATGGCCACCATGCTTGCCCTTGTCATGTGCGATGCCTCCGTCGAACCTTCCGCCTGGCGGGCCATGTTCCGCCGCGCCGTGGATGCAACCTTCAACAGGGTGAGCGTCGACGGCGACACGTCCACCAACGATTCGCTCTACGGTCTTGCCAACGGGGCTTCCGGCGTAACCGTGCGCACGGAGGAACTTCCGCTTCTGGAAACGACCCTCACCGAAGTTCTGGGAGAGCTGGCCTACATGCTGGTGAAGGACGGAGAGGGGGCCACCAAGGTCATGCACATTCATGTGACGGGAGCCGCCTGCAACGAGGACGCGGAAAAAGTTGCCCGTACCGTCGGCCATTCGCAGCTTGTGAAGACCGCCATGTTCGGCCGTGACCCCAACTGGGGACGGATCGTGGCCGCAGCCGGTCGCGCCGGCGTCGACTTCGATCCCATGGCTCTGCGCGTCACGCTCTGCGGCGTGGAGCTGTTCCGGAACGGCCGTCCCACGGATCTGGATTTCGATGCGCTGCTGGAAGAACCTCTCAAAAATGTCGATCTTCCGCTGGACATCGTGCTCGGCGAAGGTCCCGGCGAGTCATTTCTGCTGGCCTCGGATCTTTCTCACGGCTACGTATCCCTCAACTCCGACTATCGTTCCTGACAGGATCGCCCGACATGGTCATAGGCGTGCTTACCGTGGAATACGCACTGCACGGCAACGACTCTCTCAAAGGCAAGCGCCGCGTGGCGAACAGTCTGAAGCAGAAGGTGCGCAATACCTTCAATGTGGCCATAGCAGAAGCCGGAACAGAGGAATCTCTGGTCCGGCTCCGGCTTCAGGTTGTTTCCGTAAGCAACAGCGAAAGGCATCTGCAGTCGCGCATGGACAAATGCCTGCTCATGATGGAAGCCGTGTGCGAAGAAGAAATGGTCTACAGCGATCTCGAGTTTTTCTATGATGACTGAACCGACTCCCGTTCCCGGCGACGTTCTGTCCGCCCTGCGTCGCCACCAGCGCGTGCTCATCGCCGCCCATGCTCATCCCGACGCCGACGCCATGGGTTCCTGTCTGGCCATGGCGTGGGTCCTGAGATCCATAGGCGTGGACGCTCTCGTTTTCAACGAGGACGGCCTGCCGGATTTCCTGAAATTCCTGACGCTGCCAGGTCCCGTTCTCACGGATCCCGACAGCCTGCCATGTGATCCGGACCTCGTGGTTTGTCTCGACTGTGGAGACAGGGCACGCCTCGGCGAGACTCTGCAGCCTCTTCTGAACCGCGTGCCCACGTTGAACATCGATCATCATCTGGCCAATCCGCTTTTCGGCACCGAGGCCAACTGGGTCGATCCTACCATGTCCTCCACGGGAGAAATGGTGTCCCTGATCGCCAGAGCCTTGCGGGCGCCCCTCCACGGCGCGCTTGCCGAAGCGCTGTATGTGGCCGTCTCCTCGGACACGGGAAACTTCAGCTACGGCAATACCACCGCCGGCGCCCTGCGTCTTGCCGCCGACATGGTGGAAGAAGGCCTCAACATCGCCGGACTGCGGGAGGCTCTGGAAAACAACTGGAGCCAATCGCGTCTCCGCCTCTGGGGACTCGTCATGCAGCAGGCACGCATTCTTGAGAACGGACAGCTCGCCGCCGCACTCATCACCCGGGAAACCATGCAGGCCTGCGGCGCCGGACGCGAAGACACCGAAGGCATCGTGGAGCAGCTCCGGAAACTTGCCGGAGTCCGTGTAGCCTTGGTCCTCCGTGAGGAGGAAAAGAACGGCCAGGTGCAGACCAGGGCCAGCCTCCGGTCTTCCGGCAGCGACAACGTACGCGACGTGGCCGCCCAGTTCGGCGGGGGCGGACACCGCAATGCGGCCGGAGCAACGCTGCCGCTTGATGCGGAAAAGGCGCTCACCGTCATGCAGCCCTATATCCGGTTCGTATGGAACCGGGTCCGCTAGATTCCCGCGCATCTTCCGGACGGAAGAACGGACTCCCGGCGGCTGTCCTTGTATCGTTCATGTACGTGGCTTGACGGATTCCATCGTCAGTGTCACTACTTGAGATAAGGAAATCTGGAGTTCTGAACCTCGGGGGAACGCTCCCCTGCCGGCGATGCACATATGCCCTGCAGACGACACCCCGCCGTTCAGCCTTTTGAAATTCTGACCGTCCGGGGCCCAGTCGTCTGGAAATCCTCTTCATTCCTCTATCCCCCTCGGAGAGAAATATGTTTCACGGAACGATAACTGCTCTGCTTACCCCGTTCAAGAACGGCACCATCGATGAAGAAGCCTATCGCGCCCACATAGAATGGCAGATCGAACAGGGGGTCAACGGCGTAGTGCCCTGCGGTACCACCGGCGAATCCGCCACCATGACCCATGCCGAACACGAATCCGCCATCCGCATCTGCGTGGATCAGGTGAAGGGACGCATTCCCGTCATTGCCGGTGCCGGTTCCAATAATACCGTGGAGGCCATCAGCCTGACCCGTTTCGCCAAGAAGGCCGGAGCCGATGCTGCTCTGCTCATCTCCCCCTACTACAACAAGCCCACTCAGGAAGGCATCTTCCAGCACTTCAAGGCCATCAACGACGAAGTTGCTCTTCCCATGTTCGTCTACAATGTGCCCGGTCGTACCGGCTCCAACGTGCTGCCTGCCACACAGGCCCGCATGGCCCGTGAACTTGAACATGTGATCGGCTGCAAGGAAGCGACCGCCAACCTCGTCCAGGTTTCCAACATTCTTGAACAGTGTCCGAAAGACTACATTCTGCTTTCAGGCGACGACTTCACCGTGCTGCCCACCTATGCCGTAGGCGGCAAGGGCGTCATTTCCGTTACGGCCAACGTCCTGCCCGACATGATGTCCGCGCTCACCGCAGCATGCGAACGCGGCGATTATGAAGAAGCCCGTCGTCTTCACTTCAAGCTCGAACCCATGAACCGCGCCATGTTTGCCGAGAGCAATCCCATTCCCTGCAAGACTGCTCTTTCCCTTATGGGACGTATGGAACCCGACGTCCGGCTGCCTCTGTGCAGAGCCAGCGAAAGCACCGTGAACATGCTGCGGGACATGCTTGAAGCCTACGGCAGGATCTGACGTTTCCGCAACCGGATCCGGTCCATGTTTGAAGAGCGCCCTTTCCTCCGTAAAAAGGGCGCTCTTTCTGTCGGACCGCTCTCCGCGCAACGGGGTTCTTCTGCGCCCCGTGCCGGAGCCTTCTTCTTCCGACGCATACCCTTCCGCAGCAGGGAAGATCTTACCATATCAGGATTGATTCTTATTTTTTTATCAGGAATTATTCTTGACAAGGAAAAAGTTCATGGCCATACTGCTTTCAACGACAATGCTCCGGAAACGACGATTCCGCCGCCGTTTCCAGTTTTCTCCCATCGCACAAGGAGTGAACCATGCAGTACAATACGCCTGAACAACTCAAGGCCTTCAGCGGCCTTCCCATAGAATGGAATCTCGATCCCGCCGACGCCGTGACCCTCTATCTGGAATGGGGCAACAACGACTGGCGCGCCGAACATCCTCCCGTCCGCTCGAAAGACGACTTTGCCCATTACTTCGTGCTCGACAACTGGACCGATCATCCCACGCTGCGGCTTGTCATGCGCAATTCCGAAGCCACGGAAGATTTGTGGGTCTTCCCCCTGCCCAGAGAACTGGAGGGCGATTTCCGCAGGGAGTTCGGCGGCCTGAAAGGTGTTTTCATGCCGTCCGACCCCATGAAGGACTGGTTGAAGGAAAAACTGTACGCGGCATAGCGGTCCCCCTTCTCTCAAAAGACAAGCCCGCCGGATTCCACCGGCGGGCTTGTTCCGTATGTCAGCCCGTTAAAAGGAAGTTCCCCCGATACGGAAGCTGTCCTGAAATCCCGATGGCGAACCGGCAGGGAGAGTGAGCGGTCTGCCGGCAGAAAGGGTGCTCCGCTCCGTAACCGGTTCACCGAGCCTTGAGAAAAGCGCTCCAATGACTTCCGGAGGCCGTTCGTCCTCTTGCCTACGGCGCGAAGCTGTGTTAAATTCATCGCCTTGCAGTGCATGACTCTTTTGTGCGAGAGTGGCGAAACTGGCATACGCACTGGATTTAGGATCCAGCGGAGCAATCCTTGAGAGTTCAAGCCTCTCCTCTCGCACCACGTTTCTGCGCCATTTTCTCTGTCCCCTGCAAGGCGGGGCGGATCATTCATAAGGAGTTTTACCGATATGGCTCACAGCATCGAAGTCCTTTCCCCTGTTTCCCGCAAGATCAGCGTGACCGTTCCCGCCGAGGAAGTCAACGCCGCGCTCAACGCCGCTGCCCGTGAAGTAGGCGCTTCCGTCACGCTGCCCGGATTCCGCAAGGGCAAGGCCCCCGCTTCCGTCATCGAGAAGCGCTTTGCCAGGGAAGTGATTTCCCGTGCCACCGAAACTCTGGTGGAACAGCGCGTGGCCGACATTCTGAAGGAAGAGGATCTGAAGCCCATGTCCCGCCTCGACTTCGAAGGCGATCAGATCACCCGCGGCAAGGATCTTGCCTTCACCTTCACCTTCGAGACTCTGCCCGACGACATCAAGCTTCCCGAAGATCTTTCCGCTCTCAGCGTGGAAATGGGTTCTTCCGAAGCAACCGAAGAAGAAGTGGCCGCCTTTACCCAGCGTCTGCTGAAGAGCACCGCCACGCTGGAAGAAGTGAAGGATGCCCGCCTGCCTGAAAACGGTGACATCGTCACCATCGACGTGGACGGCGACGTGGACGGCAAGACCGTTCCCGGCATGAAGGTGGAAAACTACAGCATCCAGCTGGCCGAACCCAAGGACGGCAAGGAGCTGTCCGAACTCGACAAGATCATCCGCGGCCTGCATGCAGGCGAGGAAGGCACCGGCACCATGGTCTGCCCCGATGACCACATCGACGAAAGCCTCCGAGGAAAGACCGTGAATCTGCGTGTAAAGCTCAGCAGAATCAGCCGCGAAATTCTGCCCGAACTTGACGAGGAATATGCCAAGAAGCTTGGTTTCCCGGATCTTGACGCTCTCAAGAAGATGATTGTCGATCAGGCCAATCACAACAAGGCCGCGTCCGTCCGCAGCGACGCCGAGGCCAGACTCATGGATTCCGTGCTTGAAGGTCAGGACTTCCCGCTGCCTGAAGCCGTGGTGAAGAACCAGCAGGAAGAATACGAAAACGAAGTCCGCGACTACCTTGGTCAGCAGGGACTGGACAAGACCGCTATCGACGACAGCATCAAGAACATGGCCGACGAATGCCGCAAGCAGGGCGAAAGCCGTGCCCGCGTGGTGGTGTTTCTCACCGCCCTCGCCCGTCGCGAGAAGCTGGAAGTCACCGTTCCGGAAGTGGACATGCAGATCATGCAGATGGCACGCCAGTACAATCAGGATTTCCACAAGCTGCGCGAGACCCTGTATGAAAACGGAGCCGTCAATGCCATTCAGGACCGCATGCTCACCAACAAGGCCATGAACCTCATGTTCGACAAGGCTCAGAAGGTCGCACCCGTCGAGCCCAAGGCCGAATAAAGAATCAGGAAAAGGAATGATTCCCCGGCCCCTTCAGCCGGGGAATTCCTTTCTTAAGGAGTCCAGACGTGACTATCCCCTTCGTTATCGAATCCACCGGACGCGGAGAGCGCTCGTACGACATTTACTCCCGTCTGCTCAAGGACCGCATCGTGCTCCTGTGCGACGAGGTCAATGATGCCACTGCCTCGCTCATCTGTGCCCAGCTTCTTTTTCTTGAGTCCCAGGACCCTGAAAAGGAAATAAGTCTGTACATCAACAGCCCCGGCGGGTCGGTCACTGCGGGCATGGCCATCTACGACACCATGCAGTTCATTGCCCCTCCCGTAGCGACGCTGTGCATCGGTCAGGCCGCCAGCATGGGAGCCTTCCTGCTGGCCGGCGGCGCGAAGGGCATGCGCTACAGCCTGCCCAACAGCCGCATCATGATTCATCAGCCTTCCGCCGGCATACAGGGCCAGATCACGGACATGGACATCCATGTCCGTGAAGGCATGCGTCTCAAGAAGAATCTGAACCGCATCCTGGCCGAGAACACCGGCAATACCGTTTCGCGCATTGCGGCAGCCACGGAACGCGACAATTTCATGTCCGCCGAGGAAGCCCTCAAGTTCGGTCTGATCGACCGCATTCTCAGCTCTCGTCACGACGTGGCGGATCTTTCGGGAAAACAGGCATGAACGACGAACAAAAGGAATTGCACTGCTCCTTCTGCGGCAAGAGCAGCTCGGAAGCGCACCACTTCGTCGTGCAGGGCGACGTATGCATCTGTGATGCATGCGTGGCGGCATGCGCCAGAATCATGAAGGAACAGGACGCCGTGGACGCGGACGTCGACGAGACACCGGACGGACTGCTCACCCCGCAGCAGATCAAGGCGAGGCTCGACGACTACGTCATAGGCCAGGATCGCGCCAAGAAAATTCTTTCCGTGGCCGTGCACAATCACTATAAACGCGTGTTTCATGCCGGAGCCATCGAAGGCGTGGAACTGGAAAAGAGCAACATTCTGCTGCTTGGCCCTTCCGGCAGCGGAAAGACACTGCTGGCCCGCACGCTGGCCCGTGTGCTCAAGGTACCCTTCGCCATAGCCGACGCGACCACGCTTACCGAAGCCGGTTACGTAGGCGAGGACGTGGAAAACATTCTGGTGCAGCTTCTCCAGAATGCCGACTATGATCTTGACGCCGCCTGCAAGGGCATTATCTATATTGATGAAATCGACAAGATTTCCCGCAAGGCCGACGGTCCGTCCATTACCCGCGACGTATCCGGCGAAGGCGTGCAGCAGGCTCTTTTGAAAATCATCGAAGGCACCGTGGCCAACATCCCGCCCAAGGGTGGACGCAAGCACCCGCAGCAGGAATTCATCCGCATGGACACCTCAAACATCCTGTTCATCATGGGCGGCGCGTTCATCGGACTGGAAAAACTGGTGGAATCGCGCTCGCGCGGTACCGGCATGGGCTTCGGAGCACACATCGAAAAGAAAACCGAACATCGCATAGGAGAACTGCTCGACAAGGTGGTTCCCTCCGACCTTGTGCAGTTCGGACTCATTCCCGAGTTCATCGGCCGCATTCCGGTCATCACCCATGTGGAAGAACTGGGCGTGGACGATCTGCTGCGCGTCATGACCGAACCGAAAAACGCTCTGGTCAAGCAGTATCAGAAGCTTTTTGAGCTTGACGGGGTCACGCTCCGCTTCGAAGAGGATGCGCTTCGCGCCGTGGCCGAAAAGGCTCTGGAAAACAAGACCGGCGCACGCGGCCTGCGCAATGTGCTGGAAAACGTGATGCTCGACATCATGTATGAACTTCCCACCCTCAAGGACGTTACCGGGTGCGTCATTACCCGCGGCGTCATTGAGGGAACGGACAACCCCGTTCTGACGAGGTCCGATTCCGGGAACTGACGGACGAAATCCGCCTTTTCCGACATCGTCTCCGCGGCTCCGAAAAGAAACAAGCGACAGCGGCACGGAAAACGAACCTTTGAGAGAACGAAAAAACTTTTTCGGGGAGATTCCCCGCCCCTCCGGTCTTGCGTTCCTGCTTCTCCGCCTTTCAGGTCGGACAGGAACGCAATTCCGTAAGGGGAAACAAGAGGTTTCCTATGGCTGAACAGACTCCGCTGGAATTGCCCATCATCACGCTGAGAGAGGTGGTGATGTTTCCTCACGCCGTCATGACGTTCCATGTCGGGCGTTCGGCTTCGGTAAGCGCCATCAACAGTGCCGTCACCGAATACGACAAACAGATATTTCTAGTCGCCCAGACCAGCTCTGCCATCGAGAGACCCGGACTTGAAGACCTGTTCCGGATCGGCGTGGTGAGTCGTGTTCTGCGGGCCGACCGTCTTCAGGACAATACCATAAAGCTTGTGTGCGAGGGGCTGTATCGCGCCTCGTGGCTGCCGCTGAACACAAGTTCCGCATTCGGCGATCGAGCCTTTCCCCGACTGAGAACCGTACGCGTGGAAGAAACCCTGGAAAAGGACGACGAACTTCCCGCCGTGGTGGAAGCACTGCAGGAATCCCTGTCCGAGGCATGCCGACAGAACCGCCGCATCACGCCGGAGCAGCTGGCCGCCTTTGCGCTGCTCGAAGATCCCGGGACTCTGGCCGACGCCGTGGCCCCCTGCCTCAAGGTAGACTATCTGCACAAGCAGGCCATTCTGGAAACGCTGGATCAGGGTCAGAGGCTGCGCCAGGTCTATGAATATCTCGGCGGCGAGCTCATCGCTTCCGGCATCGACAAGACCATCAAAAGCCGCGTCAAGGCACAGATGGAGCAGAACCAGAAGGAATACTATCTTACCGAGCAGCTCAAGGCCATCAACAAGGAGCTGGGGCACGACGACATCCAGGCCGAAATTCTGGAACTGGAGGAAAAACTCAAGGCCAAGAATATGCCCGAAGAGGCCCGCGAGCGCGCTCTGCGCGAAGTTCGCAAGCTCCGCCAGATGCCCCCTGCCTCCTCGGAATACGTGGTCGCCAGAAACTATGTGGACTGGATCATCGATCTGCCGTGGAACGAGCTGAAAAAAATCGACATCGACCTGACAAAGGCCCGTGCCGTGCTCGACGGCGGTCACTACGGTCTGGAAAAGGCAAAGAACCGCATACTGGAATACCTTGCCGTGCAGAAGCTCTCCGGCGGTCTGAAAGGTCCCATTCTCTGTCTGGTAGGGCCTCCCGGCGTGGGCAAGACCTCGCTTGCCAAGTCCATAGCCGAGGCTACGGGACGCGAGTTCGTACGCATATCTCTCGGCGGCGTGCGTGACGAAGCCGAAATACGCGGTCATCGCCGCACCTATATCGGCGCGCTGCCCGGCAAGATCATCATGGCCATGAAGCGCGCAAAGTCGAACAATCCGCTCTTCTGCCTCGATGAAATCGACAAAATGACCGTGGATTTCCGCGGAGATCCGGCTTCTGCACTTCTGGAAGTTCTGGATCCGGAACAGAACAGCGCCTTCAACGATCACTATCTCGACATAGATTACGACCTTTCGCAGGTGTTCTTCATCACTACGGCCAACTCCATGCAGAGTATTCCCGCGCCGCTTCTCGACCGCATGGAGGTACTGGAGCTTTCCAGCTATCTTGAAGGTGAGAAGGTACACATAGCCAGAGAATTCCTGCTCCCCCGCCAGTGGAAGCTGCACGGTCTCAAGCCTGAGAACATGAATCTCACCGACGAGGCACTGCTTGAGATCATCCGCTCCTACACGCGGGAATCCGGCGTACGCAACCTGGAACGTCAGATCGCTGCACTCTGCCGCAAGACGGCCATCCGTCTTGTGGATGCAAACGATACGGCCATATGTGTCACCATCACGGACAAGGCTCTCGAAGATTTTCTCGGCGTGAAGAAGTACCGGTACGACGAAAAGGAGAATCATCCGCAGTCCGGCGTCGTGGCAGGTCTGGCCTACACCGGTGCAGGCGGCGACATCCTGTACATCGAGACCGTCGTCATGCCCGGCAACGGAAAAATCCAGGTCACGGGCAAGCTCGGCGACGTTATGAAGGAGTCGGCACAGGCGGCCTTCTCCTACATCCGTTCCCGCTCCAGTCAGCTCAGTCTGCGTCCCGACTTCTACAAGGACATCGACATTCACGTGCATGTGCCTGAAGGCGCGGTACCCAAGGACGGACCTTCCGCAGGCATCACGCTGGCCACGGCGATCGCTTCGGCTCTGCTCGGCATTCCGGTTCGGGACGACGTGTGCATGACCGGTGAAATCACCCTGCGCGGTCGCGTGCTCGCCATCGGCGGACTGAGGGAAAAACTTCTTGCCGCCAGCCGCTCCGGCATGAAGAGCGTACTTGTGCCTGCGGACAACGAAAAGGATCTCAAGGACGTTCCTGATGAAATCCTCAAGACACTCGAGATCCACTTCGTGCACGATGCCGACGAGGTGCTTCCGCTGGCACTTACGGCCTCTAAGGAGGAAATCTTCTCCGGCGAGGCCTCTCATGCGCTGACGCATTCCCTGCGGGCCTCCCGCAGCCTTTCCCAGGATCTCGGAGGAGCCGTGCTGTAAGACGCGGAAACGCTCCGGACAATGAAAGCCCCTTCCGGACTTCTTCCGGAAGGGGCTTTCATCTAATCACGGCGCGGCGTAGAATCAGACGACATCAAGAAGAGGAAAAAACGAACATTCCACACATATCAGCGGAACCTTCTCAATCGCAACGCATTGAGCACCACGGATACGGAAGAAAGGGACATGGCCGCGCCCGCCAGCATGGGAGACATGGCCGGACCACCGAACAGCAGCAGAACGCCCGCGGCGACGGGAACAAGAAGCACGTTGTAGGCAAAGGCCCAGAACAGGCTGAGACGAATGTTGGCCAACGTGGCGCGACCAAGGCCGAGCGCCGTCTTCACGCCGGGAAGTCCGCGCAGCAGCACCACGTCTCCGGCCTCCATGGCCACGTCGATGCCTGATCCCATGGCCATGCCCACATCGGCACGGGCAAGGGCAGGGGCATCATTGATGCCGTCTCCCACCATGCCTACACGCCGTCCCTCGGCCTGAAGACGGGAAATCACCTGTTCCTTGCCGTCGGGCAGAACGCCCGCAACCACATCATCAATGCCGGCCCTGGCTGCCACGGCACGAGCCGTACGCTCATTATCGCCGCTCAGCATCATGACCCTGCATCCCATGCCGCGGAGTTCACGAACGACTTCGGGCGTCTCCTCCCGCAGAGGATCAGCCACGCCGAGCATGGCTGCGAACACGCCGTCCGCGGCAAGAAGAAGCGGCGTCTGACCGTCATCGGCCAGACGGAGCATCCGTGCCTTCTGCTCCGGGGAAAGCGTTATCCCGTGATTCTCAAGAAGACGCTCGTTGCCGAGCAGAAGAGGACGGCCATCCACGCTGCCAGTCACGCCGGCGCCTCCTACGGCGAGAAAGCCTTCCACGGGCCTGACGATGATACCGCGCGAAGCGGCGGCATCGAGGACGGCCCGCGCCAGGGGATGCTCGGAAGCTGCCTCCAGAGAAGCGGCCATCGTAAGAGCTTCGTTCTCTTCCATGCCCTCAGCGTAAATACTGATCAGTCGGGGACTTCCTTCCGTCAGTGTTCCCGTCTTGTCGAACACGATGATGTCAAGATGTCCCGACGCCTCCAGCGCCGTGCCGTTCTTCATGAGCACGCCAAGCTGAGCGCCGCGTCCCGTAGCCACCATGATGGACATGGGCGTAGCCAGACCGAGCGCACACGGACAGGCCACCACAAGCACGGCGACGAACATGCGCAGCGCCTCGCCGAAAGGCAGATGCCCGAAAAACAGCCATGCAAGAGCCGCAGCCGTGGCCACGGTTATGACGGCAGGAACGAAGTAAAGACTGATGCGGTCGGCCAGACCGGCAATGGGAGCCTTGGATCCCTGCGCCTCACGTACCAGATGGATGATGCGGGCAAGGGCCGTATCCGCACCTACGCGACGGGCCTCCATGACAAAGGAACCGCTTACGTTCAGCGTGCCGGCATTGACCTCGTCGCCCTCGGTCACGTCCACGGGCATGGATTCGCCCGTCAGACTGGACATGTCGAGGGCGGATGATCCTTCAGACACCACGCCGTCCACAGGAATGCGGGAGCCGGGCTTGATAAGCAGCCTGTCTCCGGGCATGACGGCACGCACGGGAATTTCCCTGACGCTTCCGTCCGGCAGCACGCGCTCCACCTGCTCGGGAGTCAACTCCATCAATCCCCGGATGGCTTCGGATGTTCTGGTGCGGGAAACGGCTTCCAGATACTTTCCGAGGGAGATAAGGGCAATGAGCATACCGGCAGATTCGTAGTACAGCCCCATGACGGCCTGATGCGCTTCTTCAGGAGAAGGCCCAACGGCGATTTCCAGCGTACTCCACAGGCTGTAAAGCAGCGCAGCCCCCGTTCCCATGGCCACAAGAGAATCCATGTTGGGAGCGCCGCGCAGAAGAAGCGGTATGCCGTGCCTGTAAAAATCGCGACCGGACCAGACGATAGGCAGTGTCAGAAGAAGCTGGAACAGGGCAAAAATCAGAGGACTTTCATCCGGAGAAAGCCAGGAAGGCAAAGGCAGTCCCCAGTGACTGCCCATGGCCACGACCACGAGAGGCAGGGCAAAAAGAAATTCCGTCACGAGACGGCGGCGACGCACGGCAAGATCGGCCATGGTCTTTTTCTGCTCGCTCTCCCAGAGATCGTGCTCATCGACATCCGGAGGAAGATAGGACGCCTTGAAACCGAGCCTGTCCACCCGTTCCGTCACTTCACGGATAAACGGCTCCAGACCGCCATCCAGTGCACCTTCCGCGGGGCGGATCTGCGCCGTCCCGTCGGCGAGACTGACCGTGGCGCTGTCTATGTGCTCCATGCTGCTGAGCGCTCGTTGAGAGCGGGCGGAACATGCCCCGCAGGCCATGCCGTCAATGCGGAATCTGAGTATTTCAGAATTGTTTTTCATGGAACTCTCTTTACCGGACGCACAATGAATCCGGAGGAAAACATGGGAAAACGGCCTCTGGCATCAGAAAAGAAGTCTGCCGGCAGGCAAGACGCCTTCCCTGCGGCCGATGCAAACGATTCGGAAACGCTCGTCCGGACAGAATCTTCATTCTGCCCGGACATCTTCTCCCGACTATCGGATCTCTGAGACCTGGAACCCGAGATCGTCCACAGCCTTTCTGAGCGCATCATCGGTCACGGTATCGGCAGCTTCGACCTCGGCCTTTTTGGCGGCAAGATCAACCGTAACATCGCTCACGCCCGCGATCTCCCGCAGAGCCTTGTCCACACTGGCGGTGCAGTGTCCGCAGCGCATGCCTTCAATGCTGATGACTTTCTTCATGATACGTCTCTCCTTTTTCGACCGGCAGATGATTCCGCCGAACGTTTGACTTATGCTTTCTTTATAGCTATGAATATGCTGTAAGCAAGAATGTACTTTTTTGGTACATAGTTCCCAAAAGGATACTGGTATGGACACGATGAACAACTGCTGCTGTTCCCGAAGCACGCAGCCGGCCGGCGAAGAACTCCACTGCCCCGTGGAAGCTACGCTCGACATGATCGGCGGCAAGTACAAGACGCTCATTCTCTGGAAGCTCATTTCCGGCCCCATGAGGTTTTCCGAACTGCGCCGCGCCGTTCCCGCCGCCACGCCCAAGATGCTGACGCAGCAGCTCAGAGAGATGGAAGGCGACGGCCTCGTGCACAGGGAGATCTATCCCGTCATTCCTCCACGTGTGGAATATTCCCTCACTGAATTCGGACTGAGCATACGTCCCGTGCTGGAAGCCATGTATGCATGGGGAAGCAGCTGTCTTGAAAGAAAAGGGCTTACCGTCAACTGCTCCATGGAACCGCTGCCGCAGGATCATCCGGTCTTTTCGCATAAAAACGCTGAGTCCCCATTGCCGTAGCGCCTTTCTCCGCCTGGACTGAGTCGCATTACCCCTCAACCTCGGCCTGTCATGACCTCCCTCATCATTGCCATCGTTCTTGCCCTGTCCATTTCCGCACTCTGTTCCACCATGGAAGCCATGCTCTGTTCCATTCCGTGGACCACCCTCGAAAAAATGAAGGAATCAGGGTCCCGATCCGGCAGGATTCTGTACCATATGCGCTCCAACGTCGATCAACCCATCTCTGCCATACTCACCCTGAACACCATAGCCAACACCGCCGGCGCCTCGCTTGCCGGAGCTCTGGCCGCCGCGGCATTCGGAGCCGAAAGCATGCCCTGTTTTGCCGCGCTGTTCACGGTTCTGGTCCTGCTGTACGGGGGACTTGCAGGCGTCATCTCCCTCGAGGACGTCATGGAGCGCTGCCGGGTCGGAAAATTGTGGATGAAAGCGACGTGGCCGCCGATCTTCGGACGGTGGCGAGAAGCCGCCGGGCAAAGACCACCGCTTCCGTCGAAGCCGGACATTACAAAGAATTCTAAACAGGAACAATTCCTACTTGCATGACGACATGAAATCTGTCAGAGTTCTCACGGGACGGATCCGTACCCGTCCCATGCTCCCGTGATTTCGGTCACTGAAAACGACAACGACCTGACCGATGCTTATTCATCCTTCAGGAGGTGGATCATGTCGACGAAAAAAAATCTGTCCATATATATTGCGGCCTTCGTTCTTTTTGCCGGAGGTGTGGGGTTCATGCTGTGGTCTGCGCTCTCCGAAGGCAGCATGTATCACCTGAATGTGTCCGAAGCCGTCGCCATGCCGTCGGAAAAGCTGAAATCGGCAAGACTGTTCGGCGTGGCTGCGGACGACATCATCAAGCCTCAGAACGGTCTTGGAGCAAGTTTCACGCTGCTCGACATCGAACACCCCGAACAGGGCATCCGCGTTCACTATCGCGGCGCCCTGCCGGACACGTTCGAGAAGGGCGCGGAAGTCATCGTGGAAGGCCGCATGGAGGGAAAGGACTTCACCGCCAGAACGCTCATGACCAAATGCCCCTCCAAATACGAAAAAAGCAACCGGGAACACGCCTGAGCACAGGGGGGCGGCTGTCCGTCCCCTTCCGCTGCCGGGCGTTTTCCCTTTTTCTCCGTCCGTTTTCCTTTTTCAGGAGACTTCATGTATCTTGCCGCTTATGCCTGTCTGCTCGCCACCCTGTTCTGTTCTCTGGCAGGCGCCGCCATCGGGACGGCCCAGCTCTGGCAGGGAAAAACCTCCGAACTGCGCTGGATTGAATACGCGCAGGGACTCGGATCCCTCTGCCTGATCGGTGCATCCGGCATTCTGATGTATGCCCTCGTCGTCAGCGATTTCTCTGTGGATTATGTGGCCAGCTATACCGACAGAGCGCTTCCGCTGTTCTACCGCTGCACAGCTTTCTGGGGAGGTCACGAAGGTTCCATGCTGTTCTGGGCGCTCATGGTGTCCGTCTGCGGAACCGCCTTTCTCTTTACCCGGACCTATCGCACTCTCAGCGAGGAGACGCGCAGCTGGTTCATGGTGTTCTTTCTTTCCATCATGGCCTTCTTCGGACTGCTGCTCTCCACCTGGAGCAATCCTTTTCTGCAAAGCGTCCCCGCCCCGGCCGACGGCCAAGGGCTGAACCCCCTGCTTCAGAACCCCGGCATGATCTTCCATCCTCCGCTGCTCTTCCTCGGATACGGCGGATTCGTCATTCCCGGATGTCTCGCTCTCGCACAGGCCGTAAGTTCGCAGAAAGATGCCAGACAATGGCTTGACGTAGCACGCCCCTTCACCCTTACCGGCTGGCTCTTCCTCACTGCCGGCATCGTACTCGGCGGCTGGTGGGCCTACATGGAACTGGGATGGGGCGGATACTGGGCATGGGATCCTGTGGAAAACGCCTCGCTTCTGCCCTGGCTCATCGGCACGGCAGCTCTGCATACCGGTCTTGTGGAGACAAGGCGCGGCAAACTTCACCGCGTCAACATCTTTCTCATAAGTCTGACCACGGTATCGGCCTTTTTTGCGACCTATCTCGTACGCGGCAACGTGGTCAACTCCGTGCACGCCTTCGGCGGAAACGGCACAGGTCCCTACCTGCTCGTCTTCGTGCTGGTCTTTCTGCTCTTCATCATCTTTATTTCCTTCCGGGCCGACACGGACCGCTCCCGGGAGCTGGGAGGACTGGAAACGAGGGAAGGCTTTGTCGTCATGACGATATGGCTGCTCATGGCCATATGCCTCATCATTCTTCTCGCCACGCTCTGGCCCGTCATAAGCAGACTCTGGACGGAGCGTCCCGTAGGTCTGGAGCAGCATTTCTACAACAGCGTCTGCCTGCCTCTCTTTGCCGTGATGCTGGCCATTCTCGTTGCCTGTCCATGGCTCAGATGGCAAGGCGGCATCCGTGACTGGAAAAAACTGCTCATCGTGTTCGCCGCCTTCTGCGGTGCGCTTATCGTGTTCTGGCGTGCAGGCGTCACACAGGCTCTGCCTCTCATGTCCGCCTCTCTGAGTACGGCACTGCTCGTGAGCACGGCGCTGCTTCTGGCTGAAAAGTCCACGCGGGCATGGATGCCTTCCTTCTCGGCCTGCATTGTTCATGCAGGCGTGGCACTCATCGCTCTTGGCATATCGTTCTCCGGCCCATACAAACAGGAAGTCGAAGTGGAACTCGCCGCAGGAGATGTAACACAAGTCGGCCCCTACAGCGTGACCCTCGCCAATCTCTATCAGGGCAGGGATTCCACCTTTGAATTCATCGAGGCGGAGCTTCAGCTTTCCATGGACGGCAGCATCGTGGGCACCGTTTCTCCTCAACGCCGACTTTATGACAAGTTCTCGCGTTATGCCTTTTCCGAGGCTACGACCTATCCGTCTCTGGGCAACGAGTTCTATGCCACGCTTCTCGGCGTCAACGGAGAGAAGGCCGTCCTGCGTATGAGTTCCAACCCGCTTGTAAACTGGCTGTGGATAGGCGGCGCTTTGATGAGCCTCGCTCCGATTCTCTCCCTGCGGCCAGGACGCCGTCGGAACGGCGCCTCCCCTATTGAAGACGGCACGGTTGCGGAACGCTGACATGGAAGAGAATCATCCGCTGCTGGAACTTCGGGGCGTGACCAAGGCCTTCGGTCCCAGGCTGCTGTTCCGCCGCATCGACGTTGCGCTCATGCCGGGAACGCTTTCGCTTCTTGCCGGCGCAAACGGCGCCGGCAAGTCCACGCTCATGCGCATCATGGCCGGACTCACCAGACCCGACGCAGGCACCGTGATGCGTCGCGTTTCCGACGACAAGCTGGGGTACATGGCTCACGCCACCTTTCTCTATCCCGGACTGGATGCCGAAGAAAATCTGATGTTCTGGGCAAGAGCCGCGGGACTGGATCAACCTGCCGAACGGACGAAAAAAGCCCTTGAGACCGTAGGTCTTTCACGCCACGCTCATGAACGGGCGGGCATCTTTTCCCGCGGAATGGCACAGCGCCTGAATCTGGCAAGACTGCTTCTTGCGGAACCGTCGCTCATTCTGCTGGACGAGCCTGCTACGGGACTCGACGTCTCCTCCCGACGCATGCTGATGGATCTCATGCTGCAGGAGCGCGACAAGGGCTCCGCCGTACTGTGGATCAGCCACAATACCGATGATGACGCCAGACACGCCGACCGTATTCTGACGCTGGAAAACCGCTCGCTCCGGGAAGAATCAGGAGGACTGTCATGCTGAAATGTGCGCTCGCACTGTGCGGCAAGGACCTCAAGCTTACGTTCTCCCGGGGAGCAGGTCTCATGCAGGCTCTGTTGCTCGGACTTCTTCTCGTCTTTCTGTTCAGCCTCTCCCTGAACGCCGGAGACAAGCTCAGTCCGCAGGCTGCCGCGGCCATGTTCTGGCTGGCCTCGGCATTTTGTCAGGTGCTCATCTTCAACATGCTCTATGCCGTGGAGGAAACGGCACAGGCAAGACTCGGTCTCGTGCTGCTTCCCGCGCCCGTACAGAGCGTATGGCTTGGCAAGGCCTTGGCCGGACTCCTTCTGCTTGCCGCGGCCCAGTGCATTTTCGTGCCCGCAGTCTTTGTCTTTCTCGGACAGCATCTCGGCACGGCATGGCCGACGGCGATCCTCGGTATTCTTCTCGGCGATGCCGGCATGGCGGCTTCCGGCTCTCTGCTCGGAGCTTTGTCCGTCGGCAGAGGCGGCAGGGAATCCCTGCTGTCCATCGTGCTCTTTCCCCTGCTGGTTCCCATGCTTCTGGCCGGTGTACGTCTTGTTTCCACGGGCATTGATCCCGATCCCGTGCTGGACGACACGATGCGCTGGATCGGCCTTGCCGCGGCCTTCGATGGCCTTTTTCTGGGAGCAGGACTTCTTCTTTTTCCCTTCGTCTACAGCGGAGATGACTGATGACTCAATCCCGTACAGCACTTCTTGCCCTCATCGGCAGTCTCGCCCTTGCCGGCTGTCAGTGGCTGATCTTTGTGTATGCGCCCGAAGAACAGGTCATGGGCATGGCGCAGAAGATATTTTACCTACATCTGCCGCTGGCATGGTGGGGCCTCATCAGTTTCGCCGTCTCCTGCACGGCCAGCATTCTGTATCTGAAGACCCGTGCGCCGAAGTATGATCTTCTTTCTGCAGCTTCCGTGGAAACAGGCATGCTCCTGTGCACGCTCACGCTCGTCACCGGCTCCATCTGGGGCCGTCATTCCTGGGGAGTGTGGTGGACATGGGATCCGCGTCTGACGACGGCGCTCATTCTGTGGTTCATCTATGCCGGCTGCATGGCCCTCCGCTCCATGCCCATGCCGGAAAACCGCCGTGCCGCACTCTGTTCCGTCGTAGCCATTGCCGGCTTTCTCGATGTGCCGCTGGTGTTCCTGTCCGCCAGACTGTGGCGTTCCATTCATCCTTCGGTATTTGCCTCAGAAGGCGGCGGACTGGAACCGGAAATGGCTGTTGCCGTGGCGGCCTGCGTGGTGAGCTTCGGCATGATGTGGCTTGCCATGCTTCTGCTGCGCTACCGGCAGATGCGGCTGGGACGCAGACTTGACGCCCTGATGTTTGAAAAAATGATGGCCGACGCGGAAAACGAACAACACTGATACCACGCCGGAAGGCGGGGAGATATACCATGACTGCAATTTCCTGGCTTATGGCGGCCAATGCCGCGCTCTGGATAGGACTCGGACTGTATACGGCCTTCCTTGCCGCCTCGCAGAAGAGACTGGAACGCCGTCTTTCCCAGTGGGAGGCCGACCATGACTGATTCGTCCCGTCACGTGATCCTGACGGCGCTGGCCCTTGGTCTCGGCGCCATGTTCGCGCTTTCCGTCGCCTGGCGCATGGGCGATCATCCCCTTGTCCACCGGAAAACCGCCTCCACGGCGCAGACGGCCCCGGCAACGGACGCCGTCCGCAACATGACGGAACAAGGAATGGACTCTTCGGAAGAACAGGCCATCATGAATCTCATGCAGAAAATGAAGGAAAATCCCCATGATGCGGACACTCTGCTTGAACTTGCCGGCATCTTTGCCGAACAGGGCAATGCAGAAGGTGCAAAGGACATGGTAGAGCGCGCCGTGGTGGCTGCCCCGTCCGATCACAGGGCGCCGTATCTCATGGGTGTCATTCTCGCCAGAGAAGGCAACTGGACGGAAGCTGCCTCGCAGCTGGAACGCTCCCTGAGCCTGAAGGACGATGCCGCCACACGCTACAGTCTTGCCGTAATCTACCGTTACCACCTCCAGCAGGAGGACAAGGCACGCGAAAACTTCGAAACTGCGGCACGAATCTGCAACGACGAGTCTCTTTCCGCCATGATAAGGACGGAGCTGGAAAAATGACCGGTACAGATCTGTCCCGTCAAAACGATACCATTGCGGCCGTAGCTACGGCTCCGGGCTCCGGCGGCGTTGGCATCATACGCATTTCCGGACCGAAGGCGCATGAAATTCTTCATTCCATGTTCCGCTCCTCCTCATCGTTCCGGGACTTTACCCCGCGTATGCTGCATCACGGCCGCCTGCTCGACGCTCAGGACCGTGAAGTCGACGATGCGCTGGTCGTCTTCTTCAAGGGACCGCATTCCTTCACCGGAGAGGATTGTGCCGAAATACAGGGACACGGCGGTCCGGCCGTGCTGGCCGCGCTGCTCGACTCCGTTCTTTCCCGCGGGGCGCGCATGGCCGAACGGGGAGAGTTTACGCGACGTGCCTTTCTGAACGGCCGCATGGATCTCTCCCAGGCCGAGGCCGTGGCAGAGCTTATTGCCGCTCCCTCGCGGGAGGGCGTCTATCTGGCGTCCGCCAAACTGGACGGTCTTCTGGGGCGCCGTATCGAAGAACTCCGCGGCAGACTTGAATATCTTCGCCAGAGGGTATGCCTGGCCATAGACTTTCCTGACGAAGAGGGAGAATGCCTGCCGCCTCTGGAGTTTTCCGCCATCACCGAAGAAGTCGCTTCCGGCATACGTACCCTGATTTCCGGATATGAACGGGCACGCTCCTGGCGTGAAGGAGCGCTGGTCGTGCTGGCAGGACGGGTCAATGCCGGAAAATCCAGTCTCATGAACGCCTTTCTCGGACGCAAACGGGCCATCGTCACGGAAAAGCCGGGAACGACCCGCGACTATCTGGAAGAGCAGACCTCTCTCGCCGGCCTGCCCGTTCGACTCGTGGACACCGCCGGCCTTCGCGAGCACAGCGATGACAGCATAGAGCTGGAAGGCATGAGACGGGGAAAGGAGCTTGCAGATAACGCACGCTGCGTGCTTGTGGTGCTGGACGGCGCCCGAGCCGAAGACGCCTCTGAAACGTTTCTCGCCCCCTTTGCCGAAGAAGCACGTCTTATCGAAGAATTCGGGGCCGGCCGCTGCATCGCCGTCTGGAACAAGGCGGACATCAAGCCTCTGCCCAAAGATCTGAACACATTTCATCAGGCGACGATGCTTCCCGTGTGCGCACGCAGCGGAGAAGGCATCGACCGGCTTGCCGAAGCCGTGCGTGCGCTCTGCCTTCAGGAAGAACTCCCGCAGGAAGGCGATCTCGCCCCGAACCTCCGGCAGACAAAGCAGCTGCGCCAAGCACTGGACGCCCTGGACGCTCTGCAGAAAGCCATCGCTCTGGATGTCCCTCCAGACCTGTGCAGCATCCATCTGGAAACGGCATGTGCTCATCTTTCGGACATCACGGGACTCAACAGCACGGAAGAAACCCTGAATGCCATATTCTCGACATTCTGCATAGGAAAATAACGCAACTACGGAAAAATGCGTCTCTTTTTACGCCTCTCTGCAGGTTGGACACAAAGGAATAAGCATTACGTCTCCTTTATGCCTGCAGGGATGACTCATCATATGAAAGCCCGGCTCAGAATGTACCTTCCGCCGGGCTTTTCCGATACGAAAGACGTCTTGCCCACGGCTGTCTTCCATGATAGCCTTGCTGGAAAGGTTATATTTATGCCCGGCAATGCAGAACCCATACGCTATCCCCACAGACAGGCTCTTTCTCCTGTCGCCTTTCAGCCGTGCCTGAGCAAGGAGGAAATCAATCTTCTTCCTCTCAAGGCGTGGGAAGGTCCGGTCGTTCTTGTTCAGAACGAGGATTCTCTGACCACGGCACTTGAGGATCTGTGGAAGGAAAATGTGCTCGGATTCGATACGGAAACCCGTCCCACCTTCACAAAAGGCAAGACATGCAGTCCTGCTCTCATCCAGCTTGCCACGGCGGGAGCCGTCTATCTCATCCAGCTGACCCATATTCCTTTCTGCAGCCGCATTGCTGAACTGCTCTCCTCTCCGCGCGTGCTTAAAACCGGCGTGGCCATCCATGACGACATGAAGGCGCTCGCCCGCATTCATCCCTTCAAGGCCGACGGCGTGGCGGATCTGGCGGCCATGGCCCGTGTACGGGGCATACAGGCTCAGGGACTGCGCACGCTTTCCGCCAATCTGCTTGGTTTCCGCATCAGCAAAAGCGCTCAATGCTCCAACTGGGAAAATCATGAGCTGACTCCCCAGCAGATCAAATATGCCGCCACCGATGCCTGGGTGGGTCGTGAGCTGTATTTCCACATGCTGCGCCAGGTCAGAGAACAGAACCGTACCCGAACCGTATCTGCTCCAGTCTGACCGGCATCCCGCTTAAACAGGCTCCGCCTTCCGCGGCCTCTCCTCCCGATACGCCGTCTTTTATGGGGGCATCACTGTCGTTTTTCCATAACATACACGTCAAGATCACGAAAAAAACGCTCTCCACGAAGCTTTGCCCTGTGTGACTTGACTTCCTGAAATTTCGCCCGAAAATAGACAGCATTCCGTCTGACGCCGCGCCGCCTACTCTTTCCAGGAAACACCATGACCGATTCCGCAAAAAAAACAATACGTCTGCTTCCGCCCGAACTGTCCAATCAGATCGCCGCCGGTGAAGTAGTGGAACGTCCGGCCAGCGTCGTCAAGGAACTGGTGGAAAACAGCCTCGATGCCGGTGCCACCAGCATTCTTGCAGAACTTGAGAACGGCGGACAGACGCTGATCCGCGTTACCGACAACGGCCGGGGCATAGACTCCGACCAGCTTGAACTTGCCGTGACCCGCCATGCCACCAGCAAGATTTCCGACGTCGGCGATCTCATGAACATACGTTCCTACGGATTTCGCGGCGAAGCGCTTCCGAGCATCGCTTCCGTTTCACGCTTCCGCATGATTTCCGCCCCTCTGCAGGAAAACGGCTCCGCCGGAGAGGCCTCAAGCATCGAGGTGTTGTACGGAACCATCAAAGCCGCAACTCCGGCCGCTCTCAATCAGGGCACGCTCGTGGAAGTATCGGAACTCTTTTCCAACGTTCCCGCCAGGCTAAAATTTCTGAAAAGCCCCGCCACAGAACAGAAAAAGACGCAGGAACTATTTACCCGGCTCGCTCTGGCCAGAGAGGACGTTACCTTTACGCTCAAGGCCGGAACAAGAGAAATCGTCCGCTTTGAAAAAGGACAGTCTCTTGCGCATCGCATGGCTCTGCTGTGGCCGCCCGCCATCGTTGATGCTCTGCGCCCCTTTGATCTTTCCATGAACGGCATACGCCTTCACGGTCTCACTTCCGATCCCAGATCCTCGCAGCCGCGCGCCGACCGTATGCTTTTCTACGTCAACGGACGAGCCGTGAACGATCGTCTTCTCATGAAGGCGGTACGGCAGGCCTATCAGGGGCGCCTGACCAGTCGGGATTATCCCCAAACCGTACTTTTTCTGGATCTTCCCCCCCAAGATGTGGATGTGAACGTCCACCCCGCAAAGAATGAAGTGAGATTCCGCGACGAACAGGCCGTGTTCTCCGCAGTGCTCAGGGCCATAAACAGCGCTCTTGCCGGCGTTCCTCTCCCTTCGGAACGGTTTGAGGAGAAAACACAGCATGACGATCCGGGCATTCCCTCCGACATGACGGAGACCGGAATCACGCGTTCTTCCCACCCTCTCGGCTTCTGGGGTGAAGCCGACGCCGTACGCGTCATGCCAAGATCCCGCCCGAAAAGCGAATCAGCCTTTTCGTCCGTTCTCTCCGAAGACGCGCCTTCCCTCGGAGGACTGAGAGAGCGAAGCATGCCGGACCGCGACTTCAGAACCGGCAGGCCGAATACGACGCTCCCGCACCGATATGCGGTATCCGGCTCGACTGCTCCGCGTCCCGCCGGAATACCTCCGCTTGCAGAAAAAGAAGTCGTCCGTGATCGATCTCTTTCCGGAAACGTCATGACCGGAGGTCACGATGAACCACGAAAGCCGGAAAAACAGCCCGTCTCCACAGAATGTTCCCTGACCGGGGAGAAGGCCGGTGATTCCGCCCCTGCCACTTCTCCCCTGAGCGGCTTCCGCTATCTCGGTCAGGTGGCAAGAACCTACCTCGTCCTTTCCCAGAACGACGAAACGTTGCTTCTGCTGGATCAGCACGCCATGCATGAGCGCATCTTCTATGAAAAATTCCGCGCGGCAGGTTCACGAGGTCTGGCTCAGCCGCTTCTTGTGCCGTTGGAAATGGAGCTGCATCCCGCGGAAGTTGAACGCCTCATGGAACTGAAGGATACCCTGCCGCGTCTCGGCTTTGAAACGGCATGCCGCGGCAGACGCTGCTTTGTGCAGGCCATGCCTCCGGAAATGGACAGGTCCGAAGCGCTGGCCTTTCTTCGGGAAGCGCTCTCCGGCCGCGTGGACGATCTGGAAGGAATCTGGATTCATCATGCCTGCGCCACGGCCGTACGGGCGGGACAGCATCTGACGCCCGACGACGCCATGAATCTCGTCAGACAATGGCTCCGAACCGAGTCCCCGGACTTCTGTCCTCACGGAAGGCCCTGTGCCGTTACCCTGGAAAAGGCTGATCTTGAAAAGCTTTTCAAGCGCAGACAGTCCTGATCAATCATGCTCCGCTTTTCCTGTCCTTTCGGACGGCAGACCCGACATCCGTTTTTTTCGAACGCCGGATGCATCGGCATACTCCACAGTGCTCTGGAACTCATGCACCGGAGAAATTTCACGAAATCACTTTTTTCATTTTCCGCCATGTTCCGACGCACTGCACGATCAAGCATCCCCGCCCGACGGACATATCCCATGCCATGTCCATGATCACAAGACATCCGGAAGGAGTTCCGTACGCTATTCAACCGCAATCATTAAAATTTTATTCTTATAAAATGAGAAAAAAATACCAAATACGCATTGACTTGCCTTGCCCGATGGGGCATAGCTGATAGACAGGAGAGACACTCTGGGCAATCGGTTTGCCGGAGCAGGGTGTGGGTTTTAGATTTCTTTTGTGTGAGGTTTTTCTCATGGCCAAGTCTATTTATGTCGGGAATCTTCCCTGGTCCGCCACCGAAGAGCAGGTTCAGAATCTTTTTGCCGCCTATGGCAACGTGCTCTCCGTGAAGCTGGTGAGCGACCGTGAAACCGGCCGTGCCCGGGGGTTCGGTTTTGTTGAAATGGAAGATCCCGCTGCCGCCGCTGCCATTGAAGCTCTGGACAATACCAACTTCGGCGGCCGTACCCTGCGCGTGAACGAAGCGAAGCCCCGTGCTCCTCGTCCCCGCTACTGATGACCAGCGCTGTTTTACGGCAACTTCCGCCCCGGCATGCCGGGGCTTTTCTTTTAACGCTCCTTCTGCGGACAGTTCCCCTTTTACGCGCTTTTCTGCGGGAATACGGCTTCTTCTTAACTGGACATTCCCCGCAAGCTGGTTATGATGGAAGCACTTTTATTCCCATTCTGCCTTTACAGGAGACTTGTATGCATTTTCGTAAGCCGGCGGCTCTTGTTCTGGCCGCAGCCATGCTGGTCGCACTCCCCGCGCTGCCCGGCTGTGGACCTCATCTCGGTGGCTACGACTACAATGCCGGTGAAGCCAGGCAGTCCAACAGCCTCTATCGCGGCACAGCCGTCACCGTACAGGAAGTCAACATCAACAGTAATTCAAGCTCCAGACAGACCGCGGGCGGTCTTATCGGCGCCATTGCCGGCGGCGTCATCGGCAGCACCATAGGCAGCGGTTCGGGCCGTACTCTGGCCACCGTGGGCGGAGCGCTGCTCGGCGGAGCCGCAGGCGTTGGTGCAGGAGATCTTGCTTCCAGACAGACCGGTCTGCAGATCACCGTCCGCTACGACAACGGCAGCGAAGAAGTCATCGTTCAGGGCAAGGATCCCTATATCGCTCCCGGACAGCGTGTGCGCATCATTGTCGGCGCCGACGGATCCCGCCGCGTCGAACCCGAGTACTGATCTTCGCGGGAATCATATTTACCCTTTCTGCAACATTATATTCTGGGAGGACCAGATGCTTGATCCGAAACAGTGCGTTCTCTTCAGCGGCGGCGCGGCCGGCGCGGAACAGTTCTTTGGGGCTCAGGCCGAAGCCTGGGGCATCGAAGAGGTCAACTACAGCTTTGAAGGCCATCAGATAGAACGGACACGCGGTGTTCGTGTTCTCACTCAGGATGAACTGGCCCTCAAGGACGTCAGCATGACCTATGTTTCCCGTCTCATGGGCCGCGAATACACCCGCGCTCCTCTGTTCCGCAAGGTCCTCCAGTCCATCTGCTGGCAGGTAAGCAGCGGCAGCGAAGTGCTCGTCATCGGCGAGATTCAGGAGGACAAGACTGTCAAGGGCGGCACCGGATGGGGCGCCGAATTCGCCAAGCTGTGCAACAAGCCGCTTCTTGTCTTCGATCAGAAGCGTGATGCGTGGTTCCGCTGGATCAACGACGACTGGGTCAAGAAGGACGACCCCATCATCAAGCACTCCCGCTTCACCGCCACCGGCACGCGTTTCCTTGAAGCCAATGGTCGTCGTGCCATCGTGGAACTCTACGCCCGCTCCTTCAACCGATAGTCCGTCCGGGAAAGACCTCCCGGAACTGCCGCATCCCGCAATGTCATGCGGCTTTTTCCATACATCACCCGCCGCATGATCCGTCCTTGAGACAGCCTCGACGGACTCTGCGGCATCGTTCTCGGTCCGCTCTTCCGTCTCCGAACGGAAGAGCGGACCGCTGGTTACGGACAAGTCCCCGTGACGGCAGCACCGTTTCTCTCCCTTCTTCCGGACCGATTCTTCCGACCTCTGCCAGAAACGTCTTTCCCTCCCCCGCATATGAACCTCCACCTGCCTTTTCACTCCAGCGAATGCACCGCTTCCTGCGCAGGAACAGGCGCGGGACTTGCCGCGCATCTTCTATGGGGGATCGCCGTTCTGTTCTGGCCGCTGCTTGCAGGGTTGAATCCCATATCCATCATGTCGCACCGCATGATCTGGACCGTGGTCTTTCTCGGTCTCGTGCTCGCAGCCACGCATCAGCTTCACGCCGTATGCACGGCCTTCCGAAACAGAAAGGTGCTTTTTTCCCTCTCTGCGGCCGCGCTGCTGCTCGGACTGAACTGGAGCGTCTATCTTCTGGCCGTCACCAGCGGACGGATCGTGGAATCCTCGCCCGGCTACTTCATCACGCCGCTGCTCAACGTCCTCATGGGCCGCGTATTTCTTGGAGAAAAGCTTTCGCGTGCCCAATCTCTGGCCATAGCTCTGGCTTTCGTGGGGGTTGTCGCCAGCATTATCGCCTACGGCCACATTCCGTGGCTCGGCCTCACGCTCGCCCTTTCGTTCGCCTTGTACGGATATGTGCAGAAAATGCTCCGCATGCCTTCCGCGCCCAGCCTCTTCGTTCAGGCGCTCATGCTCATGCCCGCGGCCCTGATCTGGCTGGGCTGCACCGAACAGGGCTTCGGCATCGTCGGCTACGGACCGCTGCGCCCCGTGCTCCTTGTCTGCACCATCGCCTTTACGGGACTTCCCCTGCTCATGTTCGGCTATGCGGCCCGCAATGTGACGCTGGCCACCATCGGCATTCTCCAGTATGTCAGTCCTTCCATATCCTTTCTGCTGGCCATCACCGTTCTCGGTGAAAATATGAAGCCTTCCGACATGATTTCCTTCCCGGTCATCTGGCTGGCTCTTGTCATCTATACCCGGGACGCGCTACACCATCTGCGCAGCCTCAAGGAGAAAGCATGAACGTCCCTCACAGAAACGGCACCAGGCAACTCAGACTCGGCAATGTGCTCATCGGCGGCGGAGCTCCCGTCGCGGTACAAAGCATGACCAACACCGATACGCGCGACGCCTCGGCCACGCTGGAACAGATCGCGAGACTCCACGACGCAGGATGCGAAATCGTGCGCCTTGCCGTTCCTGATGAAAAGGCGGCGGCAGCGCTGAAAATCATCGCCGACCGCTCTCCTGTTCCTCTCGTGGCGGACATTCATTTTGATCATCGTCTGGCCCTCGCCGCTCTCGACGCGGGACTCAGGGGACTGCGCATCAATCCGGGCAACATCGGCGGGGAAGGACCCGTGGACAACCTTGCCGCCGCGGCGAAGGCCAACGGCGCCGTCATACGTGTCGGCGTGAACAGCGGCTCCGTGGAAAAGAACCTGCTGGAACGCTGCGGAGGCCCCACGCCGGAGGCTCTTGTGGAAAGCGCGCTCTCCCATGTGCGCATGCTGGAAAAACGCGGCTTCTACGACATCAAGATTTCTCTCAAATCCTCCTCCGTGACCGACACCATAGCCGCATATCGTCTCATGGCCGAAAAAACGGACTATCCCCTCCATCTCGGCGTCACCGAGGCCGGCACCCCCATGCGCGGAGCCATAAAATCTGCGGTCGGTCTGGGTGTTTTGCTTTTTGAGGGCATAGGCGATACCATACGCGTCTCCCTCACTGCCGATCCCGTCCGGGAAGTAGCCGTGGCATGGGAAATCCTGCGTGCCGCAGGCCTGCGCAGCCGCGGGCCGGAAATCGTCTCCTGCCCCACCTGCGGGCGCACGGAAATCGACCTCATCGGCATGGCCGAAAAGGTGGAGTCTCATGTACAGTCCCATCCTCTGGCAGCCACGAGTCATCTCAAAATTGCGGTCATGGGCTGCGTGGTCAACGGGCCGGGAGAAGCCCGCGAGGCCGACATCGGCCTGGCCGGAGGCCGCGACAAAGGCGTCATTTTCCGCAAGGGGAAGGTTCTGCGTTCCGTAAACGGACAAGACGCCCTGCTTGCGGCATTTCTTGAAGAGCTCGACAAACTTCTTACCCAGAACAACTGAAGGATCCCCTATGCGCTGGAGCCGTTACTACATCCCCACCCTGAAGGAAGCACCCGCCGATGCCGAAGTGGTCAGCCACAAACTGCTGGTTCGTGCCGGCATGATACGCAAGCTCACGAGCGGCATCTACACCTGGTTGCCGCTGGGGCTTCGCACACTGGAAAAGGCCAAGGACATCGTCCGCCGCGAAATGAACGCCGCAGGCGCCATCGAAGTGCTGCTTCCCATGGTGCAGCCCGCAGAACTGTGGGAAGAATCCGGACGCTGGAAAAAGTACGGCAAAGAGCTTCTTCGCTTCAAGGACAGACATGAACGCGACTACTGTCTCGGCCCCACTCATGAAGAAGTCATGACCGACCTTCTGCGCGGCGAAGTGAAGTCCTATCGCCAGCTTCCTCTCAATCTGTATCAGATTCAGACCAAGTTCCGTGATGAGGTACGTCCCCGCTTCGGTCTCATGCGCGGCCGCGAGTTCATGATGAAGGACGCCTATTCCTTTGACATGGACGACGAAGGCGCGAACAGAAGCTACGCCTCCATGAAGGAAGCCTATCATAAGATCTTCAGCAGCATGGGTCTCGATTTCCGCCCCGTGGAAGCCGACTCCGGCGCCATCGGCGGCAATTTCTCCCATGAGTTCATGGTGCTGGCCGAAACCGGCGAAGACGCCATCACCGCCTGCACCAACTGGCCCGACTGCACCTGGGCAGCCAACGTGGAACGCGCGCCCATCAAGACGGAATTCGTGCAGGACACGACTCCCTGCCCCGCCATGGAGGAAATCTCCACGCCTGCGCAGCACACCATCGAGGAGATGTGCGCCTTCCTCGGCGTTGCCGCCGACAAGCTCGTAAAGACTCTGCTCTTCGTGGCCGACGGCAGGAATGTGGCCGTGCTGCTGCGCGGCGACCGCGAGCTCAATGAAATCAAGCTGGCCCACCTCATCGACGCCGACGACATCCAGTTCGCCACGCCAGACCAGGTGCAGGCCATGACCGGCGCGCCCGTGGGCTTTGCCGGTCCAGCCGGCCTCAAGGGCGTGGACAAGATCTACGCCGACAAGGAACTCATGGCCGGCAACGACTGGATCGCCGGCGCCAACAAGGCCGACACCCATGTCCGTCATCTCAGCCTCGTGCGCGACGTCACCCTGCCCATCGAATGGGCCGACCTGCGCAATGCCGTGGCCGGAGATCCCTGCCCCTGCTGCGGGCATCCGCTGGAAATCAAGCGCGGCATCGAAGTGGGACACATCTTCAAGCTCGGCACCAAGTACAGCGAAGCCCTGCACGCCGTATTCCTCGACGAGAACGGCAAGGAAAGAATCATGATCATGGGCTGCTACGGCATCGGCGTGTCCCGCGTGGTGGCCGCCTGCATCGAGCAGAACTTCGATGAACACGGCATCATGTTCCCGCCGCAGCTTGCGCCCTTCGATGCGCACATCGTCTGCCTCGATCCGAAGAACGCCGATGTGGCCGCCAAGTGCGACGCCATCGACGCCTTCCTGTCCGCTCAGGGCATGGAAGCCCTGTACGACGACCGCGAAGAGCGCCCCGGCGTGAAATTCAAGGATGCCGATCTCATCGGTCTGCCCGTTCAGATCACCGTGGGCGGCAAGGGGCTCGCCCAAGGTGTGGTGGAAGTGAAGAACCGCCGCACCGGCGAAAAATCCACGCTCCCCGCGGACGGCTTCGAGCAGGCCTTCCCTGCCTGGCATCAATCCGTGCTGGACAGCTGGAAGCGCTGATCCTGTGACCTTTCGCGCCGTCCGGAACGCCCGCCGTTCCGGACGGCGTTTTTTCCTCTTCCTTTTTTTGCCAGCCGCAATCTCCGCGAACTGCAGGACCAGCCGACATGGACGCCATTCTCAGCGTACGACAGGTGACTGAACATCTGCGCCAGGCCGTGGAAGGCCGCTTTCCGTACGTATGGATCCGGGGCGAGATCACCAATCTTTCCCGGCCGTCCTCCGGTCACGTCTACTTTTCCCTCAAGGAGGACGACTGTCTTCTGAACTGCGTCTGGTTCCGGAGGCAGCAGAAAGACGAAACCTTCGATCCTCTTACCGGCGAGGTATGGGAGGACGGGCCCCGTCCCAGTCTGGCCCGCACGATGGAAAACGGCCAGACCATCGTCTGCGCCGGTCGTCTTACCGTGTACGGTGCGCGCGGCCAGTACCAGATGATCGTGGATCTGGCACAGGCCGACGGCCTCGGCCTGTGGCATCAGGAATTCGAGGCCCTCAAACGGAAGCTGGCCGCCGAAGGCCTGTTCGATCCGGCCCGCAAGCGCCCCATCCCGCATAATCCCGGGCGCGTGGTCGTCATCACCGCGCCGAACGGCGCCGCCATACGGGATTTCATCCGCATCAGTTCCAGCCGGGGACTGGGAGCGGAAATACGCATTTTTCCTGTGCCCGTACAGGGCGAAGAGGCTCCGCCGCGCATCGTCGAAGCGCTGGACAGGGCGGGAAGCGAAGGCTGGGCCGAGGTGGTCGTTCTCATCCGCGGCGGCGGCTCCGTGCAGGACCTCTGGGCCTTCAACGACGAGCGCGTGGCCCGGGCCGTGCATTGCTGCCCCATTCCCGTACTCACGGGCATAGGCCATGAAATCGACCACAGCATCACGGACTTTACGGCCGACTACGCCGCGGCCACGCCGAGCCACACCGCCCAGCTTCTCTGGCAGGAACGCCATGTGCTGGAACAGCACGTCGACGGCATGGAACTGGCCCTGAAAAGTGCGTTCCGCCGCAGACTGGATGCGCTGCAGCTCTCTCTCGACCATATTTCCCGTTCTCTGACGCTGCTCTCGCCGCTTGCCCGGCTGCGCCTGCAGGAAGAACGCCTGCTGACGCTGACGCAACGGCTGCACGTAGCCATCGGGCATGAACTGGAGGAAAAGGAGCGCAGCGCCTCCCTGCTGAGCTCAAGGCTCCGCGAAGACACCGTTCTTCCCGAAGCGCTGACGGACACCCTGGAAACGCTCTCGCTCCGCCTTGCGCATGCCGGAGAAAACAGACTGAAACAGGCGGAACGCGACGTGGAAAGCGCAAAGGCCGCCCTTCTTCCCCTCGGCCGCATGACGGGCATGAAGCAGGAGCAGGAACTTGCCCGCATGGAACTGCGTCTTCAGGCGCTTGATCCCTTTGAACCGCTGCGCCGCGGCTATGCGCTGGCCTGCGATGAAAAGGGAGAGATTCTCCGCTCCGTCACCGGCACGGCCCCCGGGCGTACGATTACGGTGCACCTTGCCGACGGCCGCATTCTCGGTACGGTGACCGAGGTTTCCGACGACTCTCTGCCGACCGATGCCTCCCGCTGATGCAGGGGGCGACGGATCTCTCAAGGATATGCCATGAAACGTCTTTTTCTTTTTGCCGCCTTTGTTCTTCTTCTGGCCGGACAGGCCGCTGCGGCGGAATATGCCGTTCCTGCCAGAGTCAGTCAGGGACACGCCTTCCCCGTTTCCGTTTCCGACCACGCGCCTTTTGACGCCGTCGTCACCTGGCGAGGCGAAGAGCTCCGCGTCAAATCCGTTCCGCAGGCGGGAGAGTCGAAAATCTGGAAGACCGAAGTGCTTCTGGCCATGCCTCTTGATGCGGAAGGCCGCCGGAATCTTACCCTGAGCGTAAACGGGACAAAGCAGAATTTCAGCATCGGCTGCGTGCCCGTGCCCTGGTCCAGAAGCATTCTGAAAGTGGCCCCGAAGTATGTGGAGCCGCCCCGCGAGGTACAGAAGCAGATTGCCAGAGACTCAGAGCACAGCCGCCGGGCGCTGGCGCTTCGCACGGAAAAAGCCTGGACGCTGCCGCTGCACCGCCCGGTTCCCGGTGGCGTGACCAGCCCCTTCGGCGGAAGGCGGGTCTTCAACGGCCAGCCCCGCGCGCCGCACAAGGGCACTGACATGCGCAGCCCGGAAGGCGCGAAGGTCACGGCCGTGGCCGACGGCACCGTCATTCTGGCGGAGCCTCAGTATTTCGGAGGAAACACGATCTATGTTGACCACGGTCAGGGAGTCGTCAGCACGTATTCGCACCTCTCGGCCTTTGACGTCACGCTGGGACAGCGCGTAAGAAAAGGACAGATCATAGGCCGCTCCGGCTCCACGGGCCGCGTGACGGGTCCGCATCTGCATCTCGGCCTCATGGTCCAAGGCGTCGCCGTGGACGCCATGCCGCTGTTTCTGGATCCTCCTCAGCTCGTAGGAGGCCCCACACGCAGCATATTTGATGAAAAACAACCGAAACAAACGACGCGGAGCGCCCGATGAAAAAGAAAGAACCCACCTTTGAAGAACGACTGACGCGCCTTCAGTCCATCGTGACGTCTCTGGAAAACGGCAACAGTCCTCTCGAAGAGAGCGTGGCCCTGTACAAGGAAGGCCTCGCCCATGTCGCCGCCTGCCGCAAACAGCTGGAACAGGCCCGTCACGACATACGGCTGTGTACCGAAGCGGGCACAGAACCCTTTGACGCCCAGGAACAGGACGGGGAATAATCCCGGCCGCCACGCGAGAACCGACGTTCCGGCCGCCGGAAGGCGGCCGTCCTTTTGGAGGAAATATGTCCGCAGATTTGCGCAACAGGGTGGAGCAGTACCTTTCCGCCGCTTTCCTTGACAGGGAAATCCCTTCCCGCCTTTCGTCGGCCATGCGTTACAGCCTTCTGGCCGGGGGCAAGAGACTGCGCCCCATGCTCTGCCTGTCCGTGGCAAGAGCCTGTGCGGGAAACCGTGCCGAAGAGCTGACCGACGCCGTGCTGCCCTTCGCCGCCGGTCTCGAAATGATTCACACCTATTCGCTCATCCATGACGATCTGCCCGCCATGGACGACGACGACCTGCGCCGCGGGCGTCCCACCTGCCACAAGGCCTTCGACGAGGCCACGGCCATTTTGGCCGGCGACGCCCTGCTGACCGACGCCTTCGGCCACATGCTGCGGGCCGCGGTCCCTGCCGACCGTCTTCTGGAGGCCGTACGGCTTACGGCAAAGGCTTCCGGCGCGCAGGGCATGGCGGGAGGTCAGATGCTGGATCTTGAAGGGGAAGGAAAAAAACTTTCTCTGGAAGAGCTGCGCATTCTCAATGCAAAAAAAACCGGCGCACTGATTACGAACGCCTGCGAATGCGGCGCGCTGCTTGCTGGTGCGACACCGCAGCAGCAATATGCGGCGCGCTGCTACGGCAGTGAATTGGGCATTGCGTTTCAGATTACCGATGATATACTCGACGTTGTCGGCGACGAAGCGACGGTGGGCAAGGAAGTCAGACACGACGCGGAAAGCGACAAGGCCACATGGCCGTCCCTGCTCGGCCTGGAAAAAGCCCACGAACAGGCCCACCTCCATTGCGACGCTGCCGAAAAGGCCATTAAAGGCATTCTTCACGGCCCGGACGCCGATTTTCTGCGCGAAACGGCCCGCAATCTCGTCAACCGCACGCACTAGCTTCAAAGGTTACCATGATCGACACGCCACTGCTTCAAAGCCTGCATCTGCCCGAGGACATTCCGGGGCTTTCCCTCCCTCTCAAGCAGGCGCTGGCGCAGGAGCTGCGCGATACCATCATCCGCGTGGTCACGAAGAACGGAGGTCACCTTGCCCCATCTCTCGGCGTAGTGGAACTGACCATAGCTCTGCTCTCCTGTTTCGATCCGGCAAAAGATCCCATTGTCTGGGATGTGGGCCATCAGAGCTATCCGTGGAAACTGCTCACGGGAAGAGCGGAACGCTTCGACACGCTGCGGCGCTACGGAGGCCTTTCCGGCTTTCCCAACCGTTCCGAAAGTCCCTATGACGCTTTCGGCGTAGGTCACGCCTCCACATCCATTTCTGCGGCGCTCGGCATGGCCGCCGCCCGCGATCTTACGGGCGGAAAGGAACACGTGGTCGCCGTCATCGGCGACGGAGCGCTGTCTGGAGGCATGGCTCTGGAAGCCCTGAATCAGGCCGGAGGCATGGGGCACAGACTCATCGTCATTCTCAACGACAACAAGATGTCCATTTCCGAGAACACAGGCGCGCTGTCCCGCTTTCTCAGCCGCAACCTGTCCCACAGCACGGTCATGCACATCAAGCAGCATGTCGCCAAGGTCCTTTCCCGCCTGCCCTGTGGCGAATCCATCGTGGACATCATCAGAAAAGGCGAAGTCAGCTTCAAATCCTTCTTTACGCCCGGCGTGCTCTTCGAGGCCTTCCAGTTCAATTACATAGGCCCCATCAACGGACACGACATCGCACAGCTTGAGCGTCATCTGGAAGCCGCCAAACAGCTCGACATGCCCGTGCTTCTGCACATCCGCACGCGCAAGGGCAAGGGCTTTGCTCCGGCGGAAAACGATCCCGAACATTTCCACGGCATTTCCGCGTCCGTTCCCGATGAGATAAGCACGCCTCCCCAGCCCCGCGACTGGAAGCCCTCCGGCCCCGGCTTCAGTCAGGCCTTCGGCTCCGAGCTATGCAGACTTGCCGAAAACGATCCCCGTCTCTTCGCCATCACGGCCGCCATGCCCGATGGAACCGGCCTTCAGGAATTTCATGCGCGCTTCCCTGAACGCTTTGCGGACGTCGGCATCTGCGAGGAACACGCCGTCACCTTTGCCGCAGGTCTGGCCTCCCGTGGCTTCCATCCCGTGGTGGCCATCTACTCCACGTTCATGCAGAGAGCCTACGATCAGATCATTCATGACGTCTGTCTGCAGAATCTCCCCGTGACACTGTGTCTCGACCGTGCGGGACTCGTCGGAGAAGACGGTCCCACACATCATGGAGCCTTCGATCTTTCGTGGCTCCGTACCGTTCCCAATCTTGCCCTTGGTGCGCCGAGAGATGAAACCGCCCTGCGTTCCGCGCTCGCCCTTGCCGTTTCCATGAATCGTCCCGTGGCCCTGCGCTATCCCCGAGGATCCGGCCGCAGACTCGACGCCTCACATTCGAAATTCGCTTCGGCCCTTGAACCGCGTCAGGACCGGTATCCTCTGCCCGGTCACGGTGAACTTCTCCTGCGCGGCAATGTGAAGGTATGCGTCATGGCCGCCGGACAACGTGTCGTCCCCTGTGCGGAAGCTGCGCTCCTCGTTGCGGAAAAAACAGGGCTTCTGGCTTCCGTGTTCGACACATGCTGGGTAAAGCCCCTTCCCGAAGAACAAATCCTCGCTCTCGCCGCAGAAAATGATGCTCTGCTTCTTGTGGAGGAAAACAGTCTTCTAGGCGGCTTTTCCTCGGCCGTGCTGGAACTTCTGGCCGATCATGACGCATTGCAGCGTCTGCGGATACGCCGTCTGGGTCTGCCCGACCGCTTCATTGCCCACGGCCCCGTACGTCGTCTTCGGGCCGATGTGGGACTCAATGTGGCAGGCATCGTCTCGGCAATAAAAGACCTTCTGCCCGTCCCCGGTCCATCCGAACAATGAAAAAGCGTAAGTCCTCCCCCTCAAAACGAGGCGGCAGTCCCGTCCGATACGGTCTGGAAGCAGCCATTCTGTGCATCCTGCTTCTGGCGGCAGCCTATGTGAACAACAACGGCAGTCCTTCTCCCGTCACGCCGCCGGCACAGACGATCTCCAACTCCCAGAAAAAGAGTGCTCCGGTCGGACGATCCTCGACGCAGGAGCACGGAAATGTCCGGGCCGGAACGACGGCAAAGACCTCGGGCTCTCCCGATGGGCGACAGTATCGTCTTGTGCGTGTCTCCGACGGCGACAGCTTCGAACTGAAAGACGACGAAAACCGTACCCTGCGTGTCCGTCTCTACGGTGTGGACGCGCCGGAAGGCAATCAGCGCTTCGGCAGAGAATCCCGCGAACATCTTCTTGATCTGCTGAAAAACTCTCCTTTGTGCATGAAGACCATGTACAAGGACAACTACCAGCGTACCGTGGCCATCGTTTATCTCTGCGACAACGACGGCATTGATGAACGTTCCGTCAATCAGCGACAGGTACAGTCGGGCATGGCCTGGGTATACGACTATTTCTGCAAAATCGACCTGTGCAATACATGGAAACTGGAAGAAGCCATGGCCAGGAAACAGAAACTCGGCCTCTGGCAGGATGAGAAGCCGACGCCGCCATGGCAATGGCGCAAAACGCACAAACGCTAGCCGTCCGTCCCGTCATCGCTTCCGGCACGCAGCGCTTGACGGCCCTTGTTTTTCCTGTCTATCCTTTTCACATTTCCCGAGACTGCGCCCCGCGTACCGATTTTTGCGCAGGGCCATAACCCTCCCCCATCGAGGCGACCGTGAATCATATCGTTATATCTGTCATCGGACGCGACTGTCCCGGCGTGGTCTATGCCATCTCCAGCGCACTGTCCAAAGAAAAATGCAACATTGAAGAACTGAGTCAGACCATCCTCAAAGGTCAGTTCGCTTCCATCTTCATCGTATCCGCCCCGGAAGACGTGAACGAAGAAGACATTCAACGCGTGGTGAGTCTGAGTCTCGAAGCCCGCAACATGGACCTTACGGTGGCGGCCCGAACTTTTGAAACCGACACCTTCTCCTGCTCGGAAGAAACCGAACCCTTCGTCGTCACCGTCAACGGTTCCGACAGACCGGAAATCATCGCCATGATCTCCGGAGTATTTGCGGAACAGAAAGTGAACATTGAAAATCTGAAGGCCATACGCGTCGACGAATCCTCCAATGAATGTGTGCTGGTCTTTGAAGTGGCTCTGCCGCTTTCCATAAACCGCAATGCCTTCCGTCAGATGCTTCATGCCAAGGCCCGCAGCATGGGTCTTGCCATAAGCATCCAGCATGAGAACATCTTCGAGGCCATTCACAGAGTCCCCATCGTCTAACCGCATCACAGGACAGCCCCATGCTTACTGAACGCGAAGTGCTCAGCACCATCAACATGCTCCGCAACGAACATCTCGATGTTCGCACCGTCACTCTCGGCATCAGTCTCTTCGATTGCGCCAGTCACGACTTTGACGTCTTCTCCTACAAGGTCCGCGCAAAAATAGCCAAATATGCCGCTCATCTCGTGGAACACTGCAATGAAGTCGGCGCCCGCTACGGTATTCCCGTGGTGAACAAACGCATCAGCATCAGCCCCATGGCCGTCGTCGGCGCAGGATTCAGTGCCGATCAAATGGTCCGAGCCTGTCAGATGCTCGACGAAGCAGCCAAGGAAGCCGGCGTAGATTTTCTCGGCGGTTTCGGCGCTCTTGTGGAAAAAGGCATGACGCCCGGCGACCGAGCCCTCATCGACGCCCTGCCGGAAGCGCTCGCCACCACGGATCGTGTCTGCTCCTCCATCAACGTCGCATCCTCCAAGGCCGGTATCAACATGGATGCCGTGGCACTCATGGGGCGTCAGATTCTCAAAGTCGCCGACGCCACCAGTGATCGCGACGGCATAGGTTGTGCCAAGCTCGTGGTTTTCGCCAACATTCCTCAGGACGTGCCCTTCATGGCCGGAGCCTATCTCGGCATAGGCGAGCCGGACGTGGTCATCAATGTGGGCGTTTCCGGTCCGGGTGTGGTGAAAAAGGCCATCGACAGAGCCAAGGAAACCCATGAAAGCCTGACTCTCAGCGACGTGGCCGAAGTCATCAAGTCCACGGCCTACAAGGTCACCCGCGTAGGTGAGCTCATCGGCAAGGAAGTGGCCGGACGCATGCATCTGCCCTTCGGCGTGGCCGACCTTTCTCTGGCTCCGACTCCCGCCGTCGGCGACTCCGTGGGTGAAATCTTCCAGAGCGTCGGTCTTTCCTCCATCGGCGCCCCCGGTTCCACCGCCGTGCTCGCCATGCTCAACGACGCCGTGAAGAAAGGCGGCGTTTTTGCATCCTCCCACGTAGGCGGCCTTTCCGGCGCCTTCATCCCCGTGTCCGAAGACTCCAGCATCGAGGCCGCAGCCAACAGCGGTGCGCTCACCATGGAAAAACTGGAAGCCATGACCAGCGTCTGCTCCGTCGGTCTCGACATGATCGCCATCCCCGGCGACACCCCGGCCACAACCATTTCCGGACTCATTGCCGATGAAATGGCCATCGGCATGATCAACACGAAAACTACCGCCGTACGCATCATCCCCGTCCCCGGCAAGGGCGTGGGAGAAACCGCCATCTTCGGTGGCCTTCTCGGTCAGGCCAAGATCATTCCCGTCAATACCGGCGACGCTTCCGCCTTCATCAACCTCGGCGGCCGCATCCCTGCGCCCATTCACAGTCTGAAGAACTGACCCATTGCCGGAAAACGGATATGAACATCCGCAGCCGCTGATCTTTCATCCGTACAGCAGGGGCGCCAATCTGAATTCTCAGGTCGGCGCCCCTTTGCCTTTCATCCGTTTGAGCCAAAAGTTTTTCCGCAAACATCGCATCTGGTGACTTTTCCATATTCAAACCATAGTAAACATATATGCTATGCATATAACAGTATTTTACATTTATATATAAATTGTAAATCAATGATTTACATACATAAAAAAAGAACATGATATAGTTATACAACACAAGTAAAAACAATATCTTGTTTTATATTTTCATCCATATCAAGTTTTTATATGATGCAAGACCACTAGACTACTGCCGATTACAACAGAAAATTAAAAAAGTATTGACGTAAACGACATTTCACTACCGCATACGCCAACGGTGCGGATAAAGAGTTTCAATATCCATTTTATTTTATTGGTTATTTCTTGTTATAAAAAGCTGCACCCCATAAATCGGAACGCTACCCCTATTTTAGCACCTTTTTCCCGGCAAGAAGATCAAGAAGATGTCGACCACAAAAAGAAGGCGTGCCTCGGGAAGTGGAAGGCACGCCTTTGGAAGAACGAATTAAGAGACTGTTGACGACGCTAAAGCATAGGTGTACTCAATTAGTAACCGGGCATGCTGAACAGCCAATCAACATGTCTGTGTCCCCTGCAAGCCTACGGAATAAACTCTCCTCTTTCCGTAGGCTTCTTTTATTCTGTTCTTCCACTAACCAGGTAGGTTGTGTTAACTATAACCTGAATGTGATTTTTAGGTCAACAAAAAAATACGCTTTATACTTAGTAAATTTAAATTTGTAATATTCGTGTAACATTTAATCAAAAACGACCTTAGCTTTTTTGTTATAAGATTATGAATGGAAGAACATAGCCATTAGAAAAATATCCAAGAAAGTTGCCACCATATTCATGCGCAAGCGTACATACATCAAGTACATGGCGAAGCCCGCAGCCGTCGGTACCGGTATTTCCACGTCCTTCATTTCTCTGAGAATGCTGTTGTACGAGACTTGTATGACAAAGCCCAAGCAGCCTCAGATCACCATGCTCATTGTCAACGGCATCGCGGGCGGTTGTTTTTTCAAGTATCTGGATATTCCTGGAGGCTATATGCTCGGAGCCGTTGTCGGCAGCATGACCGTCAAGCTTCTTGCGCTCACGAATATGCAAATGCCGGACCTGTTCTACAAAGGCGCGCAGCTCGCCATAGGTATCTGCGTAGGCTCCATGCCGTCGCTTGACACTCTCCCAGAATTCAAAGGCCAGTCCCCGTCATGGTTCTGAGCACCGTCATTCTTCTCCTTGCGGGGCTCGGAGTCGCCTTTGTGGTGTGCCACATATTCCGGACATGGACGTGACAAACTCCATTCTCTCCACGTCCCCCGAAGGTTTGAACGCGATCACCGGACTTGCCGACGCGACTGAGCACCTTCCTCAGATCATGGCTTTCCAGATGATACGCCTGTATGTGGTCATTCTCATGGCGCCTGTGTTCTGCCGGCTCATGAAGTTCTTTTTCCACAAGTGAGCATCCTACAACGATTCTTCGAGGGGTCTTGCGGCCCTTTCTTTTTATTATGGCCACGCTTGAGTGACACAAAAATTTGATTAAAATGTATGTCATATGCACACCTGCTCATCAATAAAAATGTGAGAGGCCTTCTATGGAACGCTTGATTCCAAAAAAAAACTTCTGGCCTGAAAACAGTCCTCCTATCGCAAGCCTCTCATTTTGAAAGGCGTTAGTCAGGTCGGAACAACATGGATTCTTACGGAATTCAATAAACGGTATTATCCAACGCGCCGTAAAAACTCTCCCTTCAGGGGGAGAATTTAAGGCGCGCCTTGACTGGAATTTCCTCTTTTAATTTCCTGAGAAAGATCGTACGATGTTTTCATGAAAAGACTACAGCGTATAAGTTCCAACTGAAGACGAAAGCATCACAGGAGAGCCTCATGAGGAGATTTGCTGGGTGCTTCCGTTTCGTTTGGAATAAAGCGCTTGCTCTTGAGAAGGAAAACTACGAAGCACACGGTTCCAGAATAGGATGCCATGGCCAACGCAACCAGCAAGAGTCTCAAAAAAATCAAGGAGATGTTCCCGGACAAGGTCAAACTCAGGATACGGTTTTCCCTGGATAATCTGAAACTGGATGACGATGTGTTGAACATTCCTCTGTTTCTGGCGGATCAGACAGGACGTCTCATTGGACTTGCCTTGAAACAAAAACGAATTAAGCAAGAAAGGGGCCGGAAGGCCCCTTTCTTTTAGCTTTTCCTGCATCGCCAAAATCCAAGTCGGAACCGGCTCTTCGCCACGCAAAATCCTTCCGACTCATCGAACTGTTAGAACCGTCGCTCCCGTCAAACCGCCTTTCAACTATCCGGGAAAACTTTCGGCAATCCTTATCAGGACTCGGCGGCAGCCTTCGGCTCATCGGGCAGCAACGCGGCTTCCCACATTTCCTGATAATACATGCAGGTGCCGGGATTCCAGGCCGTGGCCGTAGCGTGGTCATAGCTTTCCGTAATGGGCCAGTCGGTATGGGGGCGCAAAGCCGCCTCAAAGGAAGGAGCCTCGACAATGGCGTCGTACTCCAGATTGAGCGTATAATTCGGCCCCTTAAGATAGCGCAAATGATAACGCGGCATTTTCACTCTCTCCAAACAAGTGCCGGAAAGAGAAAAGTCTCTTTCCGGCACCGCATATCATTCGTTCAGCAAACGGTTTAGTGCGTGGTCATCACAAACTTGCTGATGAGGAACAGAACAACGAGCAGACCGATGCCGAGTCCCCAGCTCCAGTGAATGAGCTTGAGTTCGGTTTCATCCAAGGGCTCATACTCCATGTTCTTGATCTCTTCATGGAGCTTGACTTCTTTATCTTCCATTTAATGCTCCTTATGGGAAACAGATTAGGCGCCGACCACGGGCGGGGTCATGCCGTGGAAGAAAGCGTAGGAAATAAACAGACCAACCCAGATGATGAAGCCGAACAGGCACACGATGTACACAACGGCAAGACGGCCGATACCTTCCTCCTTAAGCTTACGGAAATTTGAAACCATACCGATGCTGAAGAAGGTAAGCAGGAAGAACAGGGTGCGGAACCCGTTGATGGCACCGGACATGGCACCGCCCATCTTGTGCAGCTCATCGGAAGAGAGGCACATGATAAGCAGGATAGCGAAGGTGCCGAGGTAGCCGAGAACGAAACGGGGGAAACGATCCATCACGTCGCCCCAGCTCATGGTACGTTCACCGTTGGTCTTGTCGAACTTGGCGGTCCAGACGTAGGCGAGCACGAGAGCCCACACACCGATGAACATGTCGATGAAGATCTTGACAGTGGTGGTAACCATCACGATCCAGCCGGGTTCGTACTGCGTGCCGAGACCGGCGACCTTGGCGAGAATCAGAGCTTCGGTGATGGCACCGGAAGCGATGGCGCCGCCATCGGACTTAACAGCCAGCCCCATCCAGCCGCCGGCCACCATGGGTTCGGTGTACAGGAAATGCTGAGCGAGGAAGGGAAGAACCAGCATTTCAATGCAGGTGAACACAACGACCAGGGAAGAAACCATGATCGGAACCACAGGCCTGGCACGGATGGCACCACCCGTGGCGATAGCGGCGGACACACCGCAGATGGAAATGCCGGAAGCCAGAGGAGCGGCCCATTCCTTGTTGAACTTGAAGTACTTACGGGCAACGTAATAAACCACAGCCCAGTAAAGCAGGTAAGCTTCGACAATGGCGCACAGGCCTCGGAAGATGACATGCCCGGCGAAACCGGCAGCGTCGGCGGCCTTCACGCCGAGTTCGGCGCCGAGGATAACGATGGCGATCTTCACGAACAGCTCGGGGCGGCAGGCTTCGCGCACGCTGTCGGTGAATCCGGGGGCAAGGTTACCGATGAGAATACCTGCGATCAGAGCGCAGATAAGACCGGCTTCCGTGCTGAGGCCCAAGGCCCACGGAATGCCCATCTTGGTGAGCTCGGTGGGATTGGCGGCGATGTACGCGTTGGCGCCTACGGTATAGCAGGCGACGGCGATGAAAAAGATCAGCGTGAAGGAGCCTATGAATCTTTTCACATTACCTTTCATGAGCTTCACGCCCACGGACAAAACGGCCGTGATGAAAAGCCAGGTGGCTATCAATGCGGCCCAGCCGGGCATAAGACCTTTTGTCGCGGACGAAAGACCGTCAAGGGGATTACCTACCCACATACCTACCTTGACAGTCCAGCCTATCGGATCAAGACCGATAAGCTTGCCCAAAGCCAGCACGAAGATAAACAGCCCGGAGAGCAGGGCCACTTTGTCTTCGTTGAAAGCGGCTTTCGTTGACATAAACAACTCCTCAGTAAAAAATTTAGAAAGGTTTGAGACACTTCCCTTTGCGGAGTTATACACAATCGTCTTAGAAAAAGAAAGGTTTTGTAAGATTTCAAAAACAATTACATAATTATGCGTAATAATAGTTAAAAATCAACGAAGCTAAAAGTGGATTTCTCAGTTTGGCATTTTCACCGTGCTCACGAATTCTCTATTTTTTGTGTTAGGCCAAGTTTGCGCTACTAAAAGAAAAGGGATTTCTCATCCCTTTCTTCTGGCTTTTCCTGTACCGCCAAAATCCGGATCAGCACAGGCTCTTCGACACGCACCGCTTCTCGAAGAAAGCCGCACCCCGGTGAATGAACTGTTCATAAACTTGCTATGCTTCGCGTCCCGCAGGCAGAAACTATCAGTTCCTGCGTTGCTCTCAATTTCGTGGAGGGCAGCCAGAATACCTTATGGGGCAGCCTCTTTCAACAGCTCCATTGCCTGCCGGGAAAGAGGGACAATATGCGGCCTTGCCATTTTCATCCTCTCCGCCGATATCGTCCAAACACCGCCGTCAAAGTCCACCTCCTTCCATAGGTCGCCGGTCAACTCGGACGCACGCAGGAACACATACGGCATAAGAGCCAAGGCAAGTTCTACCTGCACAACTTGGCAACGATTCATCCATATATTGATCCCCCGAAGGAGCTTCCCCACGTCCGCCGGTTCGGTCAAACACGCACGGTGTTTCGGCGGCGGAGCCTTCGTCAACAGCTCCACAAGGTGAGCTTCCGGGGACCTGTCGTCAGGAACGATCTCTTTCAAACAGGCATAGTCGAACACTTTCCCAATGAATTGCGCCGCCTGCGAGGTACGGAAGTTTTTGGGGGATCGCCCGTTTTATGGGGTATCAATGGACTCTTGCGGGCTTCCAGCAAGTCAGCATTCTTCAACGCGGCCATGTCGCGCTCACCTATTGCCGGAATAAGGTAATTGGCAAGTACGCCCTCTCTTTTCCCTATGGTTTCCGGCGAGCAGTGAGGCGCGTCATATTTTATCCAAGCGCGGGCAACGGCTTCGAATGTCTGTAGCCTTACCGGCTTTTCCGCCTTTCTGGCCTCCGCCGGAGTTACCCGGTGGCCTCCACTTGCGCTTTACCCTGTTGCGCTCCTTCCGTGCCTCGGCAAGGGACATCTCGGGGTAATTTCCAAGCGTTGCCCATGTATCCTTTACATTAGCTCTGACTCGATATCTCCAGACTTTGCTGCCCTGCGGCTGAAACATCAGGTACAAACCTTCACCGTCTGACAACTTACTCGGTAATTTTAAGGAGATATGATTTTCAATTCCCTTCTTTGATTGCTTTACCCCGTGAAAGGATCGTTTTATGGGCAAGGCTCAGAGTGTGGTTGATCCGGCCAAAATTATATCCCGTAAAGTGCCCCATGACTCCGTGGGTCTCAAGGAAATGACATGAAAGCTTCTGAAAGGCTGAATGAAGCTGACTCATTGAAAATAGAAAGGCTCCGTGTTTCTTCTGAAAGAACATGGAGCCTTCTGAAATTACCTGTTTGGTACCCGGTGCGGGGCTTGAACCCGCAAGTCCTTGCGGACGAGGGATTTTAAGTCCCTTGCGTATACCAGTTTCGCCACCCGGGCAC
>CALUTB010000002.1 GCA_944323575.1 uncultured Mailhella sp. | reverse complement strand
AAGATCCGCGTCGCAGACACTCTGCATGCCGTCCGGCACCCTCATCTCAGCCCGCGCAGACACGAAACGCTCTTCCTTCTCCGAATCCCCGCGGCTTCTCACCGCATCGAGGATCACCCGCATCACGCCGTCAAGATCCAGATCGGACGTGTCCACGATGACGGCGTCCGCGGCGGGACACAGCGGATCCACGACCCTGCCGCGATCCTGGGCGTCGCGCTCCTCGATGCCGCGCCGGATCTGCTCCAGCGTTGCCCCATTCAGCATCCCGCGGGACTTCAGTTCCAGATAGCGACGGGACGCGCGCACTTCGGGACGCGCGTCGAGAAAGAACTTGTGCCGGGCCGAGGGAAATACGCGCGTTCCCATGTCGCGCCCCTCGGCGACCAGGGAACATGTCTCGCCAAGTTCACGCTGCGCGCGCTGCAGCTCCTCGCGCAGTACCGGCAGACGCGCCACCAGCGACGCCATCCGTCCGGCTCTCTCCGTACGGATCTCCGGTCCCAGAGGCTCGCCGTTGCAGCACAACACGGGCGTCTCTCCCGGTCTTCCGGCCTCCAGCGAAAAACGGTATTTCCGGCATGCGGCGCGTAGATGCGCCTCGTCCATGTCCGCGGCCTCCGCGCCGAGACGCAGTCCCAGCGTGCGGTACATGGCGCCCGTGTCCAGATAGGCGATGCCGAGTTCCGCGGCCAGGCGGCGCGCCAGCGTGCTCTTGCCCACGCCCGCCGGACCGTCCATGGTGATGACTCCGAAGGAAACGCCGGCCATCTCAGACTCCCATAATCTCTTTCGTGTTGCGGAGGAACAGCTCGTTCTCCTCATCGGTACCCACGCTCACGCGCAGTCTGTCCGGCAGATGATAGCTGGCAAGCGCACGAATGATGATGCCCCGCTTCAGCAGTTCGCCGTGCAGCGTCGCGGCGTCCGTCGTACCCTCCGGCAGACGGAACATGACGAAATTCGACATGCTGGGCGACACCTCGCAGCCCATGTTCCGCAGTTCTTCCGTCAGCTTCGCCCTTCCGCGCTGCACAAGCTCCACGGTGCGCTCGCGGAACTGCCCGTCGGCAAGCGCCGCAAGCGCGGCCTCTTCCGCCAGAACGTTGAGGGAAAAAGGCAGACGCACGCGCCACATGTAGTCGGCAATGGCCGCAGGCAGGACCGCATAGCCTATGCGCAGTCCGGCCAGTCCGTACACCTTGGAGAAGGTGCGCATGACGGCCACATTGGGAAGACGGTCCAGACGGGAAAGCACGGAATGTTCCGGACCTGCGAACTCAATGTAGGCTTCGTCCACGACCAGCAGGCAGGCCGGAGGCAGCGCGCGCGCCAGGGCTTCCAGATCGTCCGGAGAAGCGATGCGTCCCGAGGGATTGTCCGGCGACGTCACAATGACGAGCGTGGTATTCTCATCCGCGAGCTTCAGGAGTCCGTCGAAGTCGAAGGAAAAATCCGGACGAAGCGGTGCCTGACGCAGTTCCACGCCCGCCATGCGCGCCTGCGTGGGATAGAGACCGAAGCAGGGGCGGAAGACCACGGCATTGTGTACGCCGGGCACGGCGCGCACGCGGAAGAGAAGATCAATGACCTCGTCGGAGCCGTTGCCCACGAAGATGCGTCCGGCATCGACGCCGTAATGGGAAGCCAGAGCCTTCACCAGCCTCGGATTGCCCGACTGGGGATAACGGAACACCTCGGATGCGCAGGAGGCGATGACGTCGCGCACGCGGGGCGACACGCCGAGCGGATTTTCGTTGCTGGCCATCTTGATGACGCGGGAAAGACCGTAGCGTTCGGCGATTTCCGCAATGCTGAGACCGGGTTCATAGGGTTCGAAGGCCGCCACTTCGGGACGGACGTCACAGAACGAGGTGAAGCGAAGACTCATGGAACATACCTTGAAGAGAACATTGACAAACAAAAGGGGCTTTCCTCCCCGGACAATGCCGTAAAAGGAAAGCCCCGCTTCAGATCACATCAGAAAGAAAGCATCAGTCCTTGTACATCGCGCCGCCGGTATAGTTGTCGGAAGGACGAATGGTGAGGACGGGCAGATGAGAGTTCTTCACGACGCGCTCGGCCACGGAACCGAACAGAATCCGGTCGATGCCCTTGCGTCCGTGCGTACCCATGACGATCATGTCCGCGTCTTCCTTGGCGGCAATTTCAAGGATTTCCTCGGCGGCGTAGCCGACTACGACCTCAGCCTTGGTTTCCACGCCTTCGAAGTTTTCAGAGACAAACTGAGCCATGGCCTTTTCCGCGCCGGAAACGATCTCGCCGACAAAGCTGTCGATGGTGTTCGGCGGGACATGGAACCCCGTGTACTGCGTCAGCGTAGGGGCCGCATACACAGCGACGATGCTGGCATTCGTGGCCTTGGCAAGCATGCAGGCGTATTCAGCCACTGTCTTGCTGTGCTCGGAAAGATCCAGCGCACAAATAATCTTCTGCAGCTTTGGCATATTGCCTCCTGTGTTTCTTTGTCCGAGGCGGAATGCCGCCTAAACATGACTTCAACATACGTTCTTTCAGACGAAGTTGCAAGCTTTCGAACACGGAAAAAATGCATTTTCCCGCGCAGGTTACAGTCTGGCGATCTCAGAGCGCATTTCTTCCACGATCTGCGCCGCGGCCTCAACGTCGCCTTCCTCCCACGCGGCGCGGAAGCAGCGTGCCATATCGGCCAGCGTATGCATGCCGTAGCGGTCGGCAATGGCGGAAAGATCCCGCGCACCACGGCGTATGGCGGGCACGTCGCCGCGGATCAATGCCTCGGAAATGCCGTTCACGCCCTCCGTCATCCTGCCGAGCGGCAGTTCCAGCTCTTCGTCGTCCACGCCGTCGGAAGCACCGGAGGATGAGGCCTCTGAAGATTCCCCTGACGGTGGCTCTTCCTCCGAAGGCGCAGGTTCTTCCGAAAATGCCTGCTCCGACTGCAGAACGACGGTCTCCTCCGCATGGATGAAAGAGGCATCCAGATCCAGAGGCTCCTGCCCGTTTTCGTCCCCGGCGTTCTCTCCGTCGCCGGACACGATTCTGTCCTGCGTCAGTTCCTGAACGCCGCTCTCTTCCACGAGAACCTGTTCCGAAAGAAGCTCCACGACCTCGGAAGAAGCAGACTCTTCCGGGGCTGCTTTGATGCCGGACGAAGTGCTCCGTCCGCGCTCCTTTTCCGTGATCCAGGGTTCCGCCTGCGAGACCTCCAGCGGTCTGCCGGTCTTCTCATGCGGACGGAACAGGGAAGAGAGCCAGCCGCGTTCCTTTTTTCCGGAATCCGCGGAAGCATCAGGCTGCAGGGAAAGCACGTTCCCTTCCGTCTGCTCCGGCGCTCCGGACACTTCGTCCGCACGGACTGCGGCCGTTTCCGCACTTTCCTGCGCCGCTGCGCGACGCGCGGCCTTGGTCTTCATGCGGGCCGTTCCCGAATGCGCTCCGGCGAGCACGGCCGCAAGCGTGATGCGCTGCGAACTGAGCACGGGTCTGGGACCGGAAGGCGAGATCAGCCAACGCGTCAGAGCGCGCAGATCCCTGCGCACCACGGGCAGCAGCAGAGATTCGTCGCATCCGGCCTTGGCCATGCGTCCGGCCTGCATGTCGTCGCGGGCCAACAGCAGGAAGGGTGCGGCGGCAAGTGCCTGCTCCCCTTCGAACATGCGTATCGCCGCAAGTCCCTGCACCATGTCCTCCTCGCGGAGACTGCCGTCGAAGATCACCAGAGCCGCGGGAGAGGTCGCATACAGAGCGGCGGCCTCCTCCGCGTCACGGGCCTCCCAGATCGAAAGCCCCATGTCGGAGAGATAATGCGCATACATCTGCCGGTTCAGCGCGTCCGCCGACGCCAGTATGACGGGCACAAGAGCGTCCCGTCCCTCCGCCGTCGCATCGGATGAAGGGAGGACTCGCTCCGTCACGCCGTCAGGCTCCATGGCCGTGCACTCCATGCTGAAGGAAAGCTCCATGCCCTGCGGCGTGCTGTCCATGAAGAAGTCGCCGCCGTTCGCGCATGCCAGCTCCCACGCACGGGAAATCAGCATGCTCTGTCTGCCGCGCGGCGGCAGGCCCTCGCCGTTGTCGATCACGGTGAACTGCAGATGCCCCGGATGCGTGCTCGCGCCGGAACGCCGGACATGCAGACTGACCGCGCCGCGCGATGAGGCCCGTACGGCGTCAGCAAGCAGCAGAGACAGCAGCGCCGTCAGCCGTGCCGCATCGCCCTTGAACTTCTGTCCCAGCTGCGGAGCCACGTACCATGCCAGTCCCAGTCCCTTCCTGCCGGCCTCGTCGAACACGGAGGCAAAGGCCTTCTGTATGACCTGACGCAGCTCGAACACCTGCAGAGAGGCATCGGGAAGCGTCGCTTCCGCAGGCAGGTCGAGGGCGCTTTCCGACAGTCTGCGCGCGGCCGCCACCATGCCGTCGGCATGGGTCATGATGTCCACCTTATCCTTGTCCACCCCGGCTCTCGACAGAGCAAGATCCAGCCGGCACGCCTCCTCGAACAGCTCCTCCACGGTACCGCGGAAGGCCCGGCGCAACGCGGCAAGACTATTGTCCCGATAGGTGTTGACCCGATTCTCCACAGGTCTGCGCGGCGCGATGTCGAGCGCCGACTCCTTCGCGGGAACGCCGTCTTCCGCACGCCGGGGCGCGGCCGAGGAGAGAAACAGCACGCCCGCAGCCTGCCCCGCCTGCACGGCAAGCCCCCACCACGGACTTTCCAGTCCGTGCACGAGTCCCCACAGCGAGACGACGGCGCCTCCTCCCATGAAAAGACAGCTCAGCGTAAACGAACCGCTTCCCCTCACGCCGCGAAAAAGGAGTACCACGGACGGCACAAGACAGAGCAGGGCCGCAAGCGGCCACAGAGGCAGCAGTCGCACCGTCCATGCCATGCCGGGAAGAAGCGGAACAATGGCCGCGCACGCCCCCGGCAGCGCGAAAAGAAGAAAAAGCGTGTCCACGAACGGCGAAGTCTCTCGCGTGCGCATGACCACGCGTCCGGCATGAGGCAGCATGAACAGCGCCACGCCAGCCGCAAACATACCGGGAAACGCGCCCGTTCCCACATGCCCCGTGGGCATGGAAGGCACGCCCCACAGTATCTGCGTCAGCGCCGCCAGGGCAAGCACGCCCGTCCAGAACCGGCCCTCGCTCCGCTCCGTCACGCTGAGCAGCAGAGAAAGCGCGCCGAGCACGGCCAGCGCCGTCAGACACAGCATATGTCCGAGTCGTTCCGGAGACGTCACCGCCACCGACGGCGCGCACAGCGCCGGACGGAACCACAGCCCGGGCAGACCGTCCATGCGGATGAGCACATGTCCCCGTTCTCCGGAGGGAAGAAGATCATACAGTCCGGAGAATCCGGCCCCGACCTCCTCAAAGTCCCGCCCGTCCGGAGACAGCCACACGGACACCCCGGACGGAATCTGTGTACCGAGATCGAGCCACAGTGTATGCGGCGCGGCGTCCTTCACGTCGGCGAGGTCGAGATGCAGCCACAGTACGCCGGGACTGCGCGACAGCACGTCGACGGCAAACGGAACAAAGCGGGAGAGACTTGCGGCCGCGGTCTTCTGATCCAGACTGCCGTCGGGATCGGCAAGCATGGTGAGCTCGGAACGCACACCCAGTCTGGATGCCGAAGAGCGTCTCCCCAGCGGAGGCGGAGCCTGCGGCTGCGGTTCCGCCCGTATGGTCACAGGTTCGGGAACCGACACGGAAGGCGCAGGCCCTGCAATGACGACGCCCGGCTCCGCCGTTTCCGCCGCCAGCGGAAACGGCACGCTGAGAAGCACGCAAAGCGTCGCAACCGACATGACGATGCGCGTGAAAGAAAAAGAAAACTGAAGCATGACAGTTCGGTATGATTATTGCTTGATGCGGTCGCGGACAGGTTTTCCCGTCGGATCCGTGGCATCGGGATACAGTTCGACGACGCGTTTCCACAAAGGCTGCGCCTCGTAGGCGCGCCCCATGCCCTCAAGAAGCCATGCGCGGTGCACCAGCGCGGGGGCAAAGGAGTCGTCAAGCTTCAGCGCCTCTTCATAGGCCCGCAGCGCGACCTCGTTCCTGCCGTGCGCCTCAAGCTGCAGGGCCGCGTCCGACACCACGCCGGGCATGGCCTGACGAAGCTCTATGCCGCTTGAAAGCCTGAAGTCCGGCTGCTTCTCCACCACGGAACTCCAGAAGGCTACGGCCTCTTCAGGCTGTTCCAGATCAAGCAGCATGGTCACGCCCTTGTTGAACACCGCGTTTCTGTGCCCGGGATGATCCCTGAGCGCCTGATCGTAGCAGGCCACGGCCTGTTCCGGCTCTCCCTTCATGCGGTACATGTTGCCCATGTCCGTGCGGACGTCGGCATTGCCGGGGTTCAGGGCGAGGGATCGACCGTATGCCTCGATGGCTCCGTCGGCATCGCCGGCGTCGTAGCAGGCATTGCCGAGATTCGTCCACAGTGCCGCATTCCCGGGAGAACGCATGGCCTCCTCCCGCAGATGCTGAATATGTTCCGTCTGCTGCTGTTCGCTCTGAATGACAGGCTCCGGCGCCGGGGCGACGGCAGCCGTCTGCTGCCCGCCGGCTGCCCGGTGTTCCGACACCACGCTGCCGCTCACGAAGCCGGCCGCAAAGGTCGCCAGACACAAAATGACCGCAGAACTCGTCAGCATGGTGCCGCGCGTCTTTTCACTTTTCATGAAGTTCTCCCTCGCGCCCGCGTCTACAGCATCCGGGTTATGGTCCAGCCTTCCGCCGAAGCCGCCGCCTCGGCGTCGGTTCCGCCGAGCACGCAAGGCACGGCCTTCTTCAGTCCGGCCGCAAGGAAGGGCGCGAAATCATGAAAATCAGAAAGACGCGTGGAAAGAATCTCCTCGCGTATGCGCTGACGCTCCTCATCCGTCTCGCCGGTCATCCAGCGTGAAAACGCCGTCGCGCCCTTGGCTCCGGGCAGCATATAGGCGTCCACATCGCCGATGGCGCCCACCACCGCGCGGGTGATGTCGGCCTCGGAAAGAGAAAGATTGCCCAGATAGTCCGCCGTTTCCCGGTACACGCGCAGCGTGTTTTCCACGTTGGGATCCCGATAGGAGGCAAAGGTGAAGGCTCCGGTGGCACGCCCGTAGCGGGCGAAGCAACCGTAGGCTCCGCCCTGCACGCGCACGCGGTCCCACAGATAGCCCATGCGCAGATGGCGAAGAATGACCGCCTGAGAACCGCTGTAGCGATAGCCGGTATCCTTCAGGCTCAGACCAAGCCCCACATAATTGACCTGCGCTGGAATGCTCAAAAGCTCCGCTCCCGGCAAATCGTCGAGTTCCAGAGCGCAAGCCTCCACGTCCCGCGAGGGAAGACGAAAAGCCAGTGCTTCCAGCGACCGGCGCGACGTTTCAAGAAGCGCACCGTCCGCCGTCAGATCCAGCTTCAGCGCATTCCTGCGGATGATGCGCTCATGCAGTCCGACAAGATCCAGACGAACGGATTCCCAGTCCTCTTCCAGCCTGCGGATAAGCTCCCGCACATGGAAGAGCGCGTTCACGCCGTTCATTTCCTCGGAAATGCGTCCGACCGCGGACAGTCTGCCGTTCAGACGGGTGTTGACCAGCGTGTGTCCCGAAGGCACGGCGGCCTGTTCCATGCGAGCCTTTTCCTCAAGAGCCATCTGCATGAACCGTTCCCTGTTGTCGAAGTCCGGCTCGGAAAGGATCTCCTCCATGAGCGCGGTCATTCTGCCCACCTTTTCCGCCGTGCACTTGCCAGAGAACGAAAGGAAAGTGACCGGCGAGGCGTCGGACAGACGCGGCAGCACCACGGCTCCGGCTCCGAGACTGCCGGTATGCGCGGAAATCTCGAAACCGAGCTTCACATAGTCGCTGCGCTTCGTGCCGAGTTCCGTAAGCGCGCGGGCATAGAGCGGCGTGAGCGGCAGAAGGCGCGAAGGCACTCCTGAAAGATCAAAGGCCATGCGCGCATAGAGAATGCCCGTGGTATCCAGATCGTGCGTCACGACATCCAGACCGTCCTTTTTCTCCACGGCGCAGGCGATGACGGCATTCTCCGCCGGAAGATCCTGCTTGCCCAGACTCGGTATGGCGTCGAGCGCTTCCTGAGAATCGGGCTTCTGCTGCGCGGCCCTGAGCGCGGCCGCAGCTTCGGCCACACCGGCGCGCTGCGCTTCGCTCATGCCCGCCCGCAGCGCGGCAAGCTTCGCATCCTCGGCCGCCTGCCGCGCGGCGGCAAGACCGGCGTCCGGCAGAAGCAGAACCGTCACGCGATGCGTATTGTCCAGGAACCAGCGGCGAATGGCGTTCTCGAACACCTTCTCCCCTGACGCAAGCCGGCTCTTAATGGACGCAAGAGGCTTTTCCCATGCAAGAGGAGCAAAGGCGTCGCCGTCGTACAGCCAGTCGGACAGGCTGCGGAACATGGCGGCCAGCCCCCTCGGAAACGAACCCGTATTATTCTCGCGCAGCATGAATTCCAGAGAATTGAGCGCGGCCTCCACGGCCGGCGCGGGCACGCCGTTTTCCGCCAGATCGGCGAGCGTGTCCATCATGAGACGCTCCACTTCGGACGCGTCCTTCGCATCGATGGAACGAAGTCCCATGGAAAAATAGGACTGGCGCAGATCCCCCTCAAGGCCGCAGCCGGAAATGTCCTCGCCCAGGCCGGAATCCATGAGCGCCTTGCGCAGCGGAGAACCGGGAAGTCCGGCAATGATGTGTTCGAGCATATTGAGCACGAACATCTCCTCGGTGTCCTTCGTTTCGCACAGAAGCCAGTTCACGGCCATGTGCGCCTTGTCCGCATCCTCACCTTCGGATGCCGCATAGGGAACCTCCGCAAGGCGGGGCGAGGCAAGACGGGGCTGAAGCGGCACTTCGGAAGAAACCTCACGCTTTTCATAGGGGGCAAGCACCGCGGCTATGCGCTCCAGACGCGCCTGTTCAGGATCATCCCCCCAGAAGAAGAATCTGGCGTTGGACGGATGATAGTAGTCCGCATGAAACTCGCGGAAGGCCTCGAAGGTGAGCGTGGGAATCTCGGCAGGATCTCCCCCTGAATCAAGGCTGTAGAGCATGTCCGGAAACACCGCGTGCTGGCATTCCTCCATGAGCACGGAATCCGGCGACGAATACACGCCCTTCATTTCATTGAACACCACGCCCTTGAACTGCCAGGGGGCGTCGGAACCGTCGGTCTCGATGTGCCAGCCCTCCTGACGCAGCACGTTTTCGTCGATGCGGGGATGAAACACCGCGTCGAGGTACACGTCGATGAGATTGTAGAAGTCCTGCAGATTGCAGCTCGCCACCGGATAACAGGTCTTGTCGGGAAAGGTGAGCGCGTTGAGGAAAGTCTGAAGAGAACTTTTCAAAAGTTCCACGAACGGCTCCTTCACCGGATACCGATCGGAACCGCAGAGCACGGAATGTTCAAGAATGTGGGCTACGCCCGTGGAATCCTTCGGCGGCGTGCGGAAGCTCACGCCGAAGGACTTGTTTTCATCGCCGTTGCAGATGGACAAAAGTTCCGCGCCGGTGACATCGTGTTTCCAGAGACGGACACGTCCGCCGACCTCGCGCAGCTGCTCTTCCCTCACAAGGGTGAATCCATGACTGTTCATGCGTTTTCCTTATATGTGTTTTCCTGTGTTCAAAATGAAAAAGGCGGCCCGTCGCAAGGTCGCCCACGACGCCCCCGCGGGCAGAAACCGGAAAAAGGCGCTCAGCAGTTGGCCGCGCGCAGCATCTCTTCCGCCTGTTCCATGGCGGGACCGTCCTCGGCTCCGCAAAGCGTACGCACGGCAAGCAGAAGCAGATCAAGAGGAATCTCCATGGAATGGCGACCGTTATATATCACGCAGCGCTCGCCGTGCACCGATACCCGGTACGCGCGGCAGACGCTTCTGTCTCCACTGCCCTTCTGAATGGCATATACCTGTTCGTTCTGATCCGTGACGTAGAGTTTCTGATGCGTCAGCACGCCGCTGTATTCATCGTACCACACGGCCTCGGAAAACAGACGCCCGTGAAACATGAGGCTCGATCCGTTTTCCAGATGCAGCGTGATCCTTTCCAGTTCATTCATCGCGGTGGCCATGACAACTCCGTTTCCAGCATGATGCAAAGGGTACAAACCCTTTTATTTCCTCATAGCATTCACCGCTGGAGAGTGTCAACGTTGATATTGTTAACTCATTGAAATTCATTATGTTTAATTTTATGTACAATCAAAGGAACCAGAATCTGCGCGCCGAACCGCACACCCTGCGGCGGATCTTCATTCGAAGGAACGGCGTATGGTCCGCAAGCGCTTGTCTTTGCCCGGCGCCGACCGTATACAGAGAAGCGACACCATTCCCCCTTTTTCGAGGAGGTTCCATGAACTACTGGCTCTTCAAGACCGAACCCGGCTGCTTTTCCCTGGACGATCTCACCTTTTCTCCGGACGCCACCACCTCCTGGGACGGCGTACGCAACTATCAGGCCCGCAATCTCATGCGTTCCATGAAAAAGGGAGATCTCGGCTTTTTCTACCACAGCGGCAAAAAACCGGAAATCGTGGCCCTTGTGGAAGTGGTGCGGGAAGCCTATCCCGATCATACCGCGCAGGATCCCAAAAACCGACATTTCGATGAAAAGGCCACGCCCGAAGATCCCCGCTGGTACATGGTGGACGTCAAACTCGTGGGAACGCTCTCAACGCCCATTTCTCTGGAAAAACTGCGCAGACAGCCGGAACTGGAAGGCATGGAACTGCTCAGGCGGGGCAGTCGTCTTTCCGTACAGCCTGTGGAAGAGCCCTTCTTCCGCCACATCATGACCATGATCGAAAACGGCCATGGCATGGTTCGTCCCGGCTAAAATTCCCCTGCACGATCCTTTTCCGCGGGCGGAGCCTCGCCATGCAGAGAAAGGCGTTTCTTCCGCAGTTCCGGACTTCCCGGCAAGCGGACATCCGAGGAACATGACGAAAGACGGCGCTCCACCTCGCACGAGAGGGACGCCGTCTTTCGTCTTGTCATGAGGGACGGGGAACAAAGTTCCCCGCCCTTCTCTGCTATTCGCCGGCCTTGGCCGCCTGATGCTCCGCCACGACCTTGTCGACCACGGGCTGCGGTGCCTCTTCATAGTGATCGAACTCCATGGTGAACACGCCCTGACCGCCGGTCATGCTGCGCAGGTCCGGGGCATAGCGGAGCACTTCGCTCATGGGCACGTTGGCCTTGAGTTCGGTGATGCCGCCCTGGGAGTCGGATCCGAGCACCTTGCCGCGACGGGAAGACAGATCGCCGATGACATCGCCCATGTATTCGTCGGGGATGGTCACGGTCATCTGCACGATGGGCTCAAGCAACACGACCTTGAGCTGAGCCATGGCCGCCTTGAAGGCGATGGAACCGGCCATCTTGAAGGCCATTTCAGAGGAGTCCACGGTATGGTAGGAGCCGTCGTAGACGCGCACCTTGAAGTCCACCACCGGGCAGCCGGCCAGATAGCCGCGGGCCGCGCTTTCCTGAATGCCCTTGTCGATGGCGGGAATGTACTGACGGGGAATGACGCCGCCGACGATGGCGTCCTCAAAAGTGTAACCGGAGCCTCTGGGCGCGCCTTCCATTTCGATCCAGCAGTCGCCGAACTGACCGCGGCCGCCGGACTGCTTCTTGTGACGACCCTGTACCTGCACCTTGCCGCGCACGGTTTCACGATAGGGAACCTTGGGCGTCTTGAGCACGATGTCCACCTTGGAGCGGCGACGGGCCTTTTCCACGGAAATTTCAATGTGCAGCTGCCCCATGCCCGAAAGCAGGATGTCGGAGGTTTCCTCATCGCGGCCGAGCTTCAGGGTCACGTCTTCGTCAAGGAGCTTCTGCACGGCGGCGAAGACCTTGTCTTCATCGCCCTTCTGCTTGGGAGCAAGCGCAAAGGTGATGAGCTGCGGAGGCAGCTTGGGCAGTTCCACTTCAAAGGGTGCCTTTTCATCGCAGAGGGTGTCGCCGGTGCGGGTGCCTTTGAGCTTGGTCACGCCCACGATGGCGCCGGGACCGAGAGCGTCCTTGCAGGGCGTCTGCGTCTTGCCGTTCACATAGACGAGAGAGCCGAGACGTTCCATTTCGCCGGTACGCATGTTCTTCAGCGTGGAGTCGGAGGAAATGGTGCCGGAAATGACGCGGAGCATGTTCACCTGTCCGGAGAAGGCATCGTTCAGAGAACGGAACACGAAACAGGCGGCCGGAGCTTCGGGATCGGCGGCACGTTCGAAAGCGTCGGTGCCGAGCACGGCGGGACGATCGAGCGGAGAAGCCAGCAGGCTGTTCACCTGATTGAGCAGACGACGTCCGCCGCGGTTCTGCATGGCGGAGGAAGGCAGAACGGCCACGACTTCACCGGACAGCACGCCCTTGCGCAGACCGAAGGTGATGTCTTCGTCGGAAAGGGAACCGTCTTCCAGATAGCGGTTCATGAGATCTTCGTCGGAAGAGGCGATGTTTTCCACGGACGTATCGCGCAGCAGCATGGCTTCGTCTTCCAGTTCCGCCGGGATGGGCATTTCCTCGGTCTCGCCGTTGTCCAGGAAGCGGAAGGCCTTGCCCGCGAACACGTCGACAAGGCCGATGAATTCCCCGTTTTCGAGAATCGGCATGTAGAGCACCACGGGACGCACGCCCAGATGCGTGGTCAGGCTGTTCAGGGCCGCGTCGAAATCGGCGCGTTCGCGATCCATCTTCGTGACCACTGCGATGGCCGGAAGACCGGCGGCCTTCACGCTCTTCCACATGCGGCGCATCTGCGGCCGGACGCCGTCCACGGCGTCGACGACGATGACCGCGCTGTCCACGGCGGCAAGAAGCCATTCCATGTCTCCGGAGAAGTTGGAATCGCCGGGAATGTCGATGAGGTTGTGCCGGTATCCCTTCCAGTCAAAGGTGGCGAAGCCGGGCTGAATGGAGCCGCGACGCTTGATCTCTTCGGGTTCGTAGTCCAAAGCGGTGGTACCTTCTTCTATGGCACCGAGACGATTGATGATTCCAGCCTGAAAAAGCAGCATTTCTGCAAGCGAAGTCTTACCGCAGCCACCGGTGCCGACAAGAGCGTAGGTGCGTTGGTTCTCCAATGCTATGGACATACGAATCTCCAACTAGGGTTTGAATTTCTCAAGGACGCAAAAAGGGCGCGCGGCCCCCTGCATCAGTTCAGTGAATCCTTATATAAGGTCATAAAAAGTGCCACTATGCCCTGTCAAGCGCATACCGCTATTTTTCTGATGAAAAAGGGTTTTTCCCGCCCCCGGCATAAGGGAGTGACTTCCCTTCCGTCTTTCAGTAAGGTTGACCGGCACGGTGTGCCGCGCAACATTTCAACGGCGGATCTGCCGCCTCTTTTCTGAACACGGAGTCGTCATGGATACCTCAACGCCCGCTTTCGTCATCATCGGCGCAGGACTTGCCGGATGTGAATGCGCCCTTGCCCTCGCGCGCGCAGGCCTGCCCTGCACCCTCTACGAGCAGAAGCCGGAAGTCTTTTCTCCCGCGCACACAAGTCCGCTTCTCGGAGAACTAGTCTGTTCGAACTCCTTCCGGTCCAACGATGCGCAGGGTTCCGGCGTAGGCCTGCTCAAGGAGGAAATGAGAAAGCTTCACAGCGCGACCATGGCCATAGCCGGACAATGTTCCGTGCCCGCGGGCAAGGCTCTGGCCGTGGACCGTACGCTCTTTTCCGAAGCGCTGACACGCATGGTGGAGGATGAGCCGCTCATCACGCTCATCCGGCGTCAGATTCCCTCCCTCGATGCCCCCGAACTGAAAGGAAAGACCGTCGTCGTGGCGGCCGGCCCCCTGATTTCGGAAAACCTCGCCGCCTCGCTTGCCGATGCGATTTCCGGTGACGGCGAAAATCCCCGCCTCTATTTCTACGACGCCATAGCGCCCATCGTCCGCGCCGACTCCGTGGACATGAGCATCGCCTTCCGCGGCTCGCGTTACGGCAACGACGCTCCCCCGCCCTACTCCGACGACGCGCCCTTTCTGGACAGGCCCATGGAAACCATGATCGATCCCGAGGCCGAGGGCAACGGAGACTATCTGAACTGTCCCATGACGAAGGCCGAATACACGGCGTTCTACGAAGCCCTGCGCGAAGCCGAACGCGTTCCCGCGCACGACTTTGAAAAGGAAATACACTTCGAAGGCTGCATGCCCATCGAGGCGCTGGCCGACCGCGGAGACCGCACGCTCACCTTCGGCCCTCTCAAACCCGTGGGCTTCACCGATCCGCGTACCGGTCGCCGCCCCTACGCTCTGCTTCAGCTGCGCGCCGAAAATGCGGAGCGCACCTCCTTCAATCTCGTAGGCTGCCAGACCAAAATGACCTACGGCGCGCAGGATCGCGTGTTCCGTCTCGTGCCCGGTCTCGCCCACGCGGAATTTCTGCGCTTCGGCAGCGTGCACCGCAACACCTACGTGAACGCGCCGGAATGTCTGAATCCCGATCTGTCCCTGAAGGCCCGCCCGAACATCCACCTCGCCGGTCAGATCACCGGCGTGGAAGGCTATGTGGAATCGGCGGCCTGCGGCCTGTGGCTGGGGCTTCTGCTTGCGGCCCGCACTCAGGGCAGAGAGCTTTCCCTTCCGCCCCGGACCACGGCCCTCGGTGCACTCATGACGCATCTTCGCACGCCCTCGAAGCAGTTTACGCCTTCCAACATCCACTTCGGCCTCATGCCCGAACTTGCCGAGCGCACGAAGAAAAAGGCCCGCAAGGCTGAAATGGCCGATCGCGGCCGCGCCGACTTCGACGCATGGCTGGCAGGCGCCGGACTTTGAGATTCCTCCCCCCGTCAGGAACGAAAGTTCCGCACCGGTTCGGGCAATTCGGGCAACGACGTGCCCTTGCCCAATCCGATGAACGGATCCTCCCGAAACCGGCTTTTTGAAGAACGTTCATCGGACGGATGTGAAGCAGAAAACGCCGTCACGTTGCGGCAGCAAAAGAAGGAAACGCCATGAAGCGCAATGAAGTACGGCTCCATGCAGATACGGTCCTCTGCGACGCCTGCATGGAGTAATCATCGTCGCAATATTCTCCCGTGCAGGCTTTTCCATCCGGCAAAAGCAAGGAGAAAGTCCGCATGAAATATGTGAACGCCGGGGCCCTTCTTCCCGAAGCGCTTGTCAGAGAGCTGCAGCAATATATCCAGGGAGGATATATTTATGTGCCCGTGGATCAGGCGCGGCAGAAACGCTGGGGAGAGGTCTCCGGATACCGGAAGGAACTGGAGCTGCGCAACCGCAACATCGGCGCAGCCTACCGAAACGGCGCCTCCGTTGAGGCTCTGGCGGAAAAGTACTTCCTGTCCGTACACGCCATCCGAAAAATCATCCATCAGAAATAACCTTCAGGGGCTGCGCTCATGCAGCCCCTCTTTTTTCATATACACTTTGATGCGGCATCATTCTGTTGATGGAGAAAACTTCGGCCGTACCGTATGAAAGAAGAGCGTCCTGATGTCGAAACGCTGAGAGGTCCCGACATCGCGCCACCACATGCATACGGCCTTTCAAGAAACCCGTCTTTCCGACTCCGAAAAAACGCCGCGGCAGGAAAAGACCGCCATTTTTCCGCCGAAAGGAGACCCCATGCATCCGGAAGCCATTTATCCCCGCACGGGCGATCAGCATACCGTGTACCTGAAATCCGTCGTTACCGATCCCGGCATCAGCGTCGGCGATTTCACGATGTATAACGACTTCGTTCACGATCCCCGGGATTTTGAAAAAAACAACGTGCTCTACCACTATCCGATCAACCGCGACAGACTGGTGATCGGCAGATTCTGCTCCATCGCCTGCGGGGCAAAATTTCTCTTCACAAGCGCCAATCATACGCTCTCGTCCCTGTCCACCTATCCCTTCCCCCTGTTTTTTGAAGAATGGGGGCTGAATATGCAGGATGTGACAACGGCATGGGACAACAAGGGCGACATCGTCATCGGCCATGACGTCTGGATCGGATATGAAGCCGTCACCCTGTCGGGCGTCACCGTCGGCGACGGAGCGATCATCGGTTCCCGCGCCGTCGTGACCCGAAACGTCCCGCCCTACACCATTGTCGGCGGCGTTCCGGCCAGGCCCATACGCCGACGATTCCCGGACGAGGTGATCGCGGAACTTCTGAAGATCCAATGGTGGAACTGGCCGGAAGAGATCATCCGGGATCATATCCGCGACATTCAGTCCGGCAACGTCGAAAGGCTCTTGTCGCTCTTCCGGGAGGCCGACTGAAGAGACTCGGGCATGAACGCCTTTCCTCGTCGGGCTGCCGCCCCTGTGGCAGGTCATGCGATCCGTTGCGCCCGCTCCCCCCAAAAAAAGCCGCTGCCGCATCCTCCGCCGTCTGCACTAAAAGAGAGGCATCCCTTCCTGCCCGGACGCACGACACGCTTTCTCACGGCCGCCGGCTTTTCAGTACTCAGCTTCCATGCCAGCATTCCTGCATGGACATACGCCACTACCATCTTTCGGCCCGAGACAAGCGCTGGACCAGACAGGACGCATCCGGAGAAGACTCCCTTCTCGTCTGGCACGACATCCGCATGGAAGAATCCGGAGACGAACTGCGTAAACTCGGAGAATACCTGCGCCATCTGAACGCCGATCCCGAGGCCGTGGCCGCCTGCACCCTTCCCGTGAGCTTTCCCGACGTGGACTTTTCCGGCGGCTGCGTCTTTCTGCGCTTTCCTCTGCGCAAGCAGTGGGACAGCCAGCGCGCCGTCTATGTGATGCTGCTGTGCATGAAGGGAGTTCTCATCAGCATAGGCGCGCCGGACACGCCGCTGTTCGACCGTGCGCTTCAGCGCCTGGAAAACGGCAGCGAGCTTGCCGAGCCCTCCAGTCAGGCGCTGCTCTTCTTCATCATGGACCTCTGCACGGACATCAGCACCCGGCAGTACATGGCCGCCCGGTCCGCCGTGGAGGCGCTGGCCGACAGAATCTACGATGAGCCGGACAATATCGGACAGGATGAACTCATCGTCCTGCGCCGCTGCGTAAGCCGCCTCTACTCCCAGTTCGAGGATCAGCACTACTGCATGAGCGTGCTTCAAAGCCTTCAGACGCAGAGCGTCCCCTTCAGCCATCTGAAGGAGGAACTCAGGGACATCATGGACAGCCAGAACCATGTGGTACGCAGTCAGGACCAGCTGGAAATCCGCCTGCAGGATTTTCACAACGACTGCCTTCTTCATGCCCAGCGCAAGACCGACTACCGCCTGCGAGTGCTCACCGTGCTCACATCGCTGTGCATGCCTCTCAGCGTCATTGCAGGTACTTACGGCATGAACTTCCACTTCATGCCCGAGCTGGAGTGGAAGTGCGGCTATTTTGCCGTACTCGGGCTCATGCTCTTCATCACCGTATCGCTGCTCATCTTCTTTTTCCGAAGAGGCTGGTTCAAGTAGGACGTCCTCCGCCCTTTTTCCGAGGACCCCGCCCGACGCATCCGGAACATGGCGGGAAGACGCGTTCCGGGCGACGGAAAATCATTGTCCCCGTGCGGAACACTTCCTATGCTGAACCCGGCCGGCGCCCTCCGCGAGCTTCCCACGCCCGACCGTCTTGACACTCCTCCTTTTCAGGGGCAACCTTGATTTCCGCTCACATCGGACACACTCTTTACAGCGCGTCGCTTCCTGCGGATACTTTTTTTGCACGACGCGGACAAGGAGTCATCATGTCGTCACGCATCCGCGTTCTTTCTCTGATCTTCTGCACGGCGCTCACGCTTCCTGCACTGACCGCATGTCAGCCGAAACAGGCCGATGTCATTCCCCTCGTTCCCCAGACGCCGCCTCCGGCCGTCTCATCCGCAGCCGGCGTCGACATGCCCGGCACGGCAAATACGCTCTATCACGCCAATCTCTGTCCCACTCTCATGAGCCTCGGCGAGGACGTGGCCGACATCGCAAAGCAGCATCTCGGCGTACGCTACAAGAGCGGCGGAGCTTCCCCCTCCTCCGGATTCGACTGCTCGGGATTCGTTTACTGGGTCTTTTCCGAACACGGCGTCAGCGTTCCGCGCGACACCGTCCGGCAATCCCGCGCAGGCATCGAAGTTGCCAAGAACGACCTGCTGCCCGGCGACATTCTCATCTTCCGCATCGCCAACACTCCCAACGGACGTCATTCCGCCATCTACATCGGCGACGGACGCTTCATTCACAGCCCGTCGACAGGTTCCCGCGTGCGCATCGAACAGCTCGACGCCGCCTACTGGAAAAGCCATTATCTCACGGCGCGAAGGGTTCTCAAGGAACCTCCCTGCGATCTCGATCTCTACTCCAGCCCTGAAATAGCGAACACTCACGCCCTGCTCGATGAACTGGCGGGTCTGAGCATGAAATAACGGCGCTTCCTGCTCATTCGCACGAAAAGGCCCCTTCCGAAGAAGGGGCCTTTTCCATTCATGCACGATGTGCGGAACTACATTTCCGGGGGCAGTTCGTTGAGCTGAGCCTGCGAGAACACAGGACCGTCCAGGCACACGTACTTGCCGCCGAGATTGCAGCGACCGCAGATACCGATACCGCACTTCATGCGGCGTTCAAGGGTGGTGATGATGTTCTCATCCTTGAAGCCCATTTCGCGGAACGCCGCCAGCGTGAACTTGATCATGATGGGCGGGCCGCAGAGCACGGCAATGGTGTTGTCGGGGCTGGGGGCGAGTTCCTTGAGCACGTTGGGAATCATGCCCACGCGGTGAGGCCAGTTCGGAGCCTCGCGGTCGATGGTGAGCGTGGTGTGCAGAACATCGCTTTCAAGCCAGCCGGGCAGATCGGCCTTGTAGGCCATGTCTTCGGGAGAACGCGCGCCGTAGAGCAGGCTGAGCTTGCCGTACTCGGAAGCGTGTTCCATGACGTGCAGCATGATGGTACGGATGGGAGCCATGCCGATGCCGCCGCCAACGAAGACGATGTTCTTGCCCTTCCACTGCTCATAGGGGAAATGGTTTCCCAGAGGAGCGCGCACGCCCACCTTGTCGCCGGCCTGCAGCTTGTGGATGGCGGTGGTCACCTCGCCCGCGCGCATGACGGAAAACTGGATATAATCCCTGCACGAAGGCGGCGTGTTGATGACGAACGTGGACTCGCCCACGCCGAACACGGAAAGCTGTCCCACCTGACCGGGCTGGAAGGTGAAACTGTTCCATGCATCCTCATTGTCAAAGCGCACACGGAACGACTTGATGGTGGGCGATTCCGTGATGACTTCCAGAACCGTGGCGACTTCAGGCAGGTAAGGATTCTTGCTGCAGCCGCAGTCATGTTCACTCATAGTCTCTCCTTACCTCTTTTTGGCCTTGCTTTTGGAAGAAGACCGTGAAGTCGTTCTGCCGGCGGATTTCTGCGTTCTGGACGCCGGGGTGGCCTGCGCGGGAGCGGCCGCAGAAGCAGCGGCTTCGACAGGTTCAACCGGAACGACTTCGGCAGCGGCAGCTTCCACAGATTCGGCCGGAACGGCTTCGACAGGTTCAGTCGGAACGGCAGTCGGAGCCTCGGGGACGGCTACCTCTGCAGGAGCCTTCACTTCCTCAACGGGAGCCTTTTCCTCCGCCTTTTCAGACGCGGGAACTTCCGCAGGTTCGCCGGACTTGCCGGCGTCAAGGACCACGCCTTCCACGGCAGCCTTCACCATATGACGGATGTCCAAAGACACGGGGCAGCTCACCACACAACGGCCGCACCCCACGCAGGAGAAGAAGCCGTCGTAGCGTTCGGGATAGAAGCTGAACTTGTGGCTGATGCGGTTGCGCATGCGCTCGGCCTTGGTGGGCCGGGGATTATGACCGCTGGTTTCCAGCGTGAACAGCGGGGTCATGCAGGAATCCCAACTGCGCAGACGGCGACCGTCGAGCTGCGAGCCTTCATCGGTAATGGTGAAGCACTGGCATGTGGGGCACAGATACGTGCAGGCACCGCAGGAGAGGCACTTGACCGTTTCCTTCTCCCAGAAGGCAATGTCGGTGAAGCGCGCGGCCACTTTGGCGGGCACGTCGGTCAACGTGGAGGGCGAAGGCAGTGTGGCCGCAGCGGCCTCGTGGACGGCTTCGACATCCGCGGCTCTGTCGGAGGCGTCGGCAAAGTCCGCGCCTTCCAGAAGAGCCTGTCCCTTTTCCGTGACGACTTCCAGCACAAAGCCGCCTTCCACGGCGGTAAAGAGAATGTCCGAACCTTCCTTGTCGGAAGGATGACTGCCCACCCAGTTGCAGAAGCAGGACGAGAATGCCGAGGGGCAGGCCTGCGTGACGATGACCGTGGCCTCGCGGCGGGCACCGTAGTAGGGATCCTTGAACTTGCCTTCCAGATAGGGACGGTCGAGCACCACGAAGCCGCGGGCGTCGCAGGGACGGCAGCCGAAAAGCACCGTCGGTTCGGCCACGCAGGGGTTCTCCAGCGTCGTGGTCAGCTTTGAAGGATCTTCGGCGTCCTTGACGGACTTGAAGGTCATCAGCGTTTCGCACTGCGGAAGCATGGCCTGCTTGGGAGAAGCCGTCGCACGACGCAGGAGCGCATCGATGTCATCGGAGGCGAGCTGTTCGGCCGTCCGGGGACGATAGACCACGCTGGGGCCTTCCTGACGGGGAGCCAGCACGCGATGGTCCGAGGCCAGCTTTGCAAGCCAGCTCGTCAGATCTTTCGGTGTTGCAAAAAGGAGACTGCTCATGCCAGATCATGCTCCTTGATAGTCGGTTCTTCCACCTGATAGGTGAGCAGCGGAGGCGTGGCATTCACATCAAGGCCTGCGCCGTAGCTGAAGATCTTCTGAATCATGCGGCCGAACTGCTGCTTAAGTGCGAATACGGGGATGTCCATGGGACAGGCTCGTTCGCATTCGGTGCAGCCCGTGCAGCGACCGGCGAGATGCTGGGCGTGGATGAGCTGGAAGAACAGCTTCTGCTGCACGGTGTCCTCCTGCGTGACCCACGCGGGATCGCGCGTATCGGACACGCAGTAGTCGCGGCACACGCACATGGGACAGGCACCCCGGCAGGCATGGCAGGCGATGCAGCGTTCCATCTGTCCCTTCCAGTAGCCCATGCGCTCCTCAAGACTCAGGGAATCAAGGAAGCGCAGCCCGGGAAGACGGCCGTCGGCCGGAGCCGCGGGTTCGGTGGTGGGAGTTCCCACGAACACGTCGGAAAGCACGGCGTTGGGTTTGGTGCACAGACGGCACTTGTCCTGCGCCACTTCCGCCATGGTCATTTCGTAGTCCTGACCTCCGGCGGTAACCGTGATCTTGTTGCCGCGACCGGTGCAGGATTCGATCTTCACGCCTTCGGGAAGCTTTGCAAGAATACGGGGCAGACTCACGGTGCCGTTGCAGCCCATGCCGAAGATTTTCACGTCCTCGCGGGAAATGAGATTTTCGGCCAGAAGTTCCACAACGCCCTTGCTGTCGCAGCCCTTGACCACCACGCCGATCTTCCGTCCCTTGTACTGGGGCAGATACACGGCGAGATTATGCACGTTGAAGGGTCCCCAGATCAGGGAATCCACTTCCTCGGGCGTGGTCATGAACACGGGTTCGGCATGAACGGCATCAAAGCCCTTCTTCCAGCCGAGCACGCCTTCAAGGCCTTCGGCAAGAGCGTCCTTGACGGCCTGTCTGAGTTCAGGCAGCGCAGGATGTTCGCCGCAGCCGAGAGGACGGATGGATTCGATGAGTTCCTCGGGGCGATCATAACGGGCGGGCACGTCCTCCCAGCGGGGAGCCGGTCCGAGCGCATGGATGCGGTTCGTAAAGTTGGTGACCACGTCCTTCCAGCGCTGGCCTTCGGAAGCGGAAACCCAGGTGTACTCGAATCTGTCGGGATTGATGCCGATGACGGGCAGGAATTCCTTGAGCAGTTCCAGTCGGCGACGGGCATAGTAGTTGCCCGCGGAATAGTGGCAGTCGCGCGGATGGCAGCCCGACACCAGCACGCCGTCGGCCCCGTTGATGAGGGCCTTGAGCACGAAAAGAGGGTTCACGCGGCCGGAACAGGGGACGCGGATGATGCGAAGGTCGGTAGGCTGCACGGCGCGGGCGGTACCGGCCGTATCGGCGCCGCCGTAAGAGCACCAGTTACACAGAAAACCTACGATGCGAAGCTCCTTGCCGGCTAAGACAGACATAGGGCGTTCACCTCCGCGAGAAGCTGATTGTCAGTGAAGTGGGCGACCTGAATGGCGCCCTGCGGGCAGGTGGCCGTGCATACGCCGCAGCCCTGACAGACGGTTTCGATCACGTGGGCCTTCTTCTGGCCGCGGATCTCCACTTCCTCGATGGCCTGATAGGGGCAGACCTGAATGCACTTGCCGCAGGCGACGCAGCGCTTGATGTCCACCACGGACACCTGCGGGTCGTTCTCCAGCTTGGGCTTGGAAAACAGGGCCATGACCTTGGCGGCCGCGGCGCTGCCCTGCGCCACGGATGCGGGAATGTCCTTGGGGCCCTGGCACACGCCGGCGAGATAGACGCCTGCGGTGTTGGTTTCCACGGGACGCAGCTTCACATGGCTTTCCATGAAGAATCCGTAGTGATCATAGGAAATGCGCAGCTTTTCGGCCAGATTTCCCGCGCCCTTCGAGCCTTCCACTCCCACGGCGAGCACGACCATGTCGGCGTCGACCTCGACGGACTCGCCGAGCAGCGTATCGGCGCCGCGCACGATGTAGCCCACCCTGCCGTCCGGACGAACCGTAGGCTGGATGGCGGACACGCGGCCGCGGATGTACTGCACGCCGTACTCTTCCTGAGCGCGGCGGGTGAATTCGTCATACATCTTGCCCGGCGCGCGAATGTCCATGTAGAACACGAACGCTTCGGCATCCGGCAGATGATCCTTGGTCATGATGGCCTGCTTGGCCGTGTACATGCAGCAGAAGCCGGAACAGTACGGGCGGCCGATGGAGCAGTCGCGGGAACCCACGCACTGGATGAACACAATGTTCTTCGGCTCCATGCCGTCGGAGGGACGATGAATGTGCCCGGCGGTGGGACCGGAGGCGGACATCATGCGCTCGTACTGCAGACTCGTGATGACGTCGGGATAGGTGCCGCCGCCGTATTCCTTGTACACGGTCCAGTCCACGAGGTCGTAGCCGGTGGCCGCAATGATGGCACCCACCTTTTCCTCCACGATCTCATCCACCATATCGTACACGATGGCGCCCGTGGGGCACACCTTGGCGCACACGCCGCACTTGCCTTCCTTGATCTTGCGGCAGTAGTCGGGATTGATGGTGGCCTTCTTGGGAATGGCCTGCGGGAAGGGAATGTTGATGGCGCGGCAGGTGCTGATGTCTTCATTGAAGGCGTCGGGCACGTTCTTCGTGGGGCACTTTTCGGTGCAGGTTCCGCAGCCGGTGCACTTGTCCCAGTCGACGTAGGTGGCGCGCTTTCTGATCTTCACGGTGAAGTTGCCCACGAAGCCGGAAATGCTCTCCACCTCGGAATGGGCATAGAGCGTGATGTTCGGGTTCTGGGCCACGTCCACCATCTTGGGCGCGAGCACGCAGCTTGAGCAGTCGATGGTGGGGAAGGTCTTGTCGAGCTTGGCCATCTTGCCGCCGATGGTGCTTTCGCGTTCCACCATGACCACGCCTATGCCGGACTCGGCCGCATCAAGAGCGGCCTGAATGCCGGCCACGCCGCCGCCGATGACCAGCACGCGCTTGGTCACATCGAACTGCTTGGCGTAGAGAGGCGCGTTGCGGCGCAGCTTTTCCACGGCAAGGCGCACCAGTTCGGCAGCCTTGTTGGTATTGGCTTCGCGATCGCGGCCGATCCACGATACATGCTCGCGGATGTTGGCCATTTCGAACATATAGCGGTTGAGACCGGCGCGTTCCACGGTGCGGCGGAAGGTCGGCTCATGCATGCGGGGAGAGCAGGAAGCCACCACCACGCCGTCGAGGCCGTGCTTCTTGATGGCCTGAACGATGTTTTCCTGTCCGGGTTCGGAGCAGGTGTACATGGTGTCTTCGGAGAACACGACATCGGGATAGGTCAGCGCGATCTTGGCAACCGTGGCGGTATCCACCGTCGCTTCGATGTTGCTGCCACAGTGACAGACGAATACGCCGATTTTCATGATGCGGCTCCTGCGGCCTTCATGGCTTCAAGCTCGGCGGAAACACGAACCTTGCGGCGTTCGGCGATCTTGTCCAGAAGGGGATAGGGATTGACGGCCAGCTTGTCCAGACGCATGGCGTCCTTGGGCAGACCGAAGGCGAGCGCGATCATCTGGGTGTAGTAGAACACCGGCAGGCCGAAGAAGGGCTTTCCGGAAATCCGGGCAGCCTGGCGCTGGCGCAGATCGAGATTCATGTGGCAGAGCGGGCAGGCGGTGATGACCGCTTCGGCGCCCACGGCCTTCGCCGTATCGAGGATACGGCCGCTCAGCGAACCGGGAATGTTCACATCCGGAATGCCCATGGCCGCGCCGCAGCATTCGGTCTTCAGGGCGAAGGGAAGCACTTCCGCGCCGAGCGCCTTCATGATGTTGTCGAGCGACACGGGATTTTCCGGATCGTCGAACTTCGCCACCTGGACGGGACGGCTCAGAAGACAGCCGTAGTAGGTAACGACCTTGATGCCTTCAAGAGGATAGCTCACGCGGGAGGCGATGTTCTCCAGCCCCACGTTCTCCACGATGGCCTGCAGCACGGAACAGGTTTCCATGAGATCGGCTCCGCCCTCGGCGTTGGCCGGAGTGGGAGCGTCGAGCAGCTCGTCCACACGGGCCTTGAAGGCGGGCTTCTGCATGCGGTAACGGGCCATCTTCAGATTGGAAGAACAGCTCGGGCAGGGGGAAATCACGCAGTCGGCGCCGGTTTTCGAAGCCTGCATCAGATTGCGGGCGGAAAGCGCGGCGGAAAGTTCGTGACTCACGGAATGCGCAGGCGTGGAGCCGCAGCAGTTCCAGTCCTCGATTTCCACAAGATCCATGTTCAGCGCCCTGCACACCGCGCGGGTGGAGGCTTCGTACTCCACAGAGGTGCCGTGGCCCGAACAGCCGGGATAATAGGCGTATTTCATGGCTCAGCTCCTCTTTTCCGCATAGCGCTTGAAAATGCGCGCCACTTCCTTGCGCCCGTGGATGACGGAGGGAATGAAGGGCATCTTGTTCTTTCTGAGCGCCATGGGGGCGATCTCCAGATTGCCCCAGCCGCGCAGCGTGCGGCCCATGTAGTCGGCCATGACGCCAAGCTCGTAGGAACGGCCCGTGGCGTGCACGGTATCCAGAAACGCCTTCCAGAAGGATTCGATGGGACGATCCTGCACCCAGCCCTCACGACGGGCCATCATACGCAGCGTTTCCATGACCGCGGCCACGTCGATGTTGTTGGGGCAGCGGGCGCTGCAGGTCGAACACGACAGACACAGCCACAGCGAACGGTTCTTCAGGGCCTCTTCCTTGAGACCCAGCTGGACGGCGTGCATGATCTGGCTGACCTGACGGTCATAGACCTGAGCGCCGGGACAGCCTGCCGTACACTTGCCGCATTGATAGCAAGTCGACAGATTCTGACCGCTCTCTTCTTCGACCTGACGCTTGAACTTCAGGTCCCTGGCTTTATCAAGCCTAGTGATGTTCATAGAGACTCCCCTTGAAGACTTTTTCATACCAGCTGAAATCATTATATCTTTTTCGCATGGAGCAGTAAAAGTCTTTCAGTGTCTGACAAAAAAAGGACAGCAGTATCCCTTTTAATAACTTTGAGTAGAACACACTTCCGGCGGCAAGTCCAGAGTCGGTTCCGAGGAAGGTACAAAGAGAATATCATGCGTTTTTTCACCGTTTTCTTTCTGTAAGCCTCCCCTGGAAACAAACGAAGGCTTCTTGTTTGAGAAAACAGTCGCAATACGGCTTTCCCTCTGTTTTCCGTGCCCGGGTCCTCAGCTTCAGCCATGCAGAGAGCTTCCAGGATACCGGAGACGAAACGTTCCCCGCCGGAGCCTTCCTCCTTTTCGACCGGGTCGGAGCGACGCAAAACGCATCCGCCGTCCGCTCCGCAGGGACTCGTCGTTCCGCCTGGCTGAACGACTCACGTCGGAAAGGTCTGTATGCCGCCTGCCGGAGGTACGACCGCTCCGTTTTCCTTGTGTCCTTTTCCCTGCGGGGGCAGGCTCAGCGGCAGAAGAATCCGGATACCGGCGCGAGATTTCCCCGCCTCATGACCTCCGCGCACCGTTTTTCCGCATCGGCGAGAGTTTTGACCGGATCCAGCGTCAGAAATTTACGGTCGCGGTACAGGAAGCGACCGTCCACCATGGTATGAACCACGTTCTCGCGCGTGGCCTGATACACCACCCGCTGCACGGGATCGCGTCCCCAGGCGGGAAGCGAATGGGGCATATCCATATCCAGCACTGCGAGATCGGCCTTCTTGCCCGGCTCCAGACTGCCGAGATCGTCGGCCTGCCCCATGGCCGCCGCGCCGCCAAGCGTGGCAAGCTCCAGCGCCTGAAGGGCAGGCAATGCCTTCGGATCATGGGTAAGCGCCTTCTGAAGGATGGATGCCTGTCTGACTTCCATGAGGCCGTCCATGTGATCGTGCGCTCCGTCGAGACCGATCGCCACGTTCGCACCCATGGCCCTGAGTTCCGCCACGGGAGCGAAGCCGGACGACATCTTCGTGTTGGAGGACGGACAGTGCGCCACGTGCGTGCCGGTTTCGGCAAGAATGCGTTTCTCCCCATCGTCCAGCCAGATGCAGTGGGCAAGGATCACGTCCTCGCCGGTATAGCCCATGCGGTCGAGACAGCGCACGTTGCGCTCATGACAACGCGCTTCCACCAGCGCGATCTCACCAAGATTTTCCGAGGCGTGTGTATGCAGACGCAGTCCGTTCTGCCGGGCGAGATCGCGCGCGGACAAAAGCAGCTTTTCCGAACAGGACGGCACAAAACGGGGAGCCACGGCATAGCGCAGACGCCCGTTCTCCGCCATGTGCCAGCGCCGGATGAGACGCTCGGTCTCGCGCAGACAGGCGGCCGTATCCTCCCGCATGAGGGAGGGCAGATCATCGCCCATGTCCATCATGCACTTGCCGAAAAGACCACGCAGTCCTGTTTCGGCCATGACTTCGAAAACGGCGTCCTCGTGCAGAGTCGTCCCCATGTCGACGAGCGAGGTCGTACCGCTGCGGATGAGCTCCATGGCCGCCAGTCTGGCCGAAGCCGCGTTGCTCTCCGCCGTATGCGCGGCCTCCATGGGCCAGGTGCGCTCGCGCAGCCAATCCATGAGCGCAAGATCGTCGCACAGACCGCGGAACAGGGCCTGCGTCACGTGCATATGCGCCTGAACAAGACCGGGGATCACGGTCATGCCGCTCACGTCCACGACTTCCGTCTCCCCGTCGGGCCGGAACAGCTGTCCGTCGTCGCGCGGCAGCACGGCGGCTATGCGGTCATTCTCCACCAGAACGTCGCCGGTCAGCACGCGCCGTTCCCGATCCATGGTGATGAGAAGTCCGCCGGCCAGAAGCGTCTTCATGCCCTTCCCTCCCCGCGGTACGCACGGACGAGCAGCCACAGACCGGCGGCAAGCAGCGGCAGACAGAGCATCTGTCCCATGGTGACCCAGCCGGCAAACAGATAGCCGAGCTGGGCATCCGGCACGCGGAAGAATTCCACGCCCATGCGGAACACGGCATAGAGCACGCCGAACAGTCCCGCCACCGCGCCGCTCGGACGGGGCTTCGACGAATATATCCATAGAATGAGGAACAGAAGCACGCCTTCAAGTCCCGCCTCGTAAAGCTGGGAAGGGTGTCTCGGCACAGGTCCCGCGCCGGGAAACACCATGCCGAGGAAGCTGTCCGTCTCCCGACCCCAAAGTTCGCCGTTGATGAAATTGCCGATGCGGCCGAAGAACAGTCCCGCAGGCACAAGAGGCGCCACGAAATCCAGCATATCCAGCAGTCCCATGCCGTGTCTGCGGCCCCAGATCCAGCTTGCCGTCACCACGCCGACAAGCCCCCCGTGGAAGGACATGCCGCCGTTCCAGACGCGGAATATCTCCACCGGATCGGCAAGATAGGCGGAAAGATCATAGAACAGCACATAGCCGAGCCTCGCGCCGAGTATGACGCCGAGCATGGCCCATGTGACGAAATCGTCGACCATTCCGGCCGTCCACGCCGACCAGGACCGGGAAGCGCGGAAGCGTCCCAGCAGCCAGCCTGTCAGAAAGGCGAACACATACATGAGTCCGTACCAGTGCATCTGAAGCGGACCGATGGACAATGCCACGGGATCTATGGAAGGATAGGTCATCTTGCTCTCCTTGTTCCGCGCTGCTTACCATAAAAGAAAAGGACAGACCAGAGGTCCCCTTCCGACCCCGCGGATCCGTACCGGCCGCGCTCCTTCCGCGGAAGACCGCCGGAAAAATCATGTCCTGTCTCCGCATACCGTTTTTTAATGGAGTACGCCGCCCGGAACCGTGCCTGCAAAAAACTCTTTACGCGGCCACATGACTACGCTACTTCCGAAGAAAAAAACATCAAGGAGCCGCCATGCTCAAAAGCTCACGTCCCTTTCCCCTTGCTGCGGCAGCGGTCTGCCTTGCGGGCCTTATCTTCTGCCTGTGGGTCTTTTTCACCGGCGGCCGGTCCCTGTGTCTGACCGACGGATGCACGCTGTTCCAGGATTTCCGTCTGGCGGGGGTCTCTCTCTGGCAGGCCGGTTCCGCTCTGTTCGCGGTTCTGCTTATCCTCGCCCTGCTGCGCCTCTCCCGTGCCGCTCTTCTTCTCGCCGCGTGCGCCCTTGCCGCGGACGCCGTGCTTCTCGGCATCATGCTCTTCACGGCGCCCTGTGTGAACTGTCTCATCGTGGCCTCGTTCATCGCCCTCACCTTCATGGCCTTTCGGGCCGCGGTGCCGTCCGAACGGAAGGAGCGCTCCGTACTGCTGATCCTCTGGTCGGTGCTGCTCGTCATCGACCTCGGCGGCGTGCTGCGCGATCTTGCCGAGCCGTGGTCGCCCGCAACAGACGTCAGCGACGCTTCCGTGCAGATCTATTTCTCCCCGAGCTGTCCCGCATGCCGCACGCTTCTCGCCCGTGCCGGAGAACTTGAGGACACCGCATGGTATCCCGTGGCCGAGAACGAACGGGACATTCTGGTCATCGCCGCCATGACGGAACAGCTGGAAAAGGGCCTCTCCATGGCGCAGGCCGTGGAAGAAGCCGACCGCAGCGTACCGGACGACTCCGGCGACGAAGAGAATGCAGGCGTCCGTCCCGGCCTGCTCAGGCCCGACATGCTGCTTCTTCAGGTGCGCCTCTGGCGCAACCACGCCCATGTGCTTTCCGCCGGCTCCGACAGACTGCCCTTTCTGGAATTCAAGGGGGTTCCCGCCTTTCTCGCCGAGCCTCCCGCGTCCGCCGCGCAGGAGCCGGCCTTCGACGACGCCTTCCCGGAGCCGTACCGCACCGACATGCCGCAGATTCCCGGTCTCGGCGTGGCCGGTTTCTGCGACGGCACCGGAGAAAAACCCTGCGAAGACGTCCCGCAGCAGAACTTTTCCGACGGTCTCATAGACACGAGCGGCATGATTCCTCAGGTTCCATAAACGCTCTTTTTTTTTCAATGCACCGGCATTGCAGAGAAAAACACGGCAGGACGCAATAATTCCGACTTGTCTCCCACCGAAAGTTAAGCTAATCTCTGCCAAATTAGCGGCCGTTTCCCGGCCATGTCTTTTCACCATTATTCACGCAGGCATACATGGACATCACAGAACTGTGCAGCAACCGACGCGAAGCGCTGACGGAGCTATGGGTCAACCGTTTCTTCGCCACCTATCCGCTTGACAGCAAGGGGTTCATGCGGACAAAGAGGGATCGCTTCGCCAATCCCGTGGGAGAAACGACGCGCATGGCGGCGGGCATTCTCTTCGATGCCGTCATCGGCATGGACGCCGATTCCGCCACCGTGAAGCAGGCGCTCCACGACCTCATATGGATACGTGCCGTGCAGGACATGCCGCCCTCCAAGGCCGTGGGCGCCCTGTATCTGCTCAAGGAGATCCTGCGCAGCGAGGTTCTGCCCGAATGCCTGAAACCGGAACGTTCCGGCTTTTCCGTCCTGAACGACTATCTTGCCATGGAATCCAGGCTCGATACCCTCGGCCTCATGGCACTTGATATGTACAGCGAGGCGCGGGAACGCGTGTTCAGGATCAGAGTGGAGGAAGTCAAGCGAAGCCAGTCGCAGGTGATACGTCTGGCCAAGCTTCGGAGGGAGCAGGCGGAATCTGCTCCTGAAACTGAAAATCGAGGGGTAGAGGAATGACCATCGCATTTGCGGCCACTCTGCTTATCCTTTTCATAGGATGGGCGGGGTCAGCACTTGGCCTGCAGTATCTGCTCGGCGTGATCTTACCGCTGGCAGCGGGTGCTGTGTTCATCATCGGCTTCATCTGGAAGATCGTCCGCTGGGCTAAATCGCCCGTACCGTTCGCCATTCCCACAGTGGCGGGCCAGCAGCGTTCTCTGGCATGGATCAAGCCCAACCGTCTCGAATGCCCGTGGACCACGCCCGCCGTCATCGGCCGCATGCTCCTCGAGGTGTTCGCCTTCCGGTCGCTGTTCCGCAACACCCGGGCGGAGCGCACCACCATCGACGGAACGCCGCGCGTCACCTATTTTTCCAACAAATGGCTCTGGGTGTTCGCTCTGCTGTTCCACTACAGCATGCTGGTGATCATCATCCGCCATGCCCGTTTCTTCCTTGACCCCGTGCCCACCTGCATCGCGGTCATCGAGTTCGTGGACGGCGTGTTCCAGGTGGGTGCCCCGCGCTTCTATCTGACCGACGCCTTCATTCTCGGCGCCCTCGCCTTCCTGCTGCTGCGCCGCGTGTGCACGGAAAAGCTCCGCTACATCTCGCTGCCGGCCGACTATTTCGCCCTTTTCCTGCTCATCGCCATCGCCGGTTCAGGCATCTGCATGCGCTACATCTCCAAGGTGGACATCAATCAGGTGAAGGAAGTCATCATGGGTCTTGCCACCCTGCAGCCCGTGGATCCCTCCGGCATCGGCTCCATCTTCTTCATTCACGTGACGCTGGTGAGCGCTCTTCTCATCTACTTCCCCTTCTCCAAGCTCATGCACATGGGCGGCGTCTTCATGAGCCCCACCCGCAACATGAAGTGCAACACCCGCGAAGAGAGACACGTGAATCCCTGGAATCCGCCCAAGAGCTACCATACCTACGCCGAATATGAAGATGATTTCCGCGACGCCATGGTTGAGGCCGGCATCCCTGTAGAAAAGCAGCCTGAACCCAAGACGGAAGCCTAAGGAGTTACTGGTCATGGCAAAAATGCCCACACCCGAAGAATTGCTGGCGGTCACGCCCGCTTCCTTCCCCAAAGAGGGTTGGATGGACACCAAGCCGGATTTCCATCCCGGCAGCTTCTGCTATCCCGCCAAGACGGAAATACTGAAAGGTCTCGGCTTCGAGAACGCCCATGACTGGGCGCCCGACAACGAAGACTGGGAACTGCCCGAAAACTGGGAAGACATCATTCACAATTCCCTTCAGGACGCCCTGAACAAGCATCGTTCGCTCAAGGTCTTCATGGACTGCTGTGTGCGCTGCGGTGCCTGCGCCGACAAGTGCCACTTCTTCATCGGCACCAACGACCCCAAGAACATGCCCGTGCTGCGCGCCGAGCTTCTGCGCTCCGTGTACCGCAAGGACTTCACCACCGCAGGTCGTCTTCTCGGCAAGATCGCCGGTGCCCGCAAGCTCGACAAGAGCATCATCAAGGAATGGTTCATCTATTTCTATCAGTGCACCGAATGCCGCCGCTGTTCCCTGTTCTGCCCCTACGGCATCGACACCGCGGAAATCACGGTCATCGTGCGTCAGATGCTGCTTGACCTCGGTCTCGGCATCCACTGGATCATGAACTCGGTCAACGACTGCAACCGCACCGGCAACCATCTCGGCGTCCAGCCCCATTCCATGCGCGAAATCGTGGAATTCCTCTGCGACGACATCGAGACCATCACCGGCATCCGCGTCGATCCGCCGTGGAACGAAAAGGGTCATGAAGTCATCTTCATCACCCCCTCCGGCGACTATTTCGCCGATCCCGGCATCTACACCTTCATGGGATATCTCATGCTGTTCCATGAAATCGGTCTGGACTACACCCTGTCCACCTACGCCTCCGAAGGCGGCAACTTCGGCTCCTTCGTCTCCTTCGACGTGGCCAAGAAGCTCAACGCCAAGATGTACGCGGAAGCCGAGCGTCTCGGCGTCAAGTGGATCCTCGGCGGCGAATGCGGCCACATGTGGCGCGTGGTGAACCAGTACATGGCCACCTACAACGGCCCCACCCCGCCCAACATGGAAGTGCCCGTCTCCCCCATCACCGGCACGGTGTTCAAGAACGCCGCCGCCACCAAGATGGTGCACATCGCCGAATTCACGGCCGACCTCATCAAGCACAACAAGCTCAATCTGCGCCCCGAGCGCAACAACCACATCATCACCACCTGGCACGACTCCTGCAACCCGGCACGCGCCATGGGGCTTCTGGAAGAGCCGCGCTACATCCTCAGACATGTGTGCAACAACTTCGTGGAAATGCCCGAACACACCATCCGTGAAGAAACCTTCTGCTGCGGTTCCGGTTCCGGCCTGAACGCCGAAGAAATCATGGATCAGCGTCTGCGCGGCGGTTTCCCCCGCGCCAACGCCCTGCGCTACGTGCACGACACCAAGGGCGTGAACTGGATGGGCTGCGTCTGCGCCCTCGACCGCGCGGCTCTGCCTCCGCTCGTCGACTACTGGGTACCCGGCGTCACCGTCAGCGGTCTGCACGAACTCGTAGCCAACGCTCTGGTGATGAAGGGCGAAATTCCCCGCACCATGGATCTGCGTCAGGAAGATCTGCCCTTCCCCGATGAAGATCCTGCCGCCTCGGAGGAAGCATAAATGTATAACGCAAAATTCGTCATCCCCGGCATCATCGTCTTCGCCGGGCTTTTCACCGCGCCCTTCTGGATCAATATGCTTTCTTCCGGATACGAAGCGGTCGAGGTGGAGCTTCCCACGGAACCCGTCACCTTCTTCGGCGAAGAACGCAGCCAGTGCGTGGAGCCGAAAGAATGGATGGCCGCCAATCACATGGAACTGCTCCTCGAATGGCGCGATCAGGCCCTGCGCGAAGGAAAGCGCATCTATGTCGCCACCGACGGCAAGAAATGGGAAACCAGTCTGCAGAACACCTGCATGGCCTGCCACAGCAACAAGGCCGAATTCTGCGACAAGTGCCACAACGCCAACAGCGTGAACCCGTACTGCTGGGACTGCCACGTCGTACCCCAGGGGAACAATCATGAATTCGAGTAGACGTTATTTTCTCAAGGTCGCAGGCCTGTCCACCTTCGCCCTGGCCGCCGGAGCGGCCCGTGCCGAAGCGGCCGAGGCCTCCTATGAAGCCTATCCCGAGGGTCTGAAGGCAAAGCGCTGGGCCATGGTCATCGACACCCGCCGCATCCAGACGGTGGAAGACATGCGCCCCATCGTAGAAGCCTGCCATAAGGCGCACAACGTGCCCAACGTGCCCGCTCCCCGTGAAGTCAAGTGGATCTGGGACGACACCTTTGAACACGCCTTCGCCAACGATCCCGACCCCATGCTGCCGGAAAACGTGGAAAACCGCCGCTTTTTCCTGCTCTGCAACCACTGCACCAATCCTTCCTGCGTGCGTGTCTGCCCCGCCGGCGCCACCTACAAGACCGCTGACGGACTGGTCGCCATCGACTATCACCGCTGCGTGGGCTGCCGTTTCTGCATGGCCGCCTGCCCCTACGGCTCCAGAAGCTTCAACTTCCAGGATCCCCGTCCCTTCATCAGTGACCTGAATCCCGACTACCCCACCCGTATGCGCGGCGTGGTCGAGAAGTGCACCTTCTGCGCCGAACGCCTGGAAAAGGGCCTCATGCCCGCCTGCGTCGAGGCTTCCAACGGCGCCATCATGTTCGGCGATCTCAACGATCCGGACTCCATCGTGCGCCGCGTTCTCGCCAAGAACTTCAGCATTCGCCGCAAGCCCGAACTGGGCACAGATCCCGGCGTCTATTACATCATCTAGGAGGGAACCATGGTTGAAAAAGTTCTCAAGGGTTCTCCCAAGTACTACATGTGGCTGATCTTTCTGCTGGCCATCATAGGATACGCCTTCATCGTCTATGTGTTCCAGCTCATCTACGGCCTGCAGATGACCGGTCTCACCCGCAACACCTCCTGGGGCTTCTACATCGCCCAGTTCACCTATCTGGTGGGCGTGGCCGCCGCGGCCGTGATGCTGGTGCTGCCCGCCACCTTCCACCACTATCATCCCTATCACCGCGTCATCGTGTTCGCAGAGTTCCTCGCCATCGGCGCGGTCATCATGTGCATGCTCTTCATCGTGGTGGACATGGGCCAGCCGCAGCGCGTGCTGAACATCATCCTGCATCCTACGCCGAACTCGGTCATGTTCTGGGACGCCACCGTGCTGTGCGGCTACCTGCTGCTCAACGCCGTCATCGGCTGGACATCCCTGGAACATGAAAGTCGTCACGTTGCCGTGCCCCGCTGGGTCAAGGTCCTTGTGGTCATCTCCATCTTCTGGGCCTTCTCCATTCACACCGTCACGGCCTTCCTGTACGCCGGCCTGCCCGGACGCCACTACTGGCTCTCCGCCATCATGGCCGCCCGCTTCCTGGCCTCCGCGTTCTGCGCCGGACCTTCCATCCTGCTGCTCTCGCTGCTGCTGCTGAAGCGCCTCTCCGGCTTCGATCCCGGCAAGTCCGTGGTGAAGTCCCTGTCCATCACCATCGCCTACGCCATGGGCCTGAACATGTTCTTCTACGTGCTTGAACTGTTCACCGCCTTCTACAGCGGCATCCCCGGCCATCAGCATCCCATCACGTTCATCTTCAACGGTCATGAAGGACTCGACGTGTGGCTGAACGGCTGGATGTGGGTAGCCGTGGTGTTCGCCTTCGTCAGCATCTTCCTGCTGGCCATTCCTAAGTTCCGCAACAACATGAAGATCCTGCCCTGGGCGCTCGTCATGCTCGTTATCGCCTCCTGGATCGACAAGGGCCTCGGCCTGCTCATCGGCGGCTTCGCTCCCACTCCCTATGAGACCTATGAAGTCTACACTCCCACCTTCTGGGAAGTCTCCATCGGCCTCGGCATCTTCGCCGTGGGTGCCCTCGTGGTCACCCTGCTGTGGAAGATCGCCCTTGAAATGAAGCGCGAAGGCGGCGAACCCTTCGAGCTTGCCGAATAGCGCTTTGCCGGAAATGCCGGCAAACGGATTATCAAGCCCCCCGAACGGTAAAACATTCGGGGGGCTTTTTCGAGCAGTCCCTGATCATCGGGAACCATTGCTTCTCTTACCCTGTCTCATCATACTATCGAAGACGGAAACCTTCATTTTTCGAAACGGCTGCTCAAAAACCGGCCATGTTGCTCTGTCGATGAAGACCTTCCCGGTGCCTTATTTGCTCCATCGCAGGAAGAGCCGCGCCGCTCTTCTCCTTTCATCTCTTCTGCGCAGGCAAGACTTCGACACTCCCATGAGCGCATAGACGCCCCAGCTCGGCCGCCGACATCCCCAATGGATACTCCGAGCAGAGCATCTTCATCGTAATAATCAGCAGCGCACTCAACCATGAGGCGACAAAACGCTGACAATCACACTGTCGCGAAGGAATCTCCTGACCTACCCCAAATAACTCTGGAGAAAATCTGCACACAGCAAAGAAGTTCATATCGTCTGCCCGCACATCTGTTCAGAAGAGAGGGCATACGCTTCAGTACCATTCTTCCACAGACGGAAGCCATCCTCTTGTCCGCGCTGCTTTTCTTTCAGACCGCGGCCGTGCTCAGAAAGGAAAAGGAAAAACATAATTTCAAGCCGGGAGTCCTCTGCGCATATATCTCCTGAAATAGCCTGCAGCGAACGGCAGCCTCATCGACTGCCCTAAGAATCGTCACGCGGCCGCGCCAAGGCGTCCGCAAGTTAGGCGAGCAAATAACACTATGCACAGGACCGTCATCCCTCTCCTCTTTCCGCTTACTATCGCCTCATCCCCCGCGGGAGTACGATTTCATCTTTCCAAGGTTATTTTCTCCCGGCCCTTCGCTTCATGTCAGAAAATCCTTATGATCTCTTTCAGAAAAAAGATACAAAGCATGAACAAAAACCGTGCGAATTTCCGCACAGTTTTTCTCCCGATCTCACATTCTTCCCGCTTTCTTCTACAAGAGCGGCATGCATTGTTCCCCCCAAGATCTGTCATCTGTTTTGTCGGCATTCCCCATCTTCCGATCTATTCCCTCTCCTGCATCGGGAGTTCTTTCCCAGCCTCTTCCTTCCGCTTGCCCCCAGGCCCAAAACCGAACACATCCATCACCTTCTGAAGCAATTTTCTGAACGCACGCAGAACGCAACACGCAGAATACATTCCCGCCGACTCTCCCACGCAAATGGAATCCCACCGGCATAGCCGGTGTTTTCTCCTTATGTGCCTGTAAGGCTCTCTTGCCAGCCGTGCCCTGACAGGCTCATAGACGATCCGACATCTGCATTTCTGTTGAAGGCGGCCCGTAAACGGGCTTCCGGCGTACGGGATGCCCAGCTGTTCTCCGAGTTTATCCTCGGCCAGTTGATGCCTGTTGTACTCGACTGTCTTTGCCTTATTCTTGCCCACCGTATCGACACAGTAGCCACGGTACCGGCACTCCCGATTACGATATTTGAACTTCAGCTCGCCGAACTGTTCATATATCATCAGGCACTCTTTCCTTTCAAATATCCACAAACGCCGATACACTCATCCTGGGCGGTATCTCGAACAACATATGGATATGGCCGGGACAACATTCCGCTTCTACCATGCTCACGCCCTTCCACTCACATAATTTTCGCAATATTTCTCCTATGGCTCTTTTCTTCTCTCCATAGAAAATCTGTCTGCGATATTTCGGCGCAAATACTATGTGATATTTGCAGTTCCATTTCGTATGCGCCAACTTCTTTAAGTCACCCATCATGACCTCCTTTTGATTTGCTTATGGGCGCAGTTGCCGGACCGCACCTCTTTCTCGGCAAATCAAAAGGAGTGTTTATAACATACGCATGACTATAAGTTTTCGGCCCTCCAGCCTGGCTGGGGGTTTTCTTTTAACCAAAAAAGGCATCCTTTTCCTGAAGAAAAAGGATGCCTTCGCAGAGAGTGATTTGACGACTTACTTGTTGACCTTGACTACGGCGTTACCCTTGCGTTCGACATCGGGCAGAACCTTCCAGTCGGCGGGGTCAAGCGGAGAAACCTTCAGTTCGGCAGGCTTCTTCATGGCCTTAAGCTGCGGGCAATAGTCATAAGGATACATAGTAGTACGGGAAATGATAGACGGATAGACGTATTCCCATACGATGGTGCCGCCGTCGGGATGGGTCGCATCAGGCTTCACCTGGAAGGCCCGACCGGCATAGTCTTCGGAGATCAGCACGTTGCCGTTTTCCATCTTATACGCGGAACCCTTGTACTTGCTGAGCAGACGGAAGCTGCCGCCCTGGGCGGGCACATAACGCCACACGGCCTTGCTGGTGGTGGGGTCGATTTCCCAAATCACGGTCTGGGCGGCATGGGCACCGTTGCGGGTGAACAGGCCGTTGTCGAAGACCATGATGTTGCCGGCGCCGGGTTTGCCCTTTTCAATCATGATGGGTTCGTGGCACTGGCCGAGACCGCCCATGGCCTTGAATCCCTTCAGAGACCAGACGATATCGCCGCTGTCCTTGTCGATGATGACAAATTCATCGAAATGACGGGGGTTATAGAGAATGTTGCCGGGCTTGAAGCGCTTGTCGCCGGCATCGTACCACTTGTTCGGAGGAATGACGGACAGCGTGTTGCCGTGCGTCCAGTCGTTCATGCCGGTAAGCGGCATGTAACGGTTGATGTCGAGATGCTCGGAAGAGCTCCAGGACCATACGACCTTCCCCTGAGGGTTCACTTCGATGAGTATGTCGCCGCGGAGCTTGGCGTTCTTGCGGTCCTGGGTTCCCCACCACTGCGTAGTCTGGTTCTCGACCTTATTGATGACCTCGTCCGGCACAGTTTCGTAGCACAGAATCAGCGTGTTTCCGTTGGGCAGTCTGCGGCCGTCATGATGAGGTCCGAGCTTGGAGGCGAAATTCCATACCACCTTGCCGTCCCAGTCGTATTCCGTCACTTCGCTGCGGGTTTCGCTGAAGCTCAGCAGATGACCGTCGGGAAGCAGGTAGCACTTCTTGTTGTTGCCGAGGTCCTTCCAGGAATGAACGACGTTGCCGTTCATGTCGATGAGGAAAACCTCGTCGCTGTCCGCGGCGGTGGGAACGGCAGCCGGGCTGTTGTAGTCGGGGGCTTCTTTAAAGAAGGCACGGTTGTCCACCTTGGCATAGACGTCCTTGAAGTCCACACTGATGAGAACATAGCCGTTCTGAGCCTGGGCAGGGTCGTAAATGGTCGTTCCCGTGGGGTACACGCTCGGAGCGGCAAGGGCGGAAGCGCTTACTCCGAGGCACAGACCAAGCGTTGCGGCTGCAAAAATTTTCTTCATACTCCTTCTCCTCTTTCTTCCCTGTTTCTAGTAGCTGTGCATACCGGTGGGAATGACGGCCTCGTACACAACGTCACCGTCTTCTTCCACCGGGCCGAGCATGCCGAACGTCACGGACGTCATGCCGGGAACCTTGCGCAAATCCGAAGCGGTTTTGAACGGACCGTTCTTTTCTCTGTAGGCGACAATGGCCTTGGCCAGTTCCTCGTCCACAATGCCGTCAGTCGCTTCCACCAGAATATCTGCGGGAGCCTTGTTGAAGCTGATGGAATCTTCTGCAGCCATGGCCCCGAAAGGAACAAGCATGGTCAGAACAAGAGAACCGGCAGCCTTTTTCCAGAAACTGTTCACGGCAAAACCTCCTGAAAAGTTATTCTGCATGCGGCCCGAAACAAGGACAGCACGAACAGAAGAAATGAAAAAATCTCAAACCATCTAGCAAAAATCATGCCGCTTTATTTTTAGTACATTATCAATATGTTACCTTTTTTATTTTCAATATATTATCAATGCTTTGCTTTTTGAATACGACACCCGCAGATGTGAAGAATTTCATACAATAAAAGTCCTTTCTGTGCGAAAAATCGCACATTTTATTCAGCTACGCCCTCTATGAAACCATAAAAAACGTATGCCGTCCCGCCCGGGACAGGAATGCTCCGACAGTAAAAAATCGCTCCACACATGAAAAAAATGCCTGCGACGGACAGACAGAAAATATAAAAAAAGCAATCAGATGCAGGCTGAAAACTTCCGACGTGCGCCTTGACGCCGTGCATCGCCCCGGATATAACGTCATCATACTCTGCGACCCTGTTCCTGCGCACTGCCCCCCTCTAACAAGGATTTTCGCCATGGCTCTGCATATCGTCGATCACCCGCTCATCCGTCACAAGCTCGGTCTGCTCCGCAAGGAAAGCACCTCCACCAGCGAATTCCGCATGCTGGCCAAGGAAGTGGCCCGCCTTCTCACCTATGAGGCCACCAAAAATCTTCCCACCGAGAAGAAGATGGTCAAGGGCTGGGCCGGACAGGTGGAAGTGGATTATCTCGCGGGCAAGATGATCACCATCGTTCCCATTCTGCGCGCCGGTCTTGGTCTCATGGACGGTGTACTCGACATGGTGCCCGGCGCAAAGATCAGCGTGCTCGGCATGTACCGCAACGAGGAGACTCTGGAACCCGTGGAATACTACAAGAAGCTGGCCCGTCGCATCGACCAGCGCGTGGCCTTCATTCTTGATCCCATGCTCGCCACCGGCGGATCGCTCATCGCTGCCATCGACGTGCTCAAGAAGAACGGCTGCAGGCAGATCTGCTCCCTCAACCTCGTAGCCGCACCCGAAGGCGTGAAGGCAGTGCTCGACAAGCACCCCGACGTGGAAATCTACGCCGCGGCCCTTGACTCCCATCTCAACGAGAACGGCTACATCATTCCCGGCCTCGGGGATGCGGGCGACCGCATCTTCGGCACAAGATAACGATCTTTTTCCGAACGCCGGAACACGTCCGACGTTTCCCCGCATCCTTCCCTAAGGCCCGGACGCATTCCGGGCCTTTTTGCTTTTCCCGTTCTGCGGCGCCCGGCTGTTGACGCATCACGGCTTGAAACATACAAAGAAAGACGCGGCGGCTTCCCCGACGGGGAGACCGGCGGCGACGACACGGAAATGAAGTCTCCTCCACGAGTCCGTCCTTCTTCAGCATCATCTTGTCACAGGCAGGTCCGCATGGCGCGTTACTCTTCCAGAATCAACAACAGACACATGGTGGTCGTGCGCTTCAGCTCCCTCGGCGACGTCGTGCTTACCACGGGCGTACTGCTCGACTGGCACAAAAAGCACGGCACCATGTTCACCGTCATCACGAAGGAGGCCTTTGAGCCGGTCTTTGCCGGACATCCCGCCGTGCTCAATGTCATCGGCTTCGACGAGAACGATCTGCACGGTCAGACGCAGGCCATGAACTTCCGCGGACTCATGGAAAAATATCGCGACTCCCCCCTGCTCGATCTGCACCGCAATCTGCGATCGGCCATGCTGGCCAGAATCTGGCGCGACGCCATCATCTGCTACAGCAAGATGTCGCTGGCCCGCCGCATCTTTCTTCTGAGCCGGGGCCGCTTTTTCGGGGAACAGCTGCGACGCTTCAATGTGCCTCAGCGTTACGCCATCGGTCTCTACGACAAGGAAAACGTTCCCTCCGCCGCAGAACTCAGACCACGCATCTTCCTCTCCGACGAAGAAAAGGCGGCTGCCGCCGCCGAACTCGCGCCCCTCCGGCATAACGGAAGGCCCCTCATCGCCCTGCATCCCTTTGCTACCCATGCGGCCAAGACCTGGCCGCCGGACAGATGGCTGCGTCTCGCCGCTCTGCTCGAACAGGAAGACATCGACTATTTCTGGGTGGGACAGGGTGAAGGCTTCCCCTCGCAGGAATCATCGCACAGTTTCGTCAACGATACCGGCCTGCGCGAACTGTTCGCCCTGATCCATGAGGCGGACGTGCTCATTACCGGTGATTCCGGCCCCATGCACATCGCAACGGCCGTGGACACTCCCGTACTCGCCATGTTCGGCCCCACCTGCCGGGAGTGGGGATTCTTCCCCTCCGGCGAACACGACCGCGTGCTTCAGCTTCCCATGGCCTGCCGTCCCTGTTCCCTGCACGGGGCGGACGCCTGCAGCCGCAACTATGCCTGCATCGCGGGCATCGAACCGGAAAATGTTCTTGCAGAACTGAAGTCCATGCTCCGCTGATCAGGCAACACGGAAGGAATGTTTCCGCGCAGACATCGGAAAAGCTCGCCGCAAAAGGAAAAAGACTGTCATCTCCCACACTTGCGCGCTCAGCTTCCGATATGTGGAACCATGTGATTTTTCTATCATTTCTTTGAAAAAAAGATTCTCTTCGGTTGACCTGCCCCTGCTCTGATGTTAGAGTCGGAAATAAAGTAATATCATATCAGAAGAAGTTCATGCCGCAGGGCATGACTTGTTCCTAGCCAACGGCAACAACCGCGATCTTCCCGCCGCCTTGGAAGCCCTCGCGGAAAAGTCCTGTCTATCAGCGCCAGGAGGGCCTTATGCAAATCTCCATCGGTCTGGGGAAAGAAGGCGCGGAAGAACGCCTTGAAAAACGGGGCGTATCGCGCCGCGACTTTCTGAAATTCTGTTCCACTGTGGCTGTGGCCCTGGGCATGGGGCCTTCGTTTGCTCCCGCCGTGGCAAAAGCGCTCACGTCCGCCGCCCGTCCCGCGGTCATCTATCTGCACGATGCGGAGTGCACCGGCTGCACGGAAGCGCTGCTGCGCACCAGCAAGCCCTTCCTTGATGAACTCATCCTCGATACCATCTCCCTTGACTATCAGGAAACCATCATGGCTGCGGCCGGCGAAGCTGCCGAAGATGCCCTGCACATGGCCATGAAGAATCCCAACGGATATGTGTGCATCGTGGAAGGCGCCATTCCCACGGCCATGGACGGTCTGTACGGCACCATCGGCGGCAAGACCATGTACGCCATCAACAAGGAGGTGCTGCCCGGCGCCAAGGCCGTCATCTCCTACGGCACCTGCGCCTGCTTCGGCGGCATTCCCTCCGCAGCACCCAATCCTTCCGGCTGCAAGGGCGTCAACGACTGCTTTGCCGATCTCGGCATCAAGGCCGTCAACGTGCCCGGCTGCCCGCCCAATCCGCTGAACCTCATCGGCACCATCGCCGCTGTGCTCTCCGGCGCGAAGCTGGAGCTCGACGCGCTGAACCGTCCTCTGGCCTTCTACGGACACACCGTGCACGAACTGTGCGAACGTCTGCCCCACTTTGAAGCCGGGGAATTCGCTCCTTCCTTCGACTCCGAAGAAGCCCGCAAGGGCTGGTGCCTCTACAAGCTCGGCTGCAAGGGTCCGGTGACCTACAACAACTGCCCCAAGGCTCTGTTCAACGACGTGAACTGGCCCGTAGCCGCCGGTCATCCCTGCATCGGCTGTTCCGAACCGAACTTCTGGGACAAGATGACCCCCTTCTATGAAAACTAGCGAGTAATGCCATCATGAGCGAAGCAAAAACTACTCCCCAGAGTTCCTATACCGGACCCATCGTGGTGGATCCGCTCACCCGCATCGAGGGCCATCTCCGCATCGAGGTGGAAGTCGAAAACGGCCGGGTCAAGGACGCCAGAAGCTGCTCCACCCTGTTCCGCGGACTGGAAACCATTCTCAAGGGCCGCGATCCCCGCGACGCCCAGTTCTTCACCGCCCGCACCTGCGGCGTGTGCACCTACACCCATGCTCTGGCGTCCACCCGTGCTCTGGAAGACGCCATGAAGATCGAGCTGCCCCGCAACGCCTCGCTGATCCGCAACCTGGTGCTGGGCATGCAGAATCTGCACGACCATGTGGTGCACTTCTATCATCTGCACGCCCTCGACTTCGTCGACGTGGCGTCCGCCATCAAAGCCGATCCCGCCAAGGCCGCCAAGCTGAACGCCTCCATCTCTCCCCGTCCCACCAGCGAGGAAGAACTGCGCGCCGTGCAGGCCAAGGTCAAGGCTCTTGTGGAAAGCGGCCAGCTCGGTCCCTTCACCAACGCCTACTTCCTCGGCGGCCATCCTTCCTACTATCTGGAACCCGAAGCCAATCTCGTGGCCACGGCTCACTATCTGGAAGCTCTGCGCGTTCAGGTGGAAATCGCCCGTGCCACGGCCGTGTTCGGCGCCAAGAACCCGCATCCGCAGTTCCTCGTGGCCGGCGGCGTAACCTGCTACAACGCCCTTCGTCCCGACACCATCGCCCAGTTCAAGACCCTCTATCAGAAAGCCCGCTCCTTTGTGGAACAGGTCTACATTCCCGACCTGCTTCTGGTGGCCGGAGCCTACAAGGACTGGGCCTCCATCGGCGGCGGCGTGTCCGACTATATGGACTTCGGCGAATTCCCGGGACAGGAACGCGATCTTGCCACCCGCTGGCTCAAGCCCGGCGTCATCTACAACCGTGATCTCAGCACGGTTCTGCCCTTCGACGCCTCCAAGATCTCCGAACACGTGCGTCACAGCTGGTACGAAGGCGACGAGGCCCGCACTCCCTATCAGGGGGTGACCAATCCTCTCTTCACCAAGATGGGCGATACCGACCGCTACTCCTGGATGAAGGCTCCCCGCTATGACGGCCATGCCGTGGAAACCGGTCCCCTTGCTCAGATGCTCATCTCCTACGCCCAGGGCGACAAGCTCGTAACCTCCACCGTGAACACCGTGCTCAAGGCACTGAATACCGGTCCCGAAGCACTGTTCTCCACGCTCGGCCGTACCGCCGCCCGCGGCGTGGAAGCTGTGGTCGTGGCCAACGGCATCGGCCAGTGGCTGCAGGAACTTGAAGACAACATCGCCAAGGGCGACACCAGGATCTGCATCAACACCGAAGTGCCGCAGAACGCCGAAGGCGTAGGCTTCGTGCATGCTCCCCGCGGCGGTCTGTCCCACTGGATCGTCATTGAAAAGGGCAGAATTGCCAACTTCCAGCTCGTGGTGCCCTCCACCTGGAACCTCGGCCCCCGCTGCGCCGAAGGCAAGCTCTCCGCTGTGGAAGCCGCCCTCGTGGGCACGCCTGTGGCCGATCCCAGAAGACCTGTGGAAATCCTGCGCACCGTGCACTCCTTCGATCCGTGCATCGCCTGCGGCGTGCATGTCATCGACGGCCGCACCAATCAGGTGTACGACTTCAAGGTCCTGTAAAGACTGATAAAGGGGAGGAGGGGAACCTTCTCCCTTTTTTCATGTCCTCCGCATGCCCCGATGTCCGTTCGGGGCATACCCGTCCCATTACGCTCCTCAGGGCGACCATGCGGCGTCTTTCCGCGGTGTCTTTTTCCGGACCGCGGTCCATTCTCCCGCTCTTCTGCCGCATCGGCTTTTCCGACCCATCCTTTCTTTCTCGTCCGTTCTTCCTTTTCCGAGATTTCCATGGAACGCATTCTCATTCTTGGCGTAGGCAACATTCTCTTCACCGACGAAGGCATCGGCGTGCGCGCCGTCGAGTGGCTGCAGAACCACTATGTCTTCCCCGGAAACGTCACGCTCGTGGACGGAGGAACCCTGGGCATGGGACTTATGGATGCGCTGCTGCAGACCGACCGCGTCTATGTTCTCGACGCCGTGCGCGGAGACGGAAAACCCGGCAGCGTGTATCGACTGACGGACAATGACCTGCGCAAGAGCATGAGCTTCCGCGACTCCCTGCATCAGACCGATCTTGTGGACACGCTCATCTACTGCGACATCCTCGGACACCGACCCGAAGGCGTCGTCTTCGGCATGGAGCCTGCCGACTACCAGACCATGCAGCTTGGCCTTTCTCCCGTCTGCCTCGATGCCCTTCCCGTTCTTGCACGAACGCTGGTGGAGGAACTGCGCGGCATGGGCATGGACATCAGAGAACACGTATGACCGGAAAGACGTGCGCCCCCGGCCACCTGATCCGTCAATGACTGCGTTCTTCCTCTTCCGCGCTCCGCTCCCCTTCAAGGCTCTTTCAGGCATCGCCCATGGACGGTAAGCAGGAAGATCTCTTCTCATGCGTCTGCCGTACGTGCATCCCTGACACGCACCGCGCATTTTCCGAACGGACGACACTCCTTGAGAAGGATCAGTGGAAGACCCCCTTGTCCGACACCGGCCCCCTCATGTTCCTGCCGTCTCCTTCCCAGAACACCCGCATGCCGCCGAGCATGGTGGTGCTGTAGAGCGGAATGCCCCGCTCCCGCATCTCCTCGCGCACCTTTCTGCCGGGGAATCCGTAGTGATTATACGAAGCTGCTGATGCCATGACACAGTCTGGATCGACAACGTCGTAGAATTTTTTCTGAAAGGATGACGTCGCGCCATGATGCGGCAGCACCAGCACGTCCGCATGCAGAGGCTGACCGCTTTCCGCAAGACGGCGCAGCGCCGGCGTGGTCATGTCGCCGCACAGCAGCGCCAGTCCCCGGCCGTCGCGCGTCAGGCGCATGGCAAGAGATGCCTCGTTGCCGGAAACGTTCCCGCGCGGACGGAAGGAGGATAGTATCGTCTCATCCGGCCAGACCACTTCGAGACGTATGCCTTCCGCCGGTTCCAGCACGTCTCCACGTGTCAGAATCCTTTCCGGAATGCCTCTCCGCCGTGCGATTTCACGCAACGCCTTTCCGTCGGAGGAGTCGTCAGCGGCAGAATAGGAAGACCAGTACAGACAGCCCACGTCGAAATATTCCAGAATCCAGCGCAGACCCCGCGCATGATCCATGTCGGTGTGACTGACCACCACGGCATCAAGACGCGGAAGATGCCGGTACGTCAGCGCCGGCGCCACGATGCTGCGTCCGTAGTCGAAAAAGGGAGAAGAACTGCCGCCGCCGTCCACCAGCATTCTTCCGCCCGGATAATCCAGAAGAACTGCCTGCCCCTGTCCGACGTCGAGAACCGTCATCACAACACGCCGTTCCCTGTCGGCCTCATGTTCCTCCAGCCACGTCGGAAGCTGACCGGCGGGCAGAAAGAGCATCCCCATCAGCATGAGACGCCTGACCGCGGCGCCGCACGGCCGTCCGTGCAGCGCCGCGCCAAGCCGGATCATGAGTGCGGCAAGCAGCACTCCGTAGCCGAGCGCGCTCAGCGACGACGGTCGAAAACACTGCATCAGAGGAATCCATCCGCCCTGATCCGCGACGGCCAGCAGAGCTATCATGGCATCCGCCGGCCATGCCGCCATGGAAAAGAGCAGCGACGACACGGGCTGGGCACCGAAAAGCACAAGGAAGACCAGTCCCAACGCCGCACACGGCAGCGTCACGAAGGTCAACGGCGGAAGCCAGACAAGATTCATCCAGACATTCAGGCCCACCACGCCGAAAACCATGATCAGCACCGGCAGGACAGCCGCCTGCGCCGCAAGAGAAAGCAGAAGCATGGTTCCCGTCCAGCGGATCAGTGCCCGGCAGGCGCGACGCAGAGAAACAACGGTTCCGGTGCCTCCTCCTTCGGGCGGAGAAAAACGTTTTCCGAGCGCGGAAACCAGCGGCATGGAAAGCATGATGCCCGCCACGGCAAGCACGGAAAGCTGCACGGAAAGATCGAAGACCACCAGCGGCCAGCCGATGAACAGAAAAAGACAGGCGGCAAACAGAGCGTCCAGCGGAGCCGCGCTGCGTCGCAGACAGAGAAAGAAGGCGCCTGCCAACATCATGAACGCCGCCCGAATCAGAGAAAACGGCGCACCGCCGAGAAAGAGATAGGCCAAGGCGAAAGGCACACCCGCCGACACCACGAGCACGCGGCGGGGAGCAAAAAGCAACGCCCTGCGGGACAGAAAAACAAGAACTCCGGCAAAGGCCGTTCCCGCCATGGCTGCCAGCGCCAGATGCTGGCCCGACAGCGAGAGGGAATGAACGAGTCCCGCCCGCGTAAACAGATCCACCGTTCTTGCGGACAGCCCGGAACGGTCACCGAACAGCAGCGCCACGAGCATGGCCCTCCCCTGAGAAAAGGGGACGGAGCTTTCCCCGCTCCAGACATCGGCGCTGCCGGAGCCTTTCTGCGCAGCGTCTCCGGCATCTTCGGCAAGCGCGTTCTGCAGAGCCTCAAGCCATTGCAGGCGGAGAAGCTCCAGATGCCACAGAAAACCGCTCCCCTCGCCCATCTCCAGAAAAAGAGGACCGGTACGGGTTCTGTTCAGACGCGCATTATGCCAGACATCCTTGTCCGCCCAGTATACGCCGAGATCGGACGTGCCCGGATTCACGCTGCCCACGGACGGATACAGCCGCAGGAGGGCCCGCAGCGTGCCGCCCGGTACCGGACGTCCGACGTTTTTGAGATCCGAGGCATACAGCGTCATGCTCACGCGACCGGGAACCGGCGCATCGCTGCTTTCAAAGACCTTGCCGGGATACCCCTTTCTGCCGCCGGACAGTTCCTCGGGCACCTCCCGTTTCAGTGCCTTGGCCACGTCGGCCGCGGTTTCGGAAGACAGGTGACGGGGTATGTCGATAGGATGCATCTTCTCCAGAATGACGCGGATCCGCTCTCCGGGCAGTCCCGACACCGACACAATACGACCTTCCGCAAGCACGTTTCTGCGCGGTACCGACGCCCATGACGGGCAATTTTCCGGCGAGGGAGACGCCGTCAGCGTCACGACGCTTCCCAGCAGAAAGGCCGCTGCCTGCGCCGCGATCCTGGGCCATGCCGTCCGTGCCGGCACCATCAGCAAAAGAAGAAGGAGCGCAACGCCGAACACGGCATCCCGCGTGGCTGCGGAACCGGCCAGCACGGCGAGAAGAAATCTCTGACGGAATAGAAGCGACGGCAGTTCCGGCACGCTCCGCATGGCTCAGTACCTGTATGTACGGGAGGGGAAGTTGCTGTTGTTTCAGCACGGGCGGCACGGATGCATGCCGCCCGTGGACAGGCCGCTAACCTGGATCCTTTATCCGACGGATGCACGCTCCCACGGCCGAAAGCTTGTCCGCCAGACGCTCATATCCTCTGTCCACATGATAGATGCGCTGCACGCGTGTCTCGCCTTCCGCCGCGAGTCCGGCCAGCACGAGCGCCGCGCCGGCACGCAGATCGGACGCCATGACCGGCGCTCCGGCAAGCCTGCGTCCGCCGCGGACCATGGCCGAGGAACCGGTCACATGGATGTCCGCCCCCATGCGGACAAGCTCCTGTACGTGCATGAAGCGGTTCTCGAAGATGTTCTCCTCCACCAAACCCGAACCTTGCGCACAGCACATGAGCACCATGAACTGCGCCTGCATGTCCGTGGGAAAACCGGGATGCGGACGCGTGCTGATGTTCACGCCCTTCAAACCTTCCTCGCCCGTACGGGCCAGCACGCCGTCCTCCGTCTTTTCTATGATCATGCCCGCATCGCGCAGCTTGTCCACAACAGCGGACATATCGTCCAAAGGACAGTTCTTCAGCAGAAGCTCGCCTCCGGTCACGCCTGCGGCCACCAGAAAGGTCCCCGCCTCGATGCGGTCCGGCATGACGGCATAAGTGCAGCCGTGAAGACTCTCCACGCCCTGTACGCGGATCATGGTGCTGCCCTGCCCTTCGATCTTGGCCCCGCAGCGTATGAGGAAATTGGCCAGATCCACGATTTCCGGCTCTCTTGCCACGTTCTCAAGCACGGTTTCTCCCTGCGCAAGGCATGCGGCCATGAGCACGTTTTCCGTCCCTCCCACGGTGGGCATGTCGAAGCGGATGTGCGCGCCCCGCAGTCCGCGGGGACAGCGGCCGTGAATGTAGCCGTTTTCCAGATCAAAGACCGTTCCCATCTTCTCCAGAGCGAAAAGATGCTGATCCACGGGTCTGGCTCCTATGGCGCACCCGCCGGGCAGCGAAACCTTGGCCTCTCCGAGCCGCGCCAGAAGCGGTCCCAGGCAGAGCACGGACGCCCGCATGGTCTTCACGAGATCATACGGCGCCTCCATGCCGAGAACGCCGTTCCGTACCGTGACCACGCCGTTTTCGAGCGACGCCTCGCGTCCCAGAATATTGAGCAGCCGTATGGTGGTATGGATGTCCCGCAGATCCGGAACATTGGTATAGGTCACGACATCGTCCACGGCAATGGACGCCATGATGATCGGCAGTGCGGCATTCTTGGAACCGCTGACCTCTATGACGCCCCTGAGCGGCACGCCGCCCTCTATGAGAAAACTGTCCAAACTCTTCCTCCGGGATGAGAAAAAAATACTTGACTATTCTTCGGCAATCGAATAATTACTCTTCCTGCACGGCGAATATAGCTCAGTTGGCAGAGCACCTGGTTGTGGCCCAGGGGGTCGCAGGTTCAAACCCTGTTATTCGCCCCATATTTCCGCCTCGATTCTTCGGGGCTTTTTTTGTACCCGGGATCCTCCGTTCCGATCATGCCCATGTTCCCCGCAGGCGGAGACGCCTCTGCCGACAACGGAGAGACCGTCGTCCGAAAACGCTTCCGGCGATATCCGCGCTCTGTCCAGCGTCCTATCCGCGCCGTGTCCTTCCATGACCGGAAACACCGGCCCTTCCCCGTCTACAATTCCAGCGCCAGCCCCACGGGACAATGGTCGGAACCGTAGACGTCGTTTTCAATCCAGGCGTCGCGGATATTGTTCTTCAGCTCTTCCGATACAAAGAAATAGTCCAGACGCCATCCGATGTTGCGCTCTCTGGCACGGGTCTTGTAGGACCACCAGCTGTAGGCGCCTTCCACATCGCCGTGCACGTGACGGAAGGTGTCCACGTATCCGGCCTGCACAAAGGCATCCATCCACGCACGCTCTTCCGGTAGAAAGCCGGTATTGAACACGTTTTCCTTCGGTCTGGCCAGATCGATCTCTCTGTGGGAAATGTTGAAGTCCCCGCACACCACGATGGGCTTATCCTGCCGCAACTCCTCCGCATATTCGAAAAAGGCATTGAAAAAGCCCATCTTGTACGGTACCCGGCGGAATACGCCCTTCGACACCTCCTCTCCTCCGTTGGGAAAGTAGATGTTGAAAAAATGCAGTTCGGGAAACTCCAGATGGAGCACGCGTCCCTCGCCGTGATAGTCGGGATCCGGCAGCTCCTGCTCCACGCGGAGCGGCTCTCGGCGGCTGAACACGGCCACGCCCGAATACCCCTTCTTCACCGTGGATGCAGACCACCAGGCATGCCATCCTTCGGGGCGGCGCTGTTCTTCGGAGAGCTGCTCGGGAGAAGCCTTGGTCTCCTGAAGACCGACGACATCGGCCTGTACACGGGAAAACCACTCCCAGTCCGCCTTTTTGCTGACGGCACGGAAGCCGTTGACGTTCCACGATACAAAACGCATGAGCGACATAAGTTCCATCCTTCTTTCCGTTGGGTGAATCTACGCGACAACGAGGGCAATCTCAAGGAAAAAGCTGCTCTTCCGGCCGCATCTTCCCCTGCAAAATCCGTTCGCCGGGCACGAAAGAGGCAGGTTCTTCGAACCTGCCTCTTCATGTCCGCTTCATGATACCGGAGATGTCTAATCGTTGAGGAATTCCTTAAGTTCCTTGCCGGCACGGAAGAAAGGAAGACGCTTGGGGCTGACTTCCACCCGGTCGCCCGTGCGGGGATTGCGCCCCGCGTAGGAACCGTATTCTTTAACCTTGAAACTGCCGAACCCGCGGATTTCCACACGATCGCCGGCAAGAAGAGCCTCTTTCATGCAATCCACGAACGTGTTGACCACAAGGGTGGCCTCATCCAGCGACACATTGGACTGTTCGGCAAGATTCTTGATCAGTTCACTCTTGTTCATGACATCTCCGTCATACGGTACTCCCCCTGCCGTGCCCTGCCCGGCACAGGGAGAAGGATTATGGTCGGGGAAAATCCCTCTTGAAAGCTCACATCACATAAGATAAGACATTATAACTCTAAATCCATTGCCTTGCAAGGGAAAACGGCAAATCTATCCGCGACTGCGCTCATGCTGCCAGAGAAGATAGTCACGCAGAAAATCATCAATGCGTCCGTTGAGCACGGCGTCCACATCGCCGCACTCGGAACCGGTGCGGTGATCTTTGACCAGACGGTAGGGCTGAAGCGTGTAGGTACGGATCTGACTGCCGAAGGCAATGGCATCCTTGCCCGCATAATCCGCCTGACGGGCGGCGTCGCGCTTGCTCTGCTCATAGGCGTACAGACGCGCCCTGAGCACGCGCATGGCACTTTCACGGTTGCTCTGCTGCGAGCGCTCGTTCTGACACTGCGCCACGATGCCGGTCGGAATGTGCGTGATGCGCACGGCCGACTCGGTCTTGTTGACGTGCTGGCCGCCCGCGCCCGAGGCACGATACACGTCGATGCGCAGATCGCTTTCCTTAATCTCGATAGTCGACACCTCACCGGCATCGGGAATAAGATCCACCGAGGCAAAGGAGGTATGCCTGCGTCCCGACGCATCGTAGGGAGAAATCCGGATGAGTCGATGTATGCCCTTCTCGCCCTTGAGCATGCCGTAGGCGTTCTCGCCCTGCAGTCTGATGGTGACCGCCTTGATGCCCGCTTCTTCGCCGGGGAGAAAGTCCACGATCTCGGCCTTGATGTGATGTGACTCGGCCCAGCGCAGATACATGCGTTCCAGCATTTCAGCCCAGTCCTGGGCTTCGGTGCCGCCGGCGCCGGGATGAATGTCCAAAAGGGCATCCATATGATCGGCTTCTCCGCTGAGCAGAACGGTCATCTCCGTTTCCTTGAGCATCTCCTCCAGCAGGTTCGTCTGCTCGTTCAGCGTTTCCATCGCCTCTTCTTCTCCGTCGGAAACAAAGCCGAGCCATTCCTCCATTTCCTCATAACTCTGCCTGAGTTCACGGAAGCGGGCGACCTCGGCTTCGAGACGGCTCTTTTCCTTGAGCACCGGCGTCAGCTTTTCCTGATCGGACCATGCGTCGGGACTGGAGATGATCTTTTCTATTTCTTCAAGACGCGCCTCCCGCGAGGGCAGGTCAAAGACGCCCCCAGAGAGAATTGAATTGTTCGGCAAGGCTGTTGCAGCGGGAACGAAGTTCGGCCAACTGAAGCATGATGACGTATCCTTTTTTAGGTATTGCCGCAGGAATGCGGATGATGAGTCTGCCCGTCCGTCAGCGCGTCCTGCGGGTACGCCGCAGGACGGGAAGGCACAGCAGAAGAAAAAGTGCAAGCCCCGCGGCGGGCAGCCACGGATGAAGATAAAAGTAAGGCGTATGCCCCTGCAAGGCAAGCGTCGACGCGGAAAGACTGCCGGGCGTGAAAAGCGCGTATCCGTTCTGTTCGGATCCCATGGGATGGATGCCTCCCAGAGGATCGAGCACTGCCGTGATGCCGCTGTTGGTGGCGCGGGCCATGAAGCGCCCCTGTTCCACCGCGCGCATGAGCGCAAGCTGAAGATGCTGAACCGGGGCGGACGTGTAGTCGTACCACGCGTCGTTGCTGATGTTCACGAGAAGTCCGGCGCCGTCGGCCACACGCCGACGGGCCAGCTCCGGAAAAATGCCCTCGTAGCAGATGAGCATGCCGAGGTCCGCCTTCCTGCCGTCCGCCGTACGCAGGGAAAAAAGATGCTCCTGCGTTCCCGGTTCGAAGCCTCCGAGCCCCTGAAGCAATCCCTCAAAGATCTTCCAGTTCAGCACCGGCGGCAGATATTCACCGAACGGGACAAGATGTTCCTTGTCGTAAAAGGATTCCTCCCCTTCAGGCGAAAGCAGAAAGGCACGATTGTACAGAAGCGTTCTTCCGTCCGAAAGATGCTCCGTGCCGGGAGCGCCGAACAGAAGCGGAATGCCCGCCTCGCGGACAAAGGCGCGCAGTTCCCCGGAAAGCGGACCTTCCGGATAAGCGAAGGGCATGGCAGTTTCCGGCCAGATGAGAAGATCGGGCAGCGCAGGAGCGCGCACGGCATCGTTCTGCGCATCGGATGTTCCCACCGACGCGGCGATCTCCGCGGCCGAAGGACCGAAAGACGCAGCGGAGGCAAGAGCGTTCACGTCGGAACGCACGCCGTCGATGCTGAGCCGCACATAGCGCTCCAGCGTCTGTCGCTGATACTCAGGCGACCATTTCACGTCCTGCCGGACGCTGCCCTGTACCATGAGCAGCGATACGGGCGTGCCCTCCGCGGCCATCCTTTCGGGCACGACGGCAAGACGCCACGCTCCGAAAGCGATCATAGACCGGAAGAGCATCGTGTAGGGAAACAGAGTAGCTCTCGGCGGCCGCCGTACCCCTAAAAAAAACAGGGCAAAGACGCCATCACATGCCAGACATGCCTCCGCAGCCAGAAGGCCGGAAAAACCGTATTCGCCGAGTACGCTCAGAGGCTGCATGAGCACGGGCCACGCGGCCAGTCCGGAAGAGAGCGTCAGCCAGGGAAACCCCGTGCCGAACCATCCCCGCGTCCATTCCAGAAGAAACCACAGCACGCCCGCAGCCGCGCTGCGCCGCCACGGGGAAAACGCGCTCATCCGTGCGACGCCCCAGCTGAACAGACCGCCCCAGAGTGCCACGTACATGCCGAGCAGCACGGAACAGGGTACGGCCATGCCCCAGGGAAAACAGCCGTACTTATGCGCGGCCACGGCTATCCAGTAGAGCGCCGCCGCTGCTCCGGCAATGCCCGCGCACCAGCCCGTCCGGAACGGCGTTCTTCCCCCGGCCGCAACATAGAGCGCCGCCGGATATCCCAGTACGGCGAAGGGCACATGGAAAAATGGATTGGGCGTTCCCAGAAAAAGCGCCAGCGAAGCCGCCGCACAGAGTGCGCAGGCACGCAGGGAAAACGTCATGACAGCCTCCTGTCGAGGATGCGGCAGCTGACGGCCTCCGCCAGATGCGGAAGCGCTATGTTCTGCGCACCATCAAGATCGGCGATGGTTCTCGACACCCGGAGAATGCGGGTGCAGGCTCTGGCCGAAAGCGACAGAGCCTCCACGGCGTTGCCGAGAAAAGCGTGTTCCTGTTCTCCCAGACGGCAGCATTCGTCAAGCAGCCTGCCGGACAGATCGGCGTTGGTACGGCAGTCCGTGCCCCGGAACCGCTCACGCTGTATGTCCCTCGCCCGGGCGACCCGCTCCCTGACCTCTGCGGACGTCGGACCGGATCGGCCGACGCGCATCTGCTCATAGGAGACGGCCGGCACCTCCACATGAAGATCGATGCGGTCCAGAAGCGGGCCTGAGAGTCTGGCGCGATAACGGGCCACGGCCTGTGCGGAACAGGTGCATTCGTGACGCGGATCAGTACTGTAACCGCAGGGACAGGGATTCATGGCCGCAAGCAGCATGAAGTCCGCAGGATAGGATACCGCATAGGCGGCGCGGGAAATGAAGACCCGGCCCTGCTCCAGCGGCTGACGCAGCACTTCAAGAGCCTGTCTCTGAAATTCCGGCAGTTCGTCGAGAAAGAGTACGCCTCTGTGGGCGAGACTGACCTCTCCGGGATGCGGAGGCACGCCCCCGCCGATGAGCGCCACGCTGGAATCGCTGTGATGGGGCGTACGGAAAGGACGACTCGTGACGAGACCGCGTCCGTCCAGCATACGGGCCACGCTGTAGATTCTGGTCACTTCCAGCGCCTCTTCCGGCTCAAGCGGCGGCAATATGCCGGGCATGCGTCTGGCCAGCATGGTCTTGCCGCTGCCGGGAGGGCCGATGAAAAGAAGATTGTGCGCGCCCGCAGCGGCGATCTCCATGGCACGCTTGGCCTTTTCCTGTCCTCTGACATCCGCCAGATCCGGAAAGTTTTCCTCTTCCGGAAAAACCGGAAGAGGCTGTACGGCGCTCAGCTCCGTCTCTCCGATCAGAAACGCCGCCGCCTCTGCAAGCGTATGCGGTGCCATGACGTCGATCCCCTCGACCACGGCGGCCTCCTGCGCGTTCTGCGGAGCGACCATCACTCCTCTTGCGCCCTGCTCCCGTGCCAGAAGCGCAAGTGGAAGCACTCCGGGCACGGGCTTGAGTCTGCCGTCCAGAGACAGTTCCGCGGCAAAGAACCAGCCGTTCAGACTGTCTGCAGGCAGACTTCCGGAGGAGGCCAGAAGTCCCAGCGCCAGCGGCAGATCATAGGCCGTGCCTTCCTTGCGTCGATCGGCAGGTGCAAGATTGACCGTGATGCGACCGGGCGCAAGTCTGAACGAAGAGTTCTGCAGAGCCTTGAGCACCCGCTCCCGCGCTTCCCGCACCGCTCCTTCGGCAAGTCCCACCATGACGAACGATGGCATACCCTGACGGGTGTAGTCCACCTCCAGATCGACCCGGAAGGCATCCACTCCCAAAATCGCTCCGCAGGAGAGCCGTACCACCATGACAGACCTCAGAAATTCAATCCGGGCAGTTCCAGAATGAGTCGGTAGGAATCATCTCTGGCCTTGCTCTGTACGGATCCGAGAATGTGGAAGCACTGATGATAGTAGCCGATGGTGAAGCGGCGTTCATAATTCTTGCCGGTTTCTATGTTGTCCTGCGTATAGTAGTTGAAGGATATGCTGCTCGTGGGACGGAAGGTGATGGAGTTGGTGAGAAGACGCCGTTTGTCGGTGAAGTTGATGTCGTTCAGATTGTCGCGCTTCATCTCGTCAAGATAGTTGTAGTACTCATTGCGGGTACTGTAGGCCACGCTCCAGGCACCCCAGCGGGCGTTGGAGATGGTGGCGCCGGTATCGCTGCGGGTGATGCCGTCGCCGTACATGGAAACGTAGAGACGATTCCACAGACTGAGCCAGTTCGCCGGACGAAATTCCAGATGGGAATAGGTGTCCATGATGGGCTTGCGCTCGTAGATTTCGCGAAAATCGGTACGACCGGCTTCGTCGATGTCGTAACCGGTGGAGATTTCCCAGCGCACGGGATCAAAATAGGACTCCGTGGTTCTGTAGATGCCCTTTGCGCCGGATACGGTATCCTGCCGCGCCGTGATGATGTTGGTCACGGAAAGACGCACACGCTGGGAAGGCTTGAGACGGTCGTCCTCCTCGAAAATGGGGTTGTCGGACTGATCCCTGTCCGGCGTCCATTCGTAGGTCAGACGGGGCTGCACTCTGTGCCGGATGCCGGTCCAGCTGCTTCTGCCCACATTTTCCGCCACGGCATCCAGATGCTTTTCAGGCATGTCCCACACGCGGGAGAACTGCGTAAAGGCCGTGGCGCTCACATCGGGAATGAAGCGGTCCTTGGTGCCGCCGCCGCGCGTCCAGCGCTGATCGTCGTTGAAGGGCACGTGATTGCTGTTGTAGTAGGTCTGCCGCACGCCGCCGCTCACCAGCAGGGAAGCTCCGGGCAGGCTCAGAGGCAGACTCAGTTCGGGATGGATTTCCGTACGCAGGCCGCGCACGCCCTTGGCACGATATTCATAGGTACTCGACACCTCGCCCTGAAGTTCCAGAGGCAGACCTTCCATGAGGCTGCCCTTGAAGAGGTATACGCTCACGGGAAGACGCTGCACCGTGGTGTCCTCGCTGTGCGGCAGATTGCCGTGTCCGAAGGAAGGATCCTGCTCGTACCGGAATCCTGCGGACACCATGAAGCGATCCCAGTTCTGATAGAGATAGCCCTCGCTCACACGATTCTTGTCCACTTCCGGCAGATCGCGGCCGAACATACCGTAGAGCGCGTCGCGGGTGCTGTCGAAGCCGGTGCGCATGTCGCGGAACTGACGGAGAAAGTTCTGATCGGACGCATAGTCGAGATTGTAGCGGTAGCGCCATCCGGAGTCGCCGAGAAAGCCGTCGCCCATGCCGCGCAGCCAGTAGCGCTCCTCGTTGGTATTGATCTTTCCGTCGGTGTCGTTGACGGGATCGGAGGCGTCCGAACGGAAGGTATGCTTGTCGTACAGGGCGTCGAAGGCCAGCCAGGTCTTTTCCTGATCACGGGTATGCGAGCGGTACTCGATGCCGGGCATGAAGCCGGCCTTGCTCATATAGGTGCCGTAGAAGGTCAGATCACGGCTCTCGTCGATGACGTGAAAGTACGGCTGGGAAAAGAAGACGCCGTTCAGGCTGCTGTAGCCGAAATCGGGCATGAGCAGGCCGGACTGGCGCGTGGTCTTGGCGGGCAGCACCAGATAGGGAGCGTCGAAGAGAGGCGTGTCGAGAATGTTGAGCGTGGTGTGCCGGAGTGTGGCATAACCGTCTATTTCGATTTCCGCCTCGTCCGCTGCCAGAGACCACGCCGGCACTTCGCCGTCGCAGGCCGTCACCCTGGCATCCCGAAAGCGGTAACGGTCACCGAAAAGCTTGTCGACCTTCTCACCGGTCACGTACATATGCGGGCCGGCGATGAAGATGGAACCGTCCTTCAACCAGCCGGTACGGGAGGTAAGATCGAACTCCGCCTCGGCGGCGTTCAGCATGTCCCTTCCCATTCTGGCTTCCACGTTGCCCTGAATGAAAATCCAGTTTGTCGTGGTATAATAGCGGGCAAAGTCGGCCTTGAGATAATCCTCGCCGCGCTGAAGCAGAACGTTGCCGGAAGCTTCGACGATGACGCCGTCATCAAGACTCACCACGCTGTCGGCATTGAGCGTCCAGGGAGCGTCGCCGCCGGTGGTCAGCGACTTCTGTCCCTCTTCGGCAGAGGACGGCAGCGCGAAGCAAAAAAGACAGACCAGCGCCGTGAAGGCGGCCACAGTCGTGCGCCACAACGATGAAATGGAAGCAGAAGAAAAAAACACGGCATATTCCGGGTTGCAAGACAGGAAAAGAGGCGGTAGAGGCAGAAACGGAGTACGGGAAAAGAACTGCGCCGGTCATGTCGACGCTTCCTTTCATCCGGAAGCTGATTTCATAGCATACAACGAGAGCGAAAAAAAGCCCCCGAACGGGGCTTAACGCCGAACGCCTCGAATCGGGAGCCATTCATGACAGAGTCCTCATGTCAGGTACGCATACACTGGGATCATTTCCGCCGCAATCTCGATATGCTGATGCGGAAGGGCCATACGCTCATGCCCGTCATCAAGGCGGATGCCTACGGGCACGGCGTGGAAAAGGCCGCCGCCGTTCTGGAACAGGCCGGCACGGGCTGGGCAGCGGCAGGCACGCTGCAGGAAGCCTCCCTCGTGCGAAGCAGCGGCTTTTCCGGACACATCGTCGCGCTTCTCAGCCGCGTTCCCGACGAAAACGACGTTCGCCTCGCACTGCAGATGCGCCTCTCGCCCCTCATTCACAACCGGGAGGGACTCATCGCCGTCGGTGAGGCCATGAAGGTTTTTCCCGGGCGGACGCTCGACATCGCCGTCAAGGTGGAAACCGGCATGGGACGTCTCGGATTTCCGCTCTCCGACATGAAAAAGGTGTCCGACTTTCTTGCAGAACATCCGGGACTCTCCCCTCTCGTGCAGATCTCGCATCTTTCCGTGGCCGACGATCCCGCAGAAAGTGCCTATACCCGTCAGCAGTGCGATACCTTCTACCGCGCGGCAGACATCTTGCACCGGCGCTTTCCCGGCATGCGCTGCTCCCTCGGCAACACGGCGGGCCTTGCGGAAGGTTTCACGCATGAAGACGACATCTGCCGCCCCGGCATTGCCCTGTACGGCTGCGATCCTCTTTTCGGCACCACCCATGCGGGCGTCTGCGGAGAACTTCTGCCGGTCATGGAAGTCTCCGCACCCCTGATCAGCGTCCATCCTCTCCATAAAGGGGAAAGCCTGAGCTACGGCCGCACCTACACGGCGGACTCCGAAAGACTCGTCGGCTGGGTGGCCATCGGCTATGCCGACGGCTACCGGCGCAATCCCGCTCCGGGAACCTGCATGTGCATAAACGGCACACGCGTTCCGGTCATCGGCCGCGTGGCCATGCAGATGACCTGCGTGGACCTGACCGATCTTCCTTGCCCCCCGGCTCCGGGCGATGTCGTCCACATTCTCGGCGGTCCAGGAAACGCCGTTTCCGCACAGGAGCTTGCCGACTGGTGGGGCACCATTCCCTATGAAGTGACCTGCCTGCTGGGAAAAAACCGCAGAGACTGACCATGCATGGCGGTCCGTCTGTCGGACATTGCCGGAACAGGCATGACAAGAGGGAGGGAGCCTTTCGGCCCTCTCCCTCTTTTTTTCAGGCGGGCACGATGTGCGGACGCCTTTCTGGGCCGAACTACGTCTTCAGGGACCCTCGAAAGGCCTGAAGATCGTCGATGCCGAGCTGTTCGCAGAGAACGGGCAGCTCGCGGATGATGCGAAAGATCGTGTCGGGATCGCTGAAATTAGCCGTGCCCACGGCCACGGCATGCGCACCCGCCAGCATGAATTCCAGTACGTCCCGCGCCGAACACACGCCGCCGACGCCTATGACGGGCACCTGCACGACCCGGGCGATCTGCCATACGCAGTGCAGCGCCAGAGGCTTGACGGCCAGACCGGACAAACCTCCGATCACGCTGCCGAGCATGGGTCTGCGCGTCACGACGTCCACCGCCATCCCCTGCACGGTACCCATGCAGGAAATGATGTCCGCACCGGCCGCTTCCACGGCCTTGGCCACTTCCACGATGTCCATGATCTGCGGAGACAGTTTGGCTATGACAGGTTTCGAACCTGCGGCACGCTTGACGGCGTTCACGGCCCGTGCGGCCGTGACCGGATTCTGACAGAACAGCTGTCCCGACCGGTGATCATTTCTGCAGGACAGATTCACTTCCAGAGCCGCCACGCCCCTGGCTCCGGCGAGCACGGAGGCAAGCGCAGAGAAGTCATCCACGTTGGTGGCGTTCAGATTGGGTATGACGGGCACGTCCTGCCATGGCAGTTCCGGCAGAACGTTCTTCACGAAATGTTCCGCCCCGTCATTCTGCGTGCCCACGGCGCTCAGCATGCCGGAAGGCGTTTCCGCCACGCGCGGCATGGGCGCGCCGGCACAGGGCCGCAGTGTAAGCCCGTTGGTGATAATGCCTCCAAGCTGGGTGATGTCGCCGTAGGGACGGTATTCAAGACCGCTTCCGAACGTGCCTGCCGCACTGAGCACGGGATTCTTCAGCTCAAGACGCCCGTCGACAAGAGATACGCGAAGATCCATTACAGACTCCTTTCTTCCGGCAGAACGGCATGAAGATCAATGTCGGAAGCCCAGAATACCGGTCCGCTGGTACAGGTCTGCACAGGAAGCCCCGCGCGCACGGGATCGGGCCAGTGCTTCGAAGTGACGGTGGTGCAGCCGAGGCAGGCCCCCGTGCCGCAGGCCATGCGTTCCTCCAGAGAAAGCTGCGTGGGCAGATCCAGTTCCAGAGCGCATTCCCACACCCGCTTCAAAAAGGGCATGGGACCGCAGGCCAGGCACATTCCGCCGTGATCCTTGTATTCCAGCATTTTCTCCCGGACCACGCTGTGGAAATGTTCAAGCTCCTCTGGCGTACGATCGCGCATATTCTCCATTTCCATGCGCGCGGCCATGGCGTCGGTGGGATAGTTGTTGCTCGGCAGACCGTGTCCGAACAGCATGAAGAGACTGGCGGGAGCGGGATGCATATCCGCATATCCCGCAAAGGGCGCGATGCCCACGCCGCGGGCAAGAAGCAGTGTCGGCGTGTCGGGCCGCATGTCGAAGCTGGTGCCGAGCGGTCCCCAGACGATGACTTTGTCGCCGCTCTTCAGACGGGAAAGACGATCGCTGCCCGTGCCTATGACACGGAAGAACAGCACCAGACTCTGCGACGTCACCCGGCAGATGGATAGCGGACGGGCCCAGGTCGTTCCTTCGCTGTCCTGCACGGGGCGCAACATGATGAACTGACCGGGGCGCCAGCTTTTCCACGCCGGCCGCTCGAGCGTGAGCGCGTAGAAACGGTAGATGCCCGCCGGGCCGGACACGGGCTGGCCGAAGGGGACATTATCCGTCACCGTCAGTTCTGTGCGAACAGGGGAAATCATGAAAGGCCTCCGCAAGTGTTTTTCTTCATTATATGTATCCGAATCCACTCCCGGTCAAGGACATTTTCCTCCGAAGCGGCAGACTCAGCACACTCCGTGCTCAAAAAGAATCTTCACGCCGATGCCTATGAGCACCAGCCCGCCGAGCACCGAAATTTTGCTGCCGAGAAGGTTGGATCGCCCCAGAAGATGGCCGAGCTTCACTCCGGACGCCGTGACGACGGCGCAGACCAGGCCGATGAGAATCGCCGGCCCCCATACGGACACGCCGATCACGGCCATGGAAAGTCCCACGGCCATGGCGTCGATGCTGGTGGCCACGGCCAGCATGAAGAGCTGAAGCCCGCGGGAAGGATCTCCGGACGACTTTTCCTCTTCTTCGCCCCCGCCGAAGGCCTCGCGCAGCATATTGATTCCCACAAGCGCAAGCAGGGCAAAGGCGATCCAGTGATCCCATGCCTCTATGTAGCTGCGTACGGACACACCGAGTGCCCAGCCGATGACGGGCATGAGAAACTGAAAGAATCCGAAGGCACCGGCCAGACGGACATAATGCTTCCATGTGACGGATCCGATCGACGCCGAGGCCGACACGGAAACGGCAAAGGCGTCCATGGACAGCGCAAGCGCAATCGCAAGCACGGCAAAAATGTTCACAATGACCTCCCGATATGTTCTTCCATACATATGATATATACGACGCTCCGGCACAAGAGCTTGTGCTGTGCTTCCGTCTGGGGTAGACTGACTCGTAATCACAAGAAGCAGAGGATCTTTCGAATATGTCTGAACCTTATCTGACCATCACACCTCTGGGGGGGCTCGGCGAAATCGGCATGAACTGCCAGAAGTGGCAGACCGACCAGGGTGTCGTGCTGATAGACTGCGGCCTGATGTTTCCCGACGACGCCCTGCTTGGCGTCGACGTCGTCATCCCGAGGCTGGAGTCCGTGTTCGCCGAAGGCGAAAAGGTTCTGGGCATCATACTCACTCACGGGCATGAAGATCATATCGGCGCGCTGCCGTGGCTGCTGCTTCAGTACAAGAGCCTGCGGGGCATTCGCATCTACGGCTCGCCCTTCACCATGGCCCTCGTGGAGCACAAGCTCGGAGAACACGGCCTGCTCGACCGTGTGGAACTTGTTTCCATGCCCGCCTACAGCTCCGTCACGCTGGGCAATCTGGTCTTTCACTTCCTCCCGGTCCACCACTCCATCCCCCAGTGCTACGCACTCGCCGTGGAAACGCCCATAGGCAAGATCCTTCATACCGGAGACTTCAAGCTCGACCCCGCTCCGCTCGACGGAGACGCCTGCAATCCTCTCTCAGACTTCGCCCGGTTTGCGCAGGAAGGAGAGGTCAAGGGCATACGTCTTCTGCTTGCCGACTCCACCAACGTCGAGAACCCGGGCCGTTCTCTGCCGGAAAGACAGGTGCGCGACGACCTTGACGCCATCTTCTCCGAGGTGAGGGGACGAATCATCATCGCCCTTTTCTCCAGTCATATCCGCCGCATCCGCACCGTGCTCGAACTGGCCGAAAAATACGGCCGATCCGTTCTGGTAAGCGGTCGCAGCCTCTCCACCAACATTGAAAAGGCCGTGGAACTCGGCCTTCTCGATCAGCCGAAGCATCTCTACAACGAAGCCGCCGGTTTTCCCGAACTTGATCCCGGACAGACCGTGGTTCTCGCCACAGGCACGCAGGGCGAAGCCCTTTCCGCTCTGGCCCGCATCGCCAGAGGCGAGCATCGTCAGCTCTCCCTCCATGAGGGGGATACCGTCATCATGTCCTCCCGAGTCATCCCCGGAAACGCCAGAGCCATATCCAAGGTGCTCAATCAGATCTACAGACTCGGAGCCGAGGTCTATCACAATCCCGACCGGACCGTACACGCCACGGGACACGCCTGCCGCGGAGAACTGAAGGACATCATCCGATCCGTTCAGCCCGAATATTTCATTCCCGTGCACGGCGAGTACCGTCATCTCGCGCTGCACGCGGCTCTCGCCGAAGAATGCGGCGTGGCCCGCGATCATATCCGCATCCTTGAAGACGGACAGCCCGTCACCTTCACGCCCGACGACATCCGCATGGAAGAGCCGGTATTCGTGGAATCCGTCATGGTCGACGGCAAGGGCGTGGGCGACGTGGGACGCATGGTCCTCAAGGAACGCCGCATCCTCGGCGGCGAAGGTCTGGTCGCCGTGGTCCTCGTCATCGCCGAAGAAACGGGCGAAGTTCTGCACGGACCGGAAATGATCTCCCGCGGCTTTGTGTTCGAACAGCAGTACAGTCATCTGCTCGAAGACGCCAAATGCCTTGTGCTCGATCAGCTTGAATCCACCAATCCCAACGACACCTCCCGCCTGTCCGACCGTATCCGCTCCAGTCTGCGCCGCTTCTTCCGCGACGTGCTCGGCCGCGATCCCATCGTCGTACCCATCGTCACGCAGATCTGACATTTTCCGATCGCCCCCGGCGACGGTCGCTTCCACCGCTTCCGCATCTCCGGACAGGCATGATGCGCGCCCTTCCCTCCTCGTACCGTCCTTTGCCTCATGACGGCAGGCACGGGCCGCTCTCCGGCAGGCCGACGCACGCATTCTCCGCGCATGGTCCCGCCGTCTGCGGAAGCGGAATCGGTCCCTTCCGGCCGGTGCTCACACGCCTTGCCGCATATTCCGCCCCGTTTTTTCCTGACCGAAACATATCCCTTTCTTTTCCTTCCTGAAAATATTCCGCACTTTCCCTTGTTCCGCAACGGAACGTACTGATCTTTCTTCTTGACTTTCAATTTGACAACGAACTAAAGTCAATAATTAATTGCCAATAAATTATCATTTTTTTTCGGAGAACGGCATGTCCAGAAGTCCCGCCACACTTGCTCCGGAAGCAAGTCCAGGCACGTTTCGTCCGCATCTTGTTCAAACGAGTGCGCATACATGGGTCTGCGTCGGTGAAGATGTCTCGAACATAGGGATGATCAAGGGAAAGGACGGCATCGTCATCATAGATACAGGCATGTTTCCGGAATGCGCCGCCCGGGCACTGGCCGCCTTCCGCTCCGTTGCCCCTGCCGCCGACTATCCCATCAGGGCCGTCATCTACACACACGGGCACGGCGACCATACCGGAGGATCTCCGATCTTCTGTGCGGAAAGCCCCCGGCCGGAGATCTGGGCGAAGGCCAACTTCGGCGCGGAAGCCTCATCCTTCGAGCATGCGGGACTCATGCCTCTGTTCAGAGACCGGGACGCTGGTCAGGGAGGCTTCCTTCTGCCTCCGGAAAAACGCATCGGCAACGGCATTGCTCCCGCACGCATTTCCGCCTTCGGAAGCGCCGTGTACGAGGATGAGACCTGCGCCGTTCCTCCCGACCATTTCTTCAACACCGTAAGCACGCTGCTTTCCATCGCCGGCCTGGAACTGTGGCTTCTGTCCACTCCCGGAGAAACCGCCGACGCCCTCAGCGTATGGTTTCCGGAAGAAAAGGTGCTCTTCTGCGGCGATGTTCTCTGCCGCTCCTTCCCCGATATCTATCCAGTACGCGGCGCGGGCAATCGCGACATTCCGTCCTGGTGCTCCAGCCTGAAACTCATCGCGGCACTGAATTCCGAGGCGCTGATACCGGGTCATACCGATCCTTTTCTCGGCATGGAACAGACGCATGAAGTGCTCTGCCGCTACAGAGAGGCCATGGAATATGTCCATGACCGAACCATCGCCGGCATGAACGAAGGCAAGACGCCGGATCAGCTCGTCGAGGAAGTCAGGCTTCCCGAACATCTGGCTCGTCTCGAATATCTCGGAGAATACCGCGGCAACGTAGCCTGGACCGTCCGCAGCATCTTCAACCAGTATGTCGGCTGGTTCGACGGCAATCCGCTTCATCTCTATTCCGACTTTACCAATGTTGAGGAAGCCCGGCGCATGATCGACCTTGCCGGCGGGCAGGATGCTCTTCTGAAAAGCGCCCGCACCGCCCTTGAACGGAACGATGCGGCATGGGCCGCCCGTCTGGCCGATCATCTGCTCGCCGTTGATCCCGACAAGGCCGACTACCTGCTGCTCAAGGCCGACGCGCTTGAAGTTCTCGGAGAAAACATGCGTACCGCCACGGGCAGAAACTTTACGCTGACCGCAGCGCAGAAGCTGCGAGAAAAGGTGCTGAAACGCGGAAAGTGAACGGACACGAACGGACGCGATGCCCCTTCCCGTGAAGCAGAAAAACTTCCCCCTGCCTTTCGGCGAAGCCCCCGCCCTCATTCCCTCTCAACACGGAACGCGCCCGGGAAATACCCGGACGCGTTCTTTTTTCAGGAGTCGGGAACATGATTCCCGACGGAGGGACTAGTCTTCGGTGGCGGCGATGCAGTCTCCGGCATTGGCCACATAGCCGAGGGTGCCTTCCACTTCCACTTCGCTGCTGCGGCTGCCGAAGGCGGCGGCGCCGGGCATACGGAAGGTGGCGCAGTCGGCACGGGCGATGGCCACTTCAGGAGTGTGTTCGGCCTGAGGCACCCATTCGTAGGGCACACGGTAGGCGCGATACACCATGTTCATGTTGCGGCCGTCATGGTAGGGGTTGATGAATTCCCACACGATCTCATGGTCGGCGGTCACTTCGATGAGGCGGCCGTCGGAACCTTCGGTGATGAGGGTGTTGCCGTTGGGCAGACGCTGAGCGGAGCTGATGAAGGGGCTGTAGAAGCGGCTGGCGTCCAGCGGAACCACGAAGCCGGCTTCATGCGGCGTGTACT
>CALUTB010000001.1 GCA_944323575.1 uncultured Mailhella sp. | reverse complement strand
CAAAGAACCGTGCCGCTCACTCGCGGCGGTGTTGCGTTGTGCAACTTTTCCTTTCACCTGTCAACAACTTTTTCAAGTTTTTTTCAGGCGGCGCTTTCCGGCAAGACACTCGCTTGAGCCGCTGTGCCTCAGCGCGTTTTCAAGTTATGCCCATTTGCCGCCGCTTTGTCAAACACTTTTTTCCATTCCTTCGTCCTTTTTTATGTTTTTATTTATAACATATTAAAAATATTATTTTTATTTCCCCTTTTACCGTTCTTCAGATGAAAAGCGGTACTCTCTGACAAAAACGCTTTATTGTCCTCTCATGCATAAAAAAGAGGAGTAGAACTTTCCACCCCTCCTTTCAGATGACACGTCCTACAGATATACTGTTACGGATGATTATTGAACTTGTCGGTAGTCGCCTCGGAACCGCTGTGACAAGGCGTGCAGTCCATGTTTCCCTTCTGGATATCGGACATTTTATCCTTGCCGTGGCAGGTGGTGCACCCCGCTACGGATTCCTGCTTGGAAAGGGCACCCTTCCAGTTCTTGCCTGCATCGATCTTGGCATTGAGAATTTCAATAGCCTTGCGGCTCACGTCGGCAGTGATGCGTCCGCAGCGCTCGCTGCGCTCCGTGCTGTTGGCAGCAAGCTTCGTTGCATGAGACCAGCGGGAAACGGAAACATGACAAAGGACAGAGTGTGACACGCTTGTGGGCAGCGCCCCCTTCACTCCCTGAGCGGCTTCACCCGGATCATAAATGGGAAACGCCGTCTGTTCATACCAGCGGAACAGCTCATTCACCATGGGGGTCGCTTCACTGCGGGGATAGAACACGGCAAAGGCCATCGCCGCGCCGGCAAGAGCACCGCAAATAGTCCCCCAGTCCGACATGCCGCCCTTGAAGCCCTCCATCATGGTAAAGGGGAAGGTATTGTAGGGAGCACCGTATTTTTCGGCCATGGTACCTACGATGCTGTAAAACACACCGTATCCGCAGCCGTATCCCTTGTACCAGTATCCCTGATAGGCTACGGCACTTGCCGCGGCAATATCGTCAATTTTATTCGGGGACCAGCCGAACTCTCCACCCATCTGAGCAAAATGCCCATTCTTTCCGGCCGACATGGCAGGAGCAGCAGGTGCAGCAATAACAGTACCAGACATGGCGGCAAGCGTTCCGCCGACGGCCAGACCACCCATGGCGCCCAGCACAGCTCTTCTGCTGTAATCCATAATCTTCTCCGAGGTAGAAAATAATACGTCGCAAGTCCTTTTCTGGCTGAGAAAAGACCTACGCTGACACTATGTGATTAATAGAACATATTGTCAATCTGAAAGAATAATCAAAATTTCTTTCCTGCAAGGCTCTCTGACGGATTATGGGTACTGAATGAAATCTATTTTTTTTGAACAACAGTCGTACCTATATCCCATCCATTATCTATTAATAAAAAATGGAACAACTACTATATAAGTAAAGAATAGCTTTTATCATCATATATTATGCTTCTTTTATCTCTTTGATATATAGTACCTATACAATATGATTTTTCCATGTATCACTCGCACAGACTCATGCCTATCATCCCTAAACACTATGCTAACATATATTCACGAGGCTTCTTCTTTTCCTCCACTGACACAAACTTTCAACGGACCTTGAACCTTCTTCTGAAAGAGCTTCGCCGCATTAGATAGCCTGACCTGATCCTTCGCCATCCACTTCAGCTGCACCCAACAAACATCATGAAAAGGGCCGCATTCCTGAGAACGCGGCTCTTTTCATGCTAAGCTCATTAAAAAAACTTCTGAACATACCCCTGTATGAAAACCAGCGCCACCACGAAAGGAAGTATCCATGTAAGATAGAATCGCAGCATCCGAGGAAATTTCATGCCACGTCCGGTATCGGTTTCCGCAATGAAATTATCCCAGCCCCAGCCGCATCTATGGCAGCAGAAAAGCATGAAGGTGATGGCTCCGATGGACAACAGATTGTTGCTAAGAATGAAATCTTCAAGATCCATGAGCGTACTGCCTTCTCCGAGAGGCTGTATGCCGGAAAGCACATTGAATCCGAGAACGCAAGGCAACGTAAACAGCGTAAGCACCACTCCATTGACAACGGCAGACTTTCTACGGGACCATTTCCACACATCCATGCTGTAGGAAATGATGTTCTCGATGACGGTGATGACCGTAGTGAGAGCCGCAGCACTCATGAACACAAAAAACAATACTCCCCAGAAACGACCTCCGGACATGGCGTTGAACACGTTTGGCAGAGTGATGAAAATAAGTCCGGGACCGGAATCAGGCTCGACGCCGAAAGCAAAGCAGGCCGGAAAAATAATAAACCCGGACATCATGGCCACAAAGGTATCCAGACAGACGATCCATACGGATTCCTGCGTAAGGGTATATTCCTTTCCCAAGTAGCTGCCGAAAATACACATGGAGCCGATACCAAGTCCCAAAGTAAAAAATGCCTGATTCATGGCATCGTTGAGCAGACTCCAGATGCCGGCATCCACGGCCCGCTCCCAGTCCGGCGCAAGATAGAAATACAGACCTTCCAAGGCACCCGGCAGTGTGACCGCACGGATGGCCAGACCGATCATGATCACGAGAAGTCCCGTCATCATGAGTTTTACGACACGCTCGATACCTCTGCGCAGCCCGAATCCGCAGACAATGAAGCAGAAGACAGATGTGAGAAAAGCCCAAAACGTCATGCCCGCAGGATCAGCCAGCATGGCTCCGAAGGCAGCCGGCATCTGATCAGGTGTAAGCGCGAGCTGTCCCGTTGCCGTTCTCCAGACATAAAAAAGCATCCAGCCGGCTACGGGGATATAAAACATCATGAGCAGATAGCTGCCGACAATGCTGATCCAGCCCATGCGATGCCAGGAAGAACCTTTCGGCTCCAGTACACGCAGAGCATTGCCGAGATTCTGTTGCGAAGCCCTGCCCACGGAAAATTCCATAATGAGCAGAGGAAGAGCCAGTATGAGGAGAAAGAACAAATACGCAACGACAAAGACGGCTCCACCGTATTTTCCCGTGATGTAGGGAAACCTCCACACATTGCCCAGACCGATGGCGCACCCGGCGGAGACCAAAAGAAAGCCAATGCGGCTGGCCATTTTTTCACGCTGCATGATTCACTCCAGAAACAGAAACTCTGGCGCATACCCTTTTCTCAAAAGCATGCGCCAGAGTTTCATGACGAAATGAGCTGTTAGAAAAACTTCTGGATATAGCCTTCCGCAAAGATGATCAGAAGCACGACAGGCAGAATCCAGGTCAGATAGAACCGGAGAAACTTCGGAAATTTCATACCGTTGCCCATATCTGCTTCGGCAGTGAACTTATCCCATCCCCAGCCGTAGCGCTGACAGCAGAACAGACAGAAGATAAGCGATCCCAGCGGAAGAAGATTGTTGCTGATGATGAAGTCCTCAAGATCCATAATGGTGGAACCGGCACCGAGAGGCTGAAAATCAGACCAGAGATTGAAGCCGAGAATGCAGGGCAGCGTAAGGATCGTAAGCACGACACAGTTGATCTTGACCGCCTTTTTTCTTGACCATTCATAGGTATCCATGAAGGAAGAAATAATGTTCTCCATCACGGCAATGACCGTCGTCAACGCGGCGGCGCTCATGAAAACGAAGAACAACGCGCCCCAGAAGCGTCCTCCGGTCATGTTGTTGAAGATGTTGGGCAGCGTGATGAAGATAAGTCCCGGTCCCGCATCGGGCTGTACGCCGAAGGCGAAACATGCCGGAAAAATGATGAGGCCGGACATGAAGGCCACGAACGTATCCAGAGACACAATAAAGACCGATTCCTTGGTCAGCGTATTGGATCTGTTGAGATAGCTGCCGAAAATACACATGGCGCCGATGCCTATGCTCAACGTGAAGAATGCCTGATTCATGGCGTCATTGATCAGGGACATGATGCCGGCATCCACGGCTCTCTGCAGATCGGGAACCAGGTAGAACGCCACCCCCTTCGAACTTCCGGGCAGCATGATGGAATGAACGGCAAGACCTATGACGATGACAAGCAGGCCGCCCATCATGAATTTCACCACGCGTTCAACACCTTTCTGCAGTCCCAGAGCGCACACGCCGAAACAGCCGAAGGAAGCTACAAGCGTCCAGAAAAGCATGGTTCCGGGACTGGCGAGAAGATTTGAGAACACCGCAGGCACCTGATCAACGGGAACGGACAGCGTACCCGTCATCGTTGCCCAGCAGTAGTACATCATCCATCCGGACACGGGGATGTAGAACATCATGAGCGCATAGGAGCCTACAATGCTGAACCAACCGAAATAGCTCCATTTTGATTCCGGTTTCAACACCTTGAATGCCTGAGACATATTTCGTCTGGACGCACGCCCTACCGTAAACTCCATGATGAGAATGGGTAGACCCATGCCGAGAAGAAATATAAGATAGACTACAAGAAAAACTGCGCCGCCATACTTGCCCGTGATAAAAGGAAAGCGCCATACATTACCGAGGCCGATAGCGCATCCTGCGGACAGGAACAGGAACCCCAGACGGCTGGAGAGTTGTTCTCGTTGAGCCATAGCATATTCTCCTTGGCGAAACTTTTTTCTTTATATTAGGATGAAACATCGTGACACGGCAACCGGAAATTCCCGCTTCACAAGCAACCGACCATTTCAAAACATCATTTCATATAATGTCTTAGATCATGTCGTCCAGAAGAAAGATCTTCCATTCTTTCCCCGGACGACATGACTGCCTCGCCTTTTCTAGAAGAATTTCTGAATATAGCCCTGGGCAAAGATGAAAAGAAACACGACCGGCAGAATCCAGGTCAGATAAAAACGGAGAAATCTCGGGAATTTCATACCTCTACCGGTATCCGCCTCGGCAATGAAGTTATCCCAGCCCCAGCCGTAGCGGTGACAGCAGAACAGCATGAACATGAATGAACCGAGGGGAAGAATATTGTTGCTGATGATGAAATCCTCAAGATCCAGCACTGTGCTTCCCTTACCGAAGGGTTCAAACCCCGACCAAACGTTGAAACCAAGAATGCAGGGCAGAGTAAGCAGCGTTAGTACGACAAAATTAATGATCACAGCCTTTTTCCGTGACCAGCCGTATCCATCCATGAAGAACGCAATGATGTTTTCCATCACGGCAATGACAGTCGTCAGCGCTGCGGTACTCATGAACACAAAGAACAGGAATCCCCAGAATCGACCGCCTGCCATATTATTGAATATATTGGGAAGGGTAATGAATATCAGTCCGGGCCCTGCATCCGGCGTGACGCCGAAGGCAAAGCAGGCAGGGAAAATGATGAGCCCCGCAGTCAGAGCCACAAAAGTATCCAGAGACACAATAAGTACCGATTCCTGAGTGAGGGAACGATCCTTCTTGAGGTAGCTGCCGAAAATGCACATACTGCCCATGCCGACGCTCAGCGTGAAGAATGCCTGATTCATGGCGTCATTCACGAGTGCCATGAACCCGGCATCAATGGCTCTCTGAAGATCCGGCTTGAGGTAAAATTCAAGGCCCTTCGAACCGCCCTCAAGAAAACAGGAATGAAACGCAAGACCGATCATGGTGATGAGAAGTCCAAGCATCATGATCTTGACCACACGCTCCACGCCTTTCTGCAGTCCCTGTCCGCATATGGCGAAACATGAAGCGGAAACTACTACGGACCAGAACATCATGAGCCAGGGATTCGCCAGCATGCTGCCGAACACCGCGGGAACTTCCGCAGTAGGCACATCAAGCGTTCCCGCCAGCATGAACCAGCAGTAACAGAGCATCCATCCGGCAATGGGAATATAAAACATCATCAAAAGATAATTGCCTATAGGACTCATGATGCCGAACTTATGCCACCATGTTCCCGCAGGTTCCAGCTTCTTCAGAGCATGCGCCATATTGCGCTGCGTGGCACGTCCTACGGAAAATTCCATGATAAGTACGGGAAGTCCCACGAAGATCAGGAAAAGCAGGTAGACAACAAGAAAAACAGCACCGCCATACTTTCCGGTGATGTAGGGAAAACGCCACACATTACCAAGTCCGATGGCGCAACCGGCGGAAAGAAGCAGGAAACCCAGTCTGCTGGCAAGCTGTTCACGTTGACTCATAATTCATTCTCCTAGAGATTATTTCTTCTAGCTATATGCTAAAACCCCTTGAAACGGCAACCGGAAAAATTCTCTTTTTCATCCGGATCATCATCCTGTCTTTTCCGCTCTCCTGAAGGACTCTATCCGAATACCACGATTCCGCATAACAAAAGTTCTCATAGATAACCGAAGAGTTTTTCTCGACAAACAGAAAAAAAGAGAAGATGCTCCTGTCATTGCTGTGCACCATGTTTCCGTCATCATCCTCCGGCAGCGAACAGATTTTTTCAGGAGACCTTCCGCCCGGACGTTTCTCCCTTTCCGCTACGTCTTTTCATATTTCCGTTCCATATGCGTTCCGATAAGAACGACGCTTTTCGGCAGTACGTACCGAATGCCCCTTTTCGTCAACATCAACGCTTCCGAACTTATGAACACCCGCCATAGACACTGGAAATACAGCCTCGACAGACTTCTTCCCCTTTCCATAGAAGGAGCCGTCGCAGGATTTGTCTGCGCCTGCCTCATATGCGCTTTCCGACTGATCCGCGATCATGCCTCGCCTTTCATCATGCACCGGCTTTCAGAATGGCAGCAACATTGGTGGATCATGCCGCTCTGGCTGCTCATTCTGGTGATTGCCGCACGCTTTCTGGGATTTCTCGTATCTGCGACGCCTCTCATCTCAGGCAGCGGCATTCCTCAGACGGAACTGATCGTTCAGGGCAAACTCCACCTTTCACGTCATGACTGGCTCAAAATACTGCCGGCAAAATTCGCCGGCTGCCTCATCGCAACACTGGGAGGACTGGCTCTCGGTCGTGAAGGTCCATGCATACAGATGGGAGCGGCCACGGCCGCCCTGCTGACGGGACTGTGGGAACGCTTCTTCTATTCGGGGCGCATCTGCATCGCGGCGGGCGCAGGAGCAGGCATGACCGCCGCCTTCGGTGCTCCGATTGCAGGTCTGCTGTTCGTCTTCGAGGAAATGAAGAGCAGGCTTACCTTGGGCACGTTTCTTGCCGTCGGATGCGCCGTCGGCGCTGCCGCACTCACCACCCGTCATCTTTTCGACTTCGGTCTCATCTTTCCCTTCAGGCATATTCAGGCGCTGCCTGCTTCTTCCTTCTGGCTGATTCCCATCACGGGCGTCGTCATGGGCGTAGCAGGCGTGCTGTACAACAAGGCTTTGATCAGCACCAAGAATGCTGAAACGCAGCACACGCCTCTTTCTCAGAACTGGCGCATGCTGCCTCCCATGCTGGCCGCCTTTCTACTGACATTCGTCTGTCCCTCCGTCCTCGGCGGAGGCGAAGATCTCGTCAGCAGCCTTGTTCACATGACGTCCACGCCTCCGAGAGACCTTCTGTCTCTGCTGATGCTTCTTGCCGTACTGAAGATCGTCTTCTCCCTGTTCAGCTACACGGGCAATGTTCCGGGAGGCATACTCATGCCCATGCTGTGCATAGGAGCACTTCTCGGTGCTCTCTGCGGACAGGTGCTGATGCATACGAGCATCATCGCTTCCGATCAATGGGAATCGTTCATCATATGGGGCATGGTGGGCTTTTTCGTTTCCATGGTCCGTGCTCCTCTGACGGGCATCGCACTGGTCATGGAAATGTCCGGATCTCTATCCTGCCTTCCGGAAGCCGTCGTTGTGGCCTTCATCGCCTCATGGACCGCAAATGCCCTTCACTGCCCGCCGATCTATGACTCTCTGCGTGCCGCCATCGTCGTTTCGAAGAAAAAGTAACGGGGAAAAGTATACGACGAGAGGAGGAAAACCTTTTGAAAAAGGGCCGTTATTCTTCCCCCTCACCCCATCCTTCTTTCTAAAATTTTATTCGGGACATTTTCTTTTTTACTAAAAATGAGGACAATACCCAAAAAACGTACTTAAAAATTTTTTCTCATTATAAAAAACACGTTCCATACCACAAAAAATCCCCGCGCTTCTCAAAGAAGAGCGGGGATTTCTCCGGGCCTACATACAACCCGTTATAAAAATCCTTGAAGGAGGGAAATTTTCTTCAGAAAGTTTTCTTCCCTCCCTGGTACATTCTCTATTCCTCCTCACTTTCTCCACTGTCCGACACGGTATCGAAGCCGACGACGCTTGCACCTTCATCGAGACGGACGAGGCGGACACCCATGGTGGCGCGTCCGACGGAACGGACTTCATCCACGCCGAGGCGAATGATCTTGTTGGTGGAGGTCAGAAGGATCAGGGAGTCCGTATCGGACACGGGCATGGCGCCGATGACGGAACCGGTCTTGGGCGACACCTTGAAGTTGATGAGGCCTATGCCGCCGCGGCTCTGCATACGGTACAGATCGATCTTCGTACGCTTGCCGTAGCCGAGGGCGGAAACCGTCATGATCATGGTGGAACTGTCTCCGTCCCTGACGGTGACGCAGGCCACGACTTCGTCGCCGCGGCGCAGGCCTATGCCCTTGACGCCGGAAGCGCTGCGTCCCATCGGACGCACATCGGGCATGGCAAAGCGTATGGCCATGCCGTGAGCCGTAGCCAGTACCACATGATCGGAATCCGTCACTTCACGCACGGCGATGAGCTGATCGCCTTCCTTGAGGCTGAGAGCGATCATGCCGCTCTTGCGGCAGCGGGCGTACAAAGAAGCACTGGAGCGCTTGACCATGCCCTGCCTCGTGGTGAACAGAAAATAGCTGTTCTCCGAAAACTCGCGCACGGTCAGGGCATTGGCCACCCATTCATCCTTTTCCAGAGGCAACAGGTTGGCGATATGCATGCCCTTGGCGGTACGGCTGCCTTCGGGAACCTGATGAACCTTGAGCTGATGCATGCGCCCCTTGTTGGTGAAGAGCAGAAGATACTGATGATTCGTGGTGGTCAGAAACTCCTGCACGAAATCGTCTTCGGAGGTATGCAGTCCGGCAATGCCCTTGCCTCCTCTTTTCTGCTGCTGATAGTTGGCCAGGGTGGTACGCTTGATGTAGCCTCGACGAGAAAGCGTGATGACCACATCCTCATCCGGGATGAGATCCTCGATGTCGATGCCGGAAAGCTCGTCCATGACAACTTCGGTTCTGCGGGGAGTGGCATAGGTATTCTTGATGTACTTTGTTTCCTCTCGCAGCACGCCGCGCAGAACTTCAGCATCCTCAAGGATGGACGTGAGGTAGGCTATAAGCTTCTGCAGCTCACGGTATTCTTCCAGCAGCTTGTCGCGCTCCAGTCCGGTGAGACGCTGCAGGCGCATGTCCAGAATGCTCTGTGCCTGAATTTCCGTGAATCCGAACCGATCCACCAGACCGGCCTTGGCTTCCTGCGGCGTTTCCGATCCTCGGATGAGTGCGACGATTTCGTCGATGATGTCGAGGGCCTTGAGCAGGCCTTCCACGATATGCGCGCGGGCCTGCGCCTTTTCCAGATCAAAACGGGTGCGCCGGATGACGACCTCACGGCGATGATCAAGAAAACAGGTGAGCGCGGTGCGCAGATTAAGCTGCTGAGGCTTGTTGTCCACCACGGCCAGCATATTGATGCCGAAGGACGTTTCCAGAGGCGTGTACTTGTAAAGAGCGTTGATCACCAGTTCTGGAATGGTTCCGCGGCGAAGATCCAGAATGATGCGGATGCCCTTCTTGTCCGAGAGATCGCGCAGATCCGTCACGCCGTCGAGCTTGCGATCATTGACGAGCGCGGCGATCTTGGTCACGAGCACGGACTTGTTGAGGGCATAGGGAATCTCGCGGATGACCACGGACTGCTGTCCCTTCTTGCGCTCTTCGACTTCCACCCGGCCGCGCACCTTCACGACGCCGCGGCCTGTACGATAGGCGTCAAGGAGTCCCTGGCCGGCATACACGAAACCGGCGGTAGGAAAATCGGGGCCATGCACGAGATCGATGAGATCATCGACCGTGCAGTCAGGCTCGTCGATAAGCCTCAGAAGGGCATCACAAAGCTCCCCGAGGTTGTGGGGAGGAATATTGGTGGCCATGCCCACGGCGATGCCGGACGAACCATTGAGCAGCAGATTCGGCACTTTGGTCGGCAGTACTTCCGGTTCCTGTTCCGAACCGTCGTAGTTCGGACGAAAATCCACGGTCTTCTTGTCGATGTCGTCCAGAAATTCCGAGGCCAGACGGGACATACGCACTTCGGTATACCGCATGGCTGCGGCGGAGTCGCCGTCGATGGAGCCGAAGTTGCCTTGCCCGTCTTCCAGAGGATCGCGCATGTTGAAATCCTGTGCCATACGCACAAGGGCATCGTATACGGCTGAATCTCCATGGGGATGGTATTTGCCGATGACGTCGCCGACAACACGGGCGCTTTTCTTTGTGGGCCTGTTGTAGGTATTGGCCATCTGGGACTGTGCGAAAAGGATGCGTCGGTGTACGGGCTTGAGACCGTCACGCGCATCGGGAATGGCACGGCCGATGATGACGCTGAGCGAATAGGCCAGATAGGACTGACGCAGCTCTTTTTCTATATCAACTTTGAATTCTGCCACAGTAGGAATCCTTTGAAGCGATATGTTGCGAATTTCCTCTGAAAGAAAAGCCGAAACCGCGCGCTTCACGAAAAAAGCAGCGCAGTTTCATTTTCATCGTCAGATGTCGAGATCTTCCATGGAAAGTGCATTGCGGATAATGAAGTCGCGACGCAGATCCGCACGATCTCCCATGAGTTCCTCGATGGTGTCGGACGCAGCCTGCGCATCCTCTATGCTGACCTGAAGAAGCGCTCTCTTTTCCGGGTTCATGGTGGTCATTTCCAGCTGTTCGGGATTCATTTCACCGAGGCCTTTGTAACGCTGGATGTTGAATCCCTTGCGGGCTTCGGCATAGGCGGATTCCCGCAGTTCGAAGTAGTCTCCCACATGACGGGTGGATTCGGAACTGGAGAGCTTCACAGGGAAGTTGCCGCATGCCTGCTCCAGATTCTTCCAGACCTGACGAGCGTGCCTGTACATGCGGGAATGGAAGAATTCCACGGCAAGACGCGTACGATGTCCGCTTTTGTTCTCAAAGACAAGAAAGGCACGTTCGTCATCTTCCAGATGCTCGACCTCCAATCCGGCCGCATACCCCTGGGATTCCATCCATACGCGGAAATTCTCGGGAAGCTCCCTGTCGGCGACATCGGGACTCAGCTGTTCCTCAAAACGCAGAAAGGCGAGGAACAGTTCTCGGGAAATGGCGGAGTTTTCCGCCTCCGTCATGCACTTTTCCAGATCGTCTATGTTCTTGAGCAGACCGATGAGTTCTGTTCCCCGGTACACCTTTCCGTCGGACGTCGTCACGGAGACGCCGTCGGAAAGACGCTGCAGAAGAAATTCATCCAGTTCGTTGTCGTCCTTCAGGAACTTGACGGTATTGCTGCCTTTCTTGATGCCGTAGAGCGGAGGCTGGGCGATATAGATATGCCCTTCCTCGATGAGCTTTGGATAGTAACGGAAGAAGAAGGTAAGCATGAGCGTGCAGATATGCGCGCCGTCCACGTCGGCATCGGTCATGATGATGATCTTGTGGTAGCGAAGCTTGGAGTAATCCATGTTTTCGCCGATGCCCACGCCCATGGCGGTGATCATGTTCTTGATCTCATCGCTGGCGAGCATACGGTCAAAACGGGCGCGTTCCACGTTCAGAATTTTTCCGCGCAACGGAAGAATGGCCTGCGTCATGGGATTGCGGCCCTGCTTGGCGGAACCGCCTGCGGAATCGCCTTCCACGATGAAGACCTCGCACTCCGAAGGATCCTTGCTCTGGCAGTCGGCAAGTTTTCCGGGCAGGGAATTGTCTGACAGGGCACCCTTGCGACGGACAAGCTCACGGGCACGACGGGCGGCCTCGCGGGCACGGGACGCTTCCGTCGCCTTTTCTATGATGACGCGTATGTCTTTCGGATGTTCCTGAAAATACACGTCGAGTGCGTTGTATACGACGCCGTTCACAATGCCGACGACTTCACTGTTGCCGAGCTTGGTTTTGGTCTGCCCTTCGAACTGAGGCTGAGGGAGCTTCACACTGATGATGGCCGTCAAACCTTCACGGACGTCGTCACCCGACAGACTGTCGCCCTTGAGCTTCTTCTGCAGATCGGGCTGACTCTTCACGTAGTTGTTGATGGCACGGGTGAGAGCAGTCTTGAAGCCGGCAAGATGGGTACCGCCCTCATGCGTCCGGATATTGTTCGCAAACGTCAGCGTCTTTTCATTGAAACCGGAATTGTACTGAAGCGCGAAGTCCACCGTGACGTTGTCCTGCACGCCTTCGCCGCTGATGATGGGATGAAGGCCCGCTTCATTGGAGTTCAGATCCTTGACGAACTGCTCCAGACCGCCCTCGGCATGGTAGGTGTGCGTTTCGTTGGTGCGCTCGTCGTTGCAGATGATGGTCAGCCCCTTGTTGAGGTAGGCCAGTTCTTCAAAGCGCTTCTTCAGAATGTCGAAGGAGTAGACGGTGGTTTCGAAAATTTCTTCATCCGGCAGAAAGCGCACGGTCGTGCCGTGTCCTTCGGCATCTCCCAGTGGTTCCACCTTGGTCACGGGAACGCCGCGTTCGTAACGCTGACGCCAGCGCTTGCCGTCGCGGCGGACAGTCACTTCCAGCCAGGAGGACAGCGCATTCACGCAAGAAACGCCCACGCCGTGCAGACCGCCGGATACCTTGTAGGCGTTGTTGTCGAACTTGCCGCCCGCATGGAGCTTCGTCATGACCACCTGCACGGCGGGAATACGCAGCTTGGGATGAATGTCCACGGGAATGCCGCGGCCGTTGTCACGCACGGTGACGCTGTTGTCCATGTGCAGAATGACTTCTATCTTGTTGCAGAAGCCGGCCATGGCCTCGTCGATGGAATTGTCCACCACTTCGTAGACGAGATGATGAAGACCACGGCTGTCGGTGCTGCCTATATACATGGCCGGGCGCTTGCGGACTGCCGCCAGACCTTCCAAAACCGTGATGGCGGACGCGTCATAAGAGCTTTTGCCGGACCGGAGATTTTCCTGGGTCATGGGAATTCCTGAATGATATTTGTTGTCCCCGGAGATTCCGGGGCGTCAAGGGTCTTTCAGTATATACAAAAACAAAGAAAACTTCAAACCCCTGTGCAGGGGATGGGCTGATATACGAAATCAGCTCAGACAGGCTCCTGAAGGCTCTAAACAGGAAGGGAACCTTTTCAACTGCCTGCCGCAGATATAAAAAAGGCGGACAGGGAATGTATGTTCCCTGTCCGCAGAACAGCTATTCCTCCTCGGTATAGTAGGAGGATTCCGCGATCTTCATGGGCATGAGTATGACGGTGTACTCAGCGTCGTCCGAACCTGTGATGCCGCAGGGACCTTCCGCTCCGGTGAACACATAATGCAGACTGGAAGACTGAAAATGTCCCAGAATGTCCATCAGACTGCGGGTGGGGAAGGCTATGAGTTCCAGATCCCCCTGGAAGGTACCTTCCAGATGCTCGGTGGCGGAACCGGTTTCCTGTCCCTGAGCGGAAAGCTCAACTTCCCGGGGAGAGAAGCGGAAGTAGGTACAGCGATCGCTGTCGTTGTTGAAAATGAGCAGACGATCAAGAGCATCCATCGTTTCCCGGCGATCCACGTCAAGCTGGGAGGTGTTCGCTCCGTCCAGTCTGGCAAGGAAGCTCAGATGGTCGGGATAGCTGAAGTTGGCGCTGCGGGGAATGCTCAGTGTCTCACTGCCGGATCCGGTACGGATATGGAAACGGCGTTCGCTGATGTTCAGCATGACCTCGTCGCTGCCGAGCCACTTGCGCAGTTCATTAACATACTTCTTCTGAATGAGCAGGCCGTTTTCAGGAAGCAGGCGGGCAAGCTCGTCGTTGATGAAGCGCACCATGGCAAACTGATGTCCGTTCAGACCGCAGGCATCCACCTTTCCTTCTTCACCGGCCTTGAAATAAAGACAGGCCAGGCCTTCCGCGCTGTCGTCATCGCTGATGCAGAAGGCCACCTTGTCGATGATGTCCTGAAAGAAATCACCGGACCAGAGCACTGCGCCTTCTTCAGGGAAGGGGGGAAGGGGCTGAAACCAGACGGGGTCTACTGTAGGAAGTTTATAGGAACGGCGTCCCTGTTCCACGGACAGAATGTGCGACTCCTCATCAAGACGGAGCGTGATTTCTCCTCCGGGAAGACGACGCAGAAGTTCCACGAAGGCGCGTCCGTTGACGCCCGCAGTACCTTCCTCCCTGATTTCTACGGGATAGGTCCCCGTGAATTCGATGTTCACGTCCGTGGACATGATGGTGAGCCGGTCACCGTCACCTCCTTTGAGTGCCTGAAGCCATATCGAACGCAGATAAGCGGCACCTGCCTTGCTGGGAATGATGGATGCCGCTTTCTGCAGGCCTTCAATGATCTGTTCCTTTTTTACGGTCAAATACATAGTTATTCCTTGTAGTAGAGGGTTTAATGTGGATAATTTGTTCCTATCTTCTTTAACAGATTGAATTAAATCAATTTTATAGGAACAAAATCAGAAACTGTCAGGAAGATGACGCTCATTTACAACCGGGCGGGGCCTCCCGGCGCGTCATATGTGCAATGTTTCGTCAGCTTTGTGAGCAGAATGTGTGCATCTTTGTTCATAACTTTGAATTTTTCAATTTTTTTCTTGGGATACATGATGATGCTGGTGGTTCTTTCTCCGAAGATGCGTCCCTGAGCCGGGTAGTTTTCTCCGAGAATGGTCCGGCATGAATATATGCCTGGCTGACGCGGCGGCGTAAATTTTTTTCTCTTTTGTTTTCCATAAGTTGAGCGGAGGTACAGCCATAGTTTGCCGCCACGGCCGCGAGGATGGCATCTGTATCTGCCGGCACGGCAGAGTAGGAGGAGTTCAGAATGCTGTTCATTGCCGAGGGTAAAGGCAGGGGGCCGCTTTGTTCGTAACGAAGACGGCATATGTTCCGGGATGCCCTGAATATGATGCAGTTTCAGACAGCGGCGTACCGGCAGAAGAGCCGTATCCCGATGATCAGGAAGTCCGGCTCTTTTCATGGGCATTTGCGTGAAGCGCATCCGTATGTCCTGATCGGGAGCGGACAGGAGCAGAGAAAGATGAGAAAGAAGTCCGTTGTGCAGTTCGTCGATGAGAGCGCCGTCGCCGGAGAGAACCTGTCCGGAGAGAAGATCGAGAAAGGAGGCCGGCATTCTTTGCACTGCGGCAGACGCTTCCAGAAACTGCGGATCATCGACCGGAACGACGCTGTATGGTCGTTCCGACGGACGAGGCAGCGCTGGGGTGTTTTCAGCCGGGCACAGCTCACTGCCGAAAAGAAGAACATTGCCGTGGAAACGCTCCTGCAGATGTCGGTATGCCGCTTGGAGAAGATGTGTTTTTTCTGAACCGGAAGGAGCCTTCAACAGAACCGGGGCGGAGGAACGGACAAGGGCGCTTCGAAAGAGTCGGACGGTTCCCCTGTTGTCGCCGTTCAGAAGAAAGAGGTCGAATCCGTATTCCCGTTTCGTTGCTGATTGCGGAAGCGTCGCGGATCTGCGGGGCCAGTCGCAGCAGAAGGATGTACGGGTTCCGAAGGCGTCATATGCGGCCCGCTCCAGATCCCTGACGTCGTACCAAAGGAAGAAGCGTTCGTGAGGCGTGAAAATGGTCAGTATTCGCTCGTCACTGATTTCCCGCAGTTGAAAGGAGAGCGGGGAAACATACTCCGGCATGCTGTCGCTGAGATGCCAGACAAGGGTGTTGCGGACAAGTCTGACGTCGGAATTCTGCGTGGTCCCGGAGAAGACGAAGTTTTTGTTCTTCTGTCTTCCTTTACCGTCCGGATCCCGGGGAAAGCTGGAAACAATGCTCATGAGTGGATTTGCGGATAAAAATTTTTTTTTCTCGGAACTCAGTGGGGATGATGTACATAACATAGGGAAATCATAAAGATACTTACATCATCCGACATATGGATGTGACTGTCTGTACAGACTGCCGGGCATAAATTTTTTTACCAGAAAACGCTTGCATAAACAAGCAGTTTCTTGGTTATATACTGTCTGGGCGTTCTTCTTTTCCCCCTTTGCATTGTCAGCCATGAAGCGTCAGGCGTTATGATAAAAAAATATCAAATCTTCCGCACGCTCTTTTCCCGTGTGCTTTGTTGTGTGCTTGTCGGCTCGGCGTTCACTGCCGGAGCCGTTTTTCTTTCCCGGAATCAGGAGAGTTCTTCGCTTCTCATGACGGCCGGATTCGAACAGAACGGTACGGAACTGCTTGCTGAGACCGTGAAGCCTCATGATTTTTCAGGATGCATCGAGGTGTCGCAGCCGCAGCAGACGCAGCTTGCTTCTCTCGGCAGCGGGCTTTCCTGGATGAGGGATTTCTGGGACGAAGGCGGGCTGTCCGGAGAGGATGCGGGGGCAGGCGCAAGATATGATGATTCACTGAGTGCCTTTCTTTCCTCAAGAGAAGGCATGTGCATACCGAACTATTCCGAAGCCGTGCCGTGGGAAGAGGATGAACGGTACATGGTGGAGGATTCCGGCTGCGGCACGCAGGTGTTCCGCAGCGCCATCCGCAGCGGCGACAATGCCGGAGCGCTTTTTCTCAAGTGGCTGAACGCCAATGAGACGGATCAGGCCGTGAAGGCCGCCTCTGCCGTTTTTTCTCTGAACAGACTCATTCCCGGGCATCTGTTCAGCGTGGAGCGCGACAAGGAGTCCGGAACCGCGAATCGTTTTTGCTATGACATCAACGAAGAGAGCCGTCTCGTCGTTGAGCGCACCGAAGATGGATTCACGGCGCGCGTGGACGTCTTTGAATTTGATACGAAGCTTGTCCGCGTGAGCGGCGTCATTCATTCTTCTCTGTTCGAGGCCATGGCCGATGCCGGAGAATCCGCCAATCTGGCCGTGGAACTGGCCGAAGTATTCAGTCATCAGATCAACTTCGTGAACGAGGTGCAGGACGGCGATACCTTCGAGATGGTCGTGGAAAAGAAATATCTCGGCGACGACTTCCGTCGTTACGGCGACATCATCGCCGCGCGCTTCGTCAATGACGGAACTGCCTTTGAAGCCTTCCGCTTTGTGGACAAGAGCGGCACGGCTCACTACTTTGCCGCCGACGGCAGCTCCCTCGAAACGGAATTTCTCAAGGCTCCGCTCAACTTCACACGCGTCAGCTCCGGCTACACCATGCACCGCAAGCATCCCATTTTCGGCAAGGTTCGTCCGCATCAGGGCGTGGACTATGCGGCTCCCCGCGGCACGCCGGTCAAGGCTCTCGGCGCCGGCAAGGTGACCTTCAAGGGCTGGAAGGGCGGTTACGGCAATACGCTCGTCATCCGTCACAGCGGCGGCATCGAAACGCAGTATGCGCATCTTTCCCGTTTTGCCTCTTCCCTCAAGGTCGGCCAGAAGGTGGATCAGGGCGAAGTCGTGGCCTTTGTCGGCGCGACGGGTACCGCTACCGGACCGCATCTGGATTTTCGCGTCATGAAGAACGGCAAGTTCGTCAACCCCGACAGCCTTTCCGGCGCGCGTTCCGCCCCCGTGTCGAAAGCCGAGCGTGCAAGGTTTATGCAGACCGTGGCCAGCGTCCGTTCTCTGCTTGACAGCGATGTCGCTGTGGCGGAAAAATAACCTTTTGATTTTTCAGAATGCATGGGCTGGCGTATCCCGCCGTGAAGGGCGGGATGCTCCAGCTCTTCCGTCCTTATTTTTTCGACAGGCCGCGAGGCCATGGAATAATCATGAACGAATCCGACTTTCAGCTGTCGAGTTATGATTACGAGCTTCCCGAGGAACGCATTGCCCAGTATCCGACTGAGGAACGCGGGGCGTCGCGTCTCATGGTGCTGGATCGGGCGAGCGGAAGAAACATTCATTCCACCTTTTCCCGTCTGGCGGATTTTCTCCCCGAGGGATCGCTTTTGGTGGCCAACAATTCCTGCGTCGTGCCGGCCCGTCTTTTCGGACAGAGACCGACCGGAGGCAAGGCGGAGCTTCTTCTTCTGACGCCGCCTCCGCTGCTCAGAGTCTGTGCCGTGACCGAAAGCGACGGCTGGAGTCATGCGCAGGCGGAAGTGCTGCTCCGTCCCTCCCGCAACATCCGCACGGGAGACCGGCTGACCTTCGACGACTGCATCGCCGCAGAAGTGTTGAAGAAAAAGGAGTTCGGTCAGCATGACGTCATGCTGTTCTGGAAGGGAGACCTTGTGGAATGCATGAACCGCATAGGCCGTCTTCCGCTTCCGCCGTATATCAAGCGTGAGCAGAGCCTCGAGGATCGCGCCCGCTATCAGACCATTTATGCCGACAGGGACAAGTCCGGCAGCGTAGCCGCGCCGACGGCGGGACTGCATTTTACCGATGCGCTGAGGCAGGAGCTTTTGCAGCGCGGCATCGGCTGGGCGGAAGTGACCCTGCATGTGGGGTACGGCACCTTCAGCCCCGTGCGCGAGGAAGATATTCGAGAACATCCCATGCACAGCGAGTATGTGGAAATTTCGTCGGAAACGGCGGCCGCCGTGCGTGAGGCCGGGGCGGCGGGTCGCCCCGTGATTGCCGTGGGCACCACCTCCTGCCGTACGTTGGAAGGCTGTGCGGCGCAGAACGGTGGCGTGATTCCCGAAGGTGGATGGCACGGCTGGACCAACATTTTCATTTATCCGGGCTTCCGCTTCCAGGTGGTGAATCACCTCATCACCAATTTTCACCTGCCCCAGTCTTCACTCATCATGCTTGTGGCTGCTCTCTGCGGGCGGGAGCGCATTCTTTCCGCCTACGCCGAGGCTGTGCGGGAGAAGTACCGCTTCTTTTCCTATGGCGACGCCATGTTCGTGCGCTGATTTTTCGGCGGGCGTTTTGTGAAGCACGATGTTCCGCGGTTCGTCTGAATCCGGACGGGCCGCTTTTTGAGATGGCAGAAGAGGGAGAGGCATGAAGGACCTTATGTTCGTCAACGGGACGATGGGTGTCGGAAAGACGTCCGTATGCCGGGAACTTCTTCGCATCCTGCAGCCCTCGGTCTTTTTGGACGGGGACTGGTGCTGGAACATGTCGCCGTTCGTGGTCAACGACGAGACTCGGACCATGGTGCTCGGCAACATAGCCCATCTTCTGAACAGCTTTCTGCACTGTTCTGCATATCGCTATGTCATCTTCTGCTGGGTCATGCATGAGACCTCGATCGTGGAAAATGTACTCGAAAGGCTCGATCTTGCTAACGTCCGCTTTTCTCTTTTTACGCTTATCTCTTCGCCGCAGGCACTTGGAGAGCGCTTGCGCAGGGATATTGATGACGGCAAAAGAAACCCGGATGTGCTGGAAAGAAGCCTGAAGCGTCTCCCGCTCTATGAAGAAATGAACAGCCGGAAGATTGACGTCAGCTTTTTGTCTTCGCGGAAAGCTGCGGAGCTTCTGGCGGACAGACTCTGTGCTCGGTTGTGACGCCGGGGCTGAAAAAAGGCGGCCTTTTCAGATCGCCTTTTGATTATCTGGCGATTTCCCAGATGGTGACGGGAACCGGAACGTCCTGTTCCGTGAGCGGGGAAACGGGAAGTGAGCAGATCCGCTTGTGGCGGAGCTTGTGTGCGGGAAGCGTGTCGAGCAGATGATGGAAGACATCCCTTCCGGGTTCGGAAATCCAGGCGCGGCCTCCGGGTTTCAGGATGGAGGAAAGAAAGGCCGCAATGGGGTCGGCGAAGTCCTTTTCATACATGATGTCCCCGGCCCAGATGCGGTCGAAGCTTTCCGGCGGCAGCGTGGGATTGCGCCAGTCCATGACTTCGAAGCGCACGCCTTCCACGGCATTGAGGCGGGCATTGATTTCGGCGTAGCGCAGGGCTTCGGTTTCGTAGTCCATGCCCGTCACACAGGCGCCGAGCCACTGACCGAGCAGCGCCGTGAAGCCGAGTCCGCATCCCATGTCGAGGCAGGGCTTTCCTTTGATGTCGTCCTGCATTTCCGCAAGCCATCCGGCCAGAGCCAGAGAGGAGGGCCATATTTCATTCCAATAGGGAAGACGGTCTTCTCCGCCTTCCTTCTGATCCATGTCGGCCCAGAGTTTGTCCATGTCGGCGCGGCGGATGTGCCATATTCGTCCGCAGGACTGGAAAAGACGATCGAAGGGGGTGAGCTGTTCCATGAAGCTGATTCTCTTGCGGGAGATTTACGGCAGAAACGTCCTTTCTGCGGAACGTGAGGAAGAAGCATATGCCTTTTTTTCTTCTTCGTGAAGTGTTCCGGGACAGGTGCGGGCAAAGGGCTTGCGGGCGGAATGTAATAGGGATATCATATCCGTTCGTTCTGATTTTTTTGAATGAGAAGGTCAGAAGTTACGGGGAGATCATCCGGGGCGTCGGCTTCGTCTTTCGCCCCTTCTGAAACGACGTGCGCGCCCGCCGACGCGCCACGCACAGATCAAAGCAGGATTTGACATGGACAATAGGGACGAGGACAGAAAGGATTTCGCCAGGCGTTCCTTCAGAAAAAACGACGGCGAGCGCGGTGAAGACCGCCGTCGGGAATATTCGGAAAATGTCCGGTCGCGCCGCTTAGAGCGCGGTGATGACGGGCGTCGCGAAGGACGCAGAGACTTCAAGAAGGACGTATTTCGGCCGCGTACGGATAGAGTTCCTTCCCGCAAGGGCGATCTCGGAGCCATCATGGATCTGGACAACGACATTCTGCATCTTGTGATGCGTCGTGCCCAGATGCTTGCCCGCCTGCGCCGCGGCGGACGCCTCGCTCCTGAGACGGAAAAGGCTCTGCGCACCGCATGGGAAGGCAAGGCGGCCCGCCTTGCCAGGGACAATCGCCTTTCCCGGGATCTTTTTGTTCTTCTCCAGACCATCGAACCTCTGACCCGCATGGAGGAGGAGCAGGGATATTATAATCTGGCTCCCAACGGCGAAGCCGTGGATATCAGCATTCCCGCTCCTTCCGATACCGTGTCCGCCCGCTGCTGGCTGGCCGTGGCCGCCGCTTCCGGGCAGAAGACGTCCGTGTCACGCGTTCCTCTTACGGATGCCGTCGTGAGCGGTGTGAAGGCGCTCAATCAGATAGGCGGTCAGCTCTGGTGGGAAGAAAACGGCGATGTGCAGAGCCGAGGCGGCAGGGGACTCGTCCGCAACATGGACAAGGTCATCCATGTAGGCGACGACGCCTTCAATCTCTGGCTCGTCATTGCCCTGTGCATAGGCATGCCCGCAAGACTCAAGCTTACCGGCGACAGCTCCCTTCGTTTTCTCGACATCGCGCCTCTGCGTCATTTTCTGCCGCAGCTCGGCGTTCGTCTGACCAATGTCATTCCGACTCAGGACGGTCTGCCTGTCCGCATGGAATGTTCCGGTCTTATGCCTCGTCAGATCCGTCTTGCCGACGATCTTCCTGAAGATTTCGTGGCTGCTCTGGTTCTGGCTTCTCCTTTCTGGGAAACGGAATGCCGTCTGACGTTGCCTGAACATGAGCCTCGTCTGTTGCCCCTGGTGCTGGAGGTGCTTTCCGGATGCGGCCTGAAGGTCGTGCGCAGCGGTCGCGACGTCAGTGTTGAGCGCGGGGAGATTTCCGTGCCCGCGCAGCCCGTGGTGCCCATGGATGCTTCGGTTGCCGCCACAGTACTCATGTTTCCCGGCTTCAACGGCGGTCATGCCGTGCTGGAAGGCGTGTGGGGCAGCAATACGGCTTCTTCCCTTGTGGAAGAGATTCTGCGCGGGGCGGGACTCAATGTAAGATACGGCTCTCTTCAGGTGGAATGCACGGGCAAGGATCGCGAGACTGCCGCTCCGGCTCCGGAAGTCATGAAGGAAGTGCTTGCAAGCTGTCCCGAGCTTTTGCCTCTTTGCACGGTGATCATGGCCGCCGCCGCACACGAGGGGATGAAGGTTTCTTTGCCCGTACTGTCCGAGGAGGACAGGCATCTTGTCACTGCCTTCCTTTCCCGTTGCGGAGTGGAGGAGAAGGAGGGTGTGCTCGTTCCCGTGGAAGAGACGGTGCCCGGCTCCTGGGTGGCTCCTTCCGCACAGTGGGCCATGGCCTATGCCCTGGGAGCCTTTTTGAGACCCAATCTTCATCTTTCCAATCCCGGAGTGATGACCGGTCTGTTCCCGGCATTCTGGAATATGTACAATACGCTTCCCCGCCCCATGCTGAAACGCAGGGTGGAGCAGGAGACAGAAGATGCAAAACCCGCGCGCAGACGCGTCATTGCTCACGGAGTCTATGGAGAACTTCCTCCGGAACCCGCTGCCGGAGACGATTTCTGAGCTTGAGGCTCAGATGGAGCTCATCGGCTCGGTGCAGAAGGAATGCGATAGAAGAATACGGGAACTCATGGATGCCGAAGATGTGGAAAACGGTATCGTGTTCCCGCAGGAAATTCACGCGCTGCACCAGGAAAAGAATATGCTGGAGACTCATATACAGTATCGCCGGGTGCGTATCCGGCGACTGAGACTGTATAAGGGACTCGACCGGTAACGTCTTCTGATTCGGGAGGTGGAGAAAGGGGGACAGCAGTGCGAGTCTCCTTTTTCCCGGCAAAGGGAAGTGCCGGAATGATTCCGGCAAAGTTTCCCGTTCGGAAGGACAATCATGGAAACGCTCCAGTGAGGATATCATGAGCGAGAATCATCAGTGCCGCCAGTGCGGAACCTGCTGCCGCAAAGGCGGTCCGGCACTTCATAAGGAAGACGCTCCTCTTCTTGTGGACGGGGTGCTTCAGCTGCAGGATCTGTGCACGTTCCGTGCCGGCGAACTCGTGCGGGACACATCCAACGATCATGTGGTTCCGCTGCCGGAAGAAATAGTCAAGATAGCCGCGCCCTTCGGTTCCCGTCCCGACGACTGGACCTGTCGTTTTCTCATGGAGGACAACCGCTGCTTCATTCATGACCGCCATCCTGCGGAGTGCCGGGCGCTGTTCTGCGACGATCCGTCCGCGCTTCTTTCCATGCAGGGAGAGGACAGACTTGATCGCCGGAGCATTCTTGAACTTCTTCATGCTCCCGCATGGCTCATGGATTCCGTGGAAGCTCATGAAGCCCGCTGCAACTATGCGGCACTCATCGAGCTTGCCTCGCATCTTGAGGAGCAGGAAGCCGCCCGTCGTGCCCTTGTGGAAGTGGTGGAATACGACAGAGTCTTCCGTGAGCTGGTCATGGAAAAAGGACACGTCAGGAAGGAGATGCTGGATTTTCTGTTCGGTCGTCCGCTTCTGCATACCGTCATCATGTTCGGCATAGATGCCCGTCACAACGCCGACGGCAGCATTACTCTCGTGCAGACCACAAAAGCCACCTTGAAGAGGCACGCATGATCATCGTCACCGGCGGCGCCGGCCTCATCGGCGCAAACATGATCTGGGAACTGAACAGGCAGGGCATGGACGACATTCTCGTGGTGGACAATCTTGCCTCCACGGAAAAATGGAAGAACCTTTCCCACCTGCGCTACAGCAACTACATGCATCGCGATGCCTTTCTGGAGAAGCTTCGTTCCGGCAAGAAGCTGGAAGGCGTGGAATGCGTGATCCATATGGGCGCGTGTTCCTCCACTACGGAACGAAATGCGGATTTTCTGATGGAGAACAACTTTCACTATACCGTGGAAGTGTGCCTTGCCGCCCTTGAGGCAGGAGCCCGTTTCATCACGGCCAGCAGCGCCGCCACCTACGGCGACGGCGAGCTGGGCTTCTCCGACTCTCTGGAACTCATGCCGAAGCTTCGTCCGCTGAATATGTACGGCTATTCCAAGAAGCTGTTTGATATGTGGTGCATGCAGCACAAGCTGCTCGGCGAAGTGGTGAACCTCAAGTTCTTCAATGTATACGGTCCCGACGAATATCACAAGGGCAGCATGATGAGCATGGTGTGCCGCGCCGTTCCTCAGGTGAGGGAAAGCGGCAGAATACGTCTGTTCAAGTCGGATCATCCGCAGTACGGCGACGGAGAATCCGTGCGTGACTTCGTGTATTCCAAGGACTGCGCCGCACTCATGCGCTGGTTTATGGAAACGCCTTCGTGCAACGGCGTTTTCAACGTGGGTACCGGACACGCCCGCAGCTGGAACGATCTGGCAAAGGCCGTGTTCGCCGCCATGGACGTGCCGGAGAACATCGAATACTTCGATATGCCAGAGCATCTCAAGGGCAAGTATCAGTACTTCACCGAAGCCGACATGTCCTGGCTTGAACGCGAAAAATGCCCAGTGAAGTTCCACTCTCTGGAAGACGGCGTGAAGGATTACGTGCAGAATTATCTTCTGCAGGACGATCCCTATCTGTGTACGCTGTAGTTGATCGGCGAGTGCGGAACGGGATGTTCACGTCATACTCTTTTCGGTAACGACAAAGAAGGCCTGCCATTCCTTTGAATGGCAGGCCTTCTTTGTCATCCGTTCCCGCGTGCGGTAAAATCTTCCTACATGTCCACCGCTTCAAGCACGGCGACGATGCTGTTGTCCGAGCGCAGCTCCAGCATGGAACCGTTGATGTTCCATTCATCCACCTTCGAGAACATTTCATGCATGGCCCGGGCCTGTTCTTCGCCCTGCGGGCAGAGGCGCAGGGTGGAGCCGCCTTCCGAGAAGGTCATGGAGTTGTCCTTGCGCTGCCAGGACATGAAGAAATTATTGCAGCCGTCGGAGCCGGAGGCCTGTCCGTTGTCGCGGAGAATGAGGTGCGGTTCGGGCTGGTCGGGATAGATGGTGACGGGCTTGCCGTTGATTTCACGCAGGCGCCAGTAGGTTTCGAGCAGCGGCGCGGAGGCGTAGTTTTCCGTGGAACAGACGCCGCCCTTTCTGACGATAAATACGTTGGAGGCTTCGAGGTGTCCGTCCTGCATGCGTCCTTCAAGCACGACGGAGGCACTGCCGTTTTCCTGCATGATCTGGCTGAGCTGACTGTAGCCCTTGCCGGTCGTCAGCAGAGGAATGTCTCTCTGGGAATTGCATTCGGAAAAGACGGGGCTCCCGTTCTGGGAGCGCAGTTCGCCTTCGAGAAGAAATCCCTGGGAGGGCCAGGGAATGTCGGCGGGCTTGAGTTCCACGGGCTGGGAGGAGAGACCGTGCAGAAGCAGGCCTCCTCCGGCTTCACGCGTGGCGGTGACGGGCTTGAGCATGCCTCGCGTGACTTCGATGGTCCGGTTTCTGTCCTTTTCCATCCACGTGCCCATGTACTGATTGCGGTCGCCGTCCTGCGTGAGCAGGGCGAGTCCGCCGTCTTCAAGATAGAGGTGAACGCTGACCTGCTTGTCACCGCTTTTCAGCGTGCCCTTGTAGCTGGCCGGCGTTTCGAGAGGGGGGAGCTGATGTTCCCCCTGCATGGTACGGTATATGAGTACGTTGGGCTGTCCGGGTACGGAGACCACTTCGTCGGTCTGCGTGGCGAACAGCGTTTCTCCGCTGTAGAGAATGGAGGCCGTGAGGCGGACCTGCGCGTCGAGGGTCTGTTCCAGATAATATACCCGGAAGGGAAGCTGACCGTTGCCGGAAACCGGCATGATGGAGGTGGCCACGGGAATGGGTGAATGCAGGGGATACAGGTGTACGCTGACCACGACTTCCGGCGGAAGCGCCATGCGTTCGCGGTAGAACAGCGTTCCGTCCATGCGGCCGACCTTGGCATTGCTTCTTTTCCATACGGTGGTTGATCCGTCGGCGTCGGTGAACTCCATGCGACCTAAGCCTGACTTCTTCAGAATAAGTCTGTGTTCCCGGACGTCGCCGCCGGGGCTGTCCATGGTGGCAAGAGTGAGCACGCCGTTTTCCATGGTCCAGCGCACGCCGGAAGCGGCCGTGCGGTCCGGAATGCCGAGACCGCCGTCTTCATCCAGATAGTAGAGACGTTCCTGATCGTCGATCCATGCGCCGCTGATGTCCTGAGATGTGCCCGACGGAGGCACGCAGGAGACAAGAAGAAAAGAGCAGAAAAGAAAGAGCAGAAGTTTATGCATGATAGTCCTCTGTTTACACAAGGGCTACGAGATCGTACTCCCTTGTTTCTACAATGTCTGCTTCCACCAGTGCGCCGTTTTCCACTCCGGGACCGCTGATGTACGTCAGCCCGTCCACGTCGGGAGCCTGGAACCATGTACGCCCGGTATGCAGGCCGGGCCATTCTTCGGAACTTTCATCAACGAGCACTTCCAGCCGCTCGCCGGCATAGCCTGTGAGAATCTCCTCACTGATGCCGCTTTGAAGTTCCATGAGTTCGTCCTTTCTGGCCTGCTTGAGATCATCGTCGAGCTGATCCGGCATGGAGGCGGCTTCGGTGCCGTCTTCAGGCTGGAAGGCGAACACTCCCATATGATGGAAGCGGTTTTTTTCCACGAAGCGCATGAGCGTGCGGAAATGTTCGTCCGTTTCTCCGGGGAAGCCCACCATCATGGTCGTGCGCAGGGCGGCGTCGGGGAAAAAGTCGCGGATGCGGTCCACGGCTTCCTGCGGGTTGCCGGAGAAGGGGCGCCCCATGCGCCGCAGAATGTCGGAATGGGCGTGCTGCAGGGGCATGTCGAAATACGGGACAAAGGGCTTGCCCGCTTCGCTGAGGAAGCGCAGAAGTTCGCGGGTAAGTCCTGCAGGGTACAGGTACAGCAGACGCAGGCGTGCCAGACCGTCCAGCGCAAGGAGTTTTTCCAGCAGAAAACGCGGATCCTTGCCGAAGTCCGTACCGTAGGCCGTCACGTCCTGAGCGACCAGGATGAGTTCCTTCACGCCGTCGGCCACGAGGGCGGCGGCTTCCGTCACCAGTTTGTCGGCCTGTTCGGAGACATAGCGGCCGCGTATGGAGGGAATGGCGCAGAAGGAGCAGTTGTGTCGGCAGCCTTCGCCTATCTTGAGCCAGGCGTAGGAAGGGCCGGTGCTGAGCAGACGACCGTCTGCGGCCTGGGGCAGGTCGAGCGCGCGGATGAGCTGATCCGCCCATGTGTCGATGTCGTCGGTATGGAGCCAGAGGTCGACTTCCGGCAGCTCACCTTTGAGATCGGCAACGCCGTACCGGCCGGGAAGGCATCCCGCTACGGCCAGGAAGGGCTTTTTCCCCTTGGGCATCGCGCTCAGATCCTCGATCATTTCAAGGATGGTCTGCACGGATTCCTGTACGGCCGGAGCGATGAAGGCACAGGTGTTGAGAAAGACAAGGTCCGCCTTTTCCGGCGCATCCACGGTAAGAACGGGACCCAGCGACCCCAGCAGACGTTCGGTGTCCACACGGGTCTTCGGACAGCCGAGACTTTGGGAATATATTTTGAGCATACTACCCTTCGAGCAGGCCTTGACTTGTCAACAGGACTGGCCTGAGATATCCCTTTTTGCCATGAAAACAGCCTTTCGGCAAGGAGACCCCCATGACGCTCCCTCAGACGCTTATTCTCGCCACGCGCAATCAGGGCAAGGTGAAGGAACTTCGCGAGCCCCTGGCCCGCTTCGGCTTTGATGTGCAAAGTCTGCCCGATGATTTTCCGGAAGTGCCGGAAACCGGTTCCACCTTTGAGGAAAATGCTCTCATCAAGGCCCGTGCCGTGGCCGATGCCCTCGGCCTTCCCGCCGTGGCCGACGATTCCGGCATAGAGGTGGACGCTCTCGGCGGTGCTCCCGGCGTGTATTCCGCCCGTTACAGTCTGGACTGGCCCGAGGTGGAGGGAGAGAGCGTGGATCAGCGCAACAACCGCAAGCTCCTTACCATGCTCGAGAATGTGCCTGCCGAAAAACGCACGGCCCGTTTCCGCTGCTGCATGGCCATGGTGTATCCTTCCTCCATGAAGGACGCTCCGGCTGACATCGTGGTCAGCGGAGCGTGGGAAGGACACATTGCAGACGGCCTTTCGGGAAGCAACGGTTTCGGCTATGATCCTCTGTTCATTGATCCTGCAAGCGGACGGACTGGCGCCGAGCTTACCCGTGAGGAAAAGATGGCCCGCAGCCATCGCGGCAAGGCGCTGGAGCGTCTCCTGGAAGAACTGGAGAGGCGGGAAGGGGAGTCCCGCTGATCCTGTAAGTAAGGAAACTCGGACGTTCGATGTTTGCATAAGGGAGGCGATCCGGAAAACGGAAATCGCCGCCCTTTGTTATGATCTGTGATGCGTTCGGCAAGGGAAAGGCATGTGTCGTGCCTCGTGCGTTTTCTCCTAACGATCCTTTTTTACAGGAAAATGGATGTGGGGAGTGTAGGTGTAGACGCCGCTGAAAAGCGGAGAGGTGATGATGAAATCGGCCGTGGCCCGGTTGTTCGCGATGGGAATGTCGTAGACCTGTGCGATGCGCAGAAGCGCCTTCACGTCGGGATCATGAGGCTGAGCGGTAAGAGGATCGGAGAAGAAGACGATGATGTCGATATGTCCCTCGGCTACTTTGGCTCCGATCTGCTGATCTCCGCCGAGCGGACCGCTGAGGTAGGGAGTGACGGGCAGCCCCGTTCTTTCATTGATGAGATGGGCCGTCGTGCCGGTACCGCAGAGAAAATGGCGGGACAGCAGCTGCGCATGTTCGGCGCACCATTCGATGAGGCTTTCCTTCATGTTGTCGTGGGCGATCAGGGCAATGTGCTTGGTGGCGTTCATTGTCTTTTCCATGGCGTATTCTCCTTGCTCGGGCCGGATCTTCCGGCAGATGTCTTTTTTGTGTTGCCTTATAAGGCATAGGAGACCAGTGTGAAGCCTTGATGAAGGCGTGCTCCGTGTTCATCGGGAGAAGTGATCGAATCCTGAACAGATCGGGGGATGCCCGTTGAGAGTGAGGGGACCTTTTCTGACTTCTCCGAGGACGAAGACGGGGGTCGGAAAGGCGGCAAGTACACGGGCGAGTTCCGGCCAGTGCCGTGCGGGGCAGGTACCTGCAAGAGCGTAGTCCTCACCCCCTGCAAAGGCGAAATCCACTGCGGATATGCCTCTGTTTTCGGCATGATGCAGAATTTCGTCGGAAAGATCATCCGGCGACAGGACAATATCCGCGCCGAGGCCCGATCGGGACGAGGCCAGAAGACGTGGAAGATCGCGGGCCAGACCGTCGGAAACGTCCATGAGCCCTATGCTGTTCTGAAGATCGTGCTCAAGAGCAAAGCGTCCTATGGCCATGCCTTCTCCGGCCAGTGGTTCGGGACGCAGATGCGCTGTGCAGGAGTCTGGCCACGACATTCTGATGCGTCGGCAGTCCTCATCGGAGGATGATTCCTCCAGCAGTGTGAGTCCGAGACGGGCCAGACCAGGACTGCCGACGAGAAAGATGATGTCGCCTTGCCGGGCAGCTCCACGCCGAAGCCCTTGCGGCAGCCCTTCCGGCAGTTCTCCCCATGCCGTGACGCAGACATTGATCTTGTCCGCCCTTGCCAGATCGCCGCCGGAAAGGGCAAGGGAAAATTTGTCGCAGACCTCCTTCATGCCTGCACAGAATCCCGACAGCCACGTTTCATCCTCTCTGCCGGTCAGAGTAAGTCCCATGGTGAGTCCCGAAGGGGAGGCTCCGCTTGCACCGACGTCGCTCACATTGACGGCCACGGCTTTGAATCCGATATCGAATGGTTCAAAGTAGCGTCTTCGGAAATGACTGTCTTCGGCAAATACATCCGTCGTGACGGCCAGTGGTCCGCCGGAGCGCAGAACGGCGCAGTCGTCTCCGCGATCGAGCAGAAGAGAAGGGTGGCCGGCAGGAAAGAAGGTTCCTATGATACTGAGAATGTCGTCTTCGCAGGAAAGACTCATGACTGCTCCAGAGTAAGATAATCGGCAAGAATGATTTTCAGACCCAGACCCGGAAAATTGACACGGTACTTGTCCGGGGGAATCTCTTCCACTATCTTTCCCCGGCCGAACAGGCGATGACGGCAGTAGCCCAGTTTTTTCCTGAGGGGTTTTTCATCGGGATTTTCCTCCAAAGCGCGCCCCTGCCGCATGGCTTCCCGTACGGCGGCCATATAGGCGTCGTCGGCGTCCTCACGGGAGCGGGGAGAGGCGTCTTCCCGTTCTCTGGGCGGCCAGTCGTCCTCGTCATTTCTCTGAAAGGACGTCTTCTTTTCGTTTCCGTTCTCATCCCAGTGCCAGGAGCGACGCGCAGGGGCATGGAAGGAAGAGCTTGCGAACACCGGACGATCCTGTTCCTTCACGCGACGCCTCGACAATGCTCCGCCGTAATTTTCATAGATTTCGTCAAGAATGTCCGATGGCAGTTCTCTTACAAAGGGACTCGGAGAGGTCGGTTCCTGACCGCCGGAGCTTCGACTGTACACGCTGAGCGGCACGAACAGATCAAGCGTGTCCTTGGCACGGGTGCAGGCCACGTACATGAGCCGGCGTTCCTCCTCGAAATCCTCGGGGCGTACCATGGCATGACGTGAGGGGAAGCGGTCTTCCACAAGATCGATGATGAGTACGGCAGACCATTCCAGCCCCTTGGCGGAATGCACGGTGGAAAGCGTGATTTTTTGGCCTTCGGCCTCGTCTTCCGGAGTCTCTTCGGGGCTGTCGAGACTGAGTTCCGCCACAAAGAGCTGAAGATCGTCATAGGAAGATGCGATGGTGGACATTTCTTCAAGTCCCTGAAGTCGTCTCGGCCAGTCGTCGGGGAAAAGTTCCTCCATCTTCGGGCGGTAATGTTCGAGAATGCGGTTGACCACGTCTTCTGGACGGTGCGTATTCATGCGCAGATCGGCGATGAGTTCCATGTTTTCCAGAAAGTCGGGCCAGCGGGAGCAGGCTTTCTTCAGGGCTTCTTCGTCACCGCCGCAGGCAAGAGTGAAGAGCTTGCGGGAGGTTTTCGGACCGATGCCTTTCGAGAGTGCGGCGATGCGGTCGAAGGACGGAAGATCCAGAGGATTGGTCACCAGTCTGGCAAAGGCCATGACGTCCTTGACATGTGCGGCTTCGGCGTAGCGCAGTCCTCCGTATTTGCGGAAGCCGATGCTGCGTTTGTTCAGTTCTATTTCAAGATGATAGGACTGATATCCGGAACGGAAGAGTACGGCGATTTCCCTGGCCGGTACAGTGACAAGCAGCTCTTCGATACGCCTTGCCGCAAGCTGTGCCTGACTCAGATCGCTGAGAGGGCGGTACAGGGTGACGGTCTTCCCGTCGGGGACGGGCCGTCGGGAGAAAAGATGCTTTTTGTATCCTTCGGTGCTGCCCTCAAGCAGAGAGTTTGCTACGTCCAGGACGGGCTGAACGGAGCGATAGTTTTCTTCCAGACGGATGATGCGCGTGTTCCGGAACAGTTTGGGAAAGTCGAGAATATTGTGTACCGTCGCGCCGCGGAAGGCATAGATGGACTGCGCGTCGTCGCCTACGGCCATGACATTGCCGTCCTCGCCGGCCAGCATGCGCACCAGTCTCGCCTGCACCTTGTTGGTATCCTGGTACTCATCTACCATGATCTGCCGGAAACGCATTTTCTGCGCCTGCAGAAGATCGGGCTTGTCAATGAAAAGCTGCTCCAGCTCGAAGAGCAGATCGTCATAGTCCAGCAGGGCATGTTCCCGTTTGTATTGTCTGTAGGCGTCGCCGAGAGCGATGAGGTCGGAGGTGTGCGGAAGCAGATGCTGCGCTTCGCGGCGGAGAACCTCCTCCAGTTCCATTTCCTTGTTCCTTGCCTTGCTGAGCAGGCCGAGAACTGCCTGCGTACGGGGAAAGCTGCGATCTCCCTTTGCTATCTTCAGAGCTTCCTTGCAGGTCTGAAGGGCGGCCATGCTGTCGGAGCTGTCCATGACGGACAGTGTCCCCCCTGTCCAGTCCGGCGCCCAGCGGCGAAGAATGGAAAAGGCAAAGCTGTGGAAGGTACCTCCCTGTACGCCGAGAAGCTGATTGTCAAGGAGGCCTGCGGCACGGTGCAGCATTTCCTGTGAAGCCTTTCTGGTAAAGGTCAGCAGCAGCATGGAGTGCGGGTCGAAGCCGTGTTCGGCAAGCCAGGCCAGGCGATAGACTATGGTTCTGGTCTTGCCGGAGCCTGCGCCGGCAATGACGAGCATGGGGCCTTCGGGTGCGGTGACGGCCTCTCTCTGAGCGTCGTTGAGAATGGAGATGTCGAGCATGGCGTATCAGTCGGCAGCGGAGGCGCTGTCTTCGGAAGAAGAAAGAGGGGCGGGAGCGCCGGTCTCCCGCAGACGATCCCACAGCTCATCGAGACCGAGTCCTGTGACTGAGGAAACGACGACGGGCTTTTGTCCGCCGAGAATGGTTGTCCAGATCTTCTGCTGTGCCGAGCGCTCCTTCAGCGTGCATTTGTCGGCCTTGGTGAGCACGGCAATGACAGGGAGATGGCGTGAGCGGGCGAAATCCGCCATCATGCGGTCTGATTCCTGCGTGGGGATGCGGCAGTCGATGAGCAGTACCAGCGCGCGGAGACTTCTGGTCTCCTCAAGATATTTCTGAATGAGCGCCGCCCAGTTGCGTCTTTCCTCATGTCCTCGTCTGGCGTAGCCGTATCCCGGCAGATCGGTGAGGCAGAATCCGTCGGGCATCACCTTGAAAAGGTTTACGGAACGGGTCTTGCCCGGCTCGGAACTGACTTTGGCCAGCTTCCTGCGGCGGGCAAGGGCGTTGATGAGCGATGACTTGCCCACGTTGGATCGTCCGGCAAGGGCCAGCTGCGGCATGTCGTGCGCGGACGTCTCCAGCTGTTCCAGCGTATACAGTGTGGCCAGAAGTTCCAGCACCGGGGCGGGACGCTTATTTTTTTCGGTATTCAGGTCGGACATGGCGGGCCTCCCGAGTTGACAAAGTGAGCCTCTATCGGACAATATATCTTGCTTTGCGGAAAAAGCTGAGAGTAGCCCGCTCCGGCGGAAAAGGCAAATATTCCGCGGGCAGTACTCCCGCTCCGATGGGAAATCATCCCCGTTACGGGGACCGGACGCGCTCATGATGAAGCGCCCGGACGTCATGAAAAATACCATATTCTGCCTGGAGGCATCATGTATTCCACTACTGACTTTCGCCGCGGCCTGAAGATCGAGATCGACGGCACTCCCTACGAAATCGTTGAATTCCAGCACTTCAAGCCCGGCAAGGGCGGCGCCATGGTGCGCACCAAGCTGCGCAACATCCTGAACGGCCGCGTGGTGGACAATACCTTCCGTTCCGGTGAAAAGGTGGGCAAGCCCGATATGGAACAGCGCGACATGCAGTATCTGTATCGTGAAGGTTCCGACCTCATCTTCATGGACATGACCACCTACGAACAGATTTCCCTGCCCGAAGCCGATACCGACGGCAAGGCCGACTGGCTGCTGGAATCCCAGCAGTGCCGCGTCCTGCTCTACAACGGACAGCCCATCGACATCGAAGTTCCCGTGAGTCTGGTCATGACCGTCGTGAAGACCGAACCCGGCGTGAAGGGCGACACCGTTTCCAACGTGACCAAGCCCGCCACCCTCGAAACCGGCGTGGTCATTCAGGTGCCGATTTTCGTGAATGAAGGCGATCGCGTCAAGGTCGATACCCGCACCCGCGAATATCTCGGCCGCGATTAATTCGCGTCCTTTTTCTTCGCGCTGTCGGCAGGACGTTTCGCGCCCTTCCGGCAGCGCTTTCGTTTTTTGCGGAAAAGGCGTCATACCCGTTTCCGAAGCAGCACATTGCGTGTAGAAGGGGATCATCATGTACGGACACAGACTGGTACGCGAACTGCTCGGACTGCTTTTTCTTTTCTGCGGTCTGCTCATGCTGCTCAGTCTCTGGAGTTATCATGCCGGCGATCCCACCTTCAATCAGGCCGTCAGCATGGATGCTTCCTCCGTTCAGAACGCCGCAGGACTTTTTGGAGCCTATCTTGCCGGTTTTCTGGTGGATAGTTTCGGTCTCGGATCCTTTCTGTGGGTGATCTTTTTCCTTTCCGTAGGGGCAGGACTCGTTTCCCGATGGCTGGTACTCAAGTGGTATCGCTGGGTCGGATACATTATGCTCTTCGCCTGCGTGCTCGTGACGGCATCATCCTTCGACCTTGGCATGCACGGCATTCATGGAGGCGGACTTGCCGGACAGTGGCTTTCCGCCTTCTCGCTGATATTTTTCAGTCCTTCAGGCTCTCTGCTCCTGTGGCTCTTCGTCTTTCTCATCGCCATGGAGCTTTCCTTCAGCATTTCGTGGTTGACGCTCATTGCGGCGTTTGTGTCCTGGATCATCAGAAAGATACCCTCGTTCGGTACGACGTTCGATCTGCCCGTGCCGCGTATGCCGGACGCGCTGCGGCATCTGCCGGACGCGTTCGGACGTCTGAGGAAAAAGGGCGGAGATTCTCCGCGTCCCCGGCCCGTGCTCGACATCGTTACGGGTGGAAGGAGGGAGGAGGCGCCGGAAGCGTCCATGCTCGACATCCATACGGATGATCCGGTGCAGGAAGGAGGCACTTCCGGCATAAGAGAGGAGAATCTCAGTGATCTCCTTCGTCTGGTGGAACGGCCGGAAGAGCGGGGGAAGCACGATTCCGCACCGGTCGTCCGGGTATCCGTACCTCAGGAAAACGTACCGGAAGTCCATTCTGATAACGTTTCGCAGAAGAACGACCCCGATGCTCCGCAGGAGGCGGAATTCATACTCGAACTCGACGATCCCGTGGAGATGTCCCCGACCGGCGGTTCCGCGGAGCCTGTCTCCGGGGAAAAAGCGATGATGACCGGGAGTGCGGAACCAGCTGAAGACAAGGACGAGCTGCCTCCTTCAGCCCTGGCGGCGCTTTCCGCCTCCTCAGCGTCTTCTCCCTCGGAAGATTTTCCTGCCGTCGTGGTCTCGTCTTCGACTGAGGAGAAACGCGCAGCCCCGGAGCCGGTACATGGTTCCGAACCTGCGTTTCCGGCTTCTTCTTCCTCGTCGTTTTCCACCGGTTCCACTTCTCCCACCGCTTCCCTTGCCGGTACTTCTTCGCTTTCGGAGGTAAAGGATGAGTCCTATGCCTCTGTGACGACAGCTGTAGCCGGTGCCATGGCCATGCAGAAGGAACTGGAGGCAGCCATTCCCTCGGTGCCGGCGCCTGTTCTTCCGAAGCGCCGTGAGCTGACTCTTCCTCCTCTGGATCTTCTTTCTCCTCTTCCCGAAGAGGATCTTGCCAGTAGACCCGATGAGATCACGCTTGCCAGACAGGGAAATGCGCTCATTACCTGTCTCAAGAATTTCAATGTGCACGCCACGCTGGCCCGCATCACCCCCGGACCTGTGGTCACCATGTTCGAGGTTCGTCCCGCTCCGGGCGTCAAGGCAACCCGCATCACCAACCTTGCCAATGATCTGGCCATGTCCCTCAAGGCCGTATCCGTACGTATGCAGGCTCCCGTACCGGGAACCGATACCGTCGGTGTGGAAGTTCCCAATGAAAAACGTTCCACCGTGCACTTTCGGGAAATCGTGGAGAACGAGAATTTCCGTCAGGCAAAGTCGTTGCTTACCGTGGCGCTGGGCAAGGATACCGGCGGTCGTCCCGTGTCCGCCGATCTTGCCAAGATGCCGCATCTTCTGGTGGCCGGCGCCACCGGTGCAGGAAAGAGCGTCTGTCTGAATGCCATCATTCTCAGTCTGCTGTACCGCGCTCGTCCGGATGAGGTGCAGTTGATTCTGGTGGACCCCAAACGTGTGGAACTTTCCATGTATGCGGATCTGCCGCATCTTGTGCATCCCGTGGTCACGGACATGGATCTGACCAAGAATGCGCTGCTCTGGGCCATCGACGAGATGAACCGGCGACTTTCTCTTTTTTCCAAGGTCAAGGTGCGCAACATCACCGGATACAACGACAGGCAGGCGCGTTTGCGTGCCGAAGTTGAAGCCGGCGGCGCCGTTCCTATGGATTCGGAGACGGGAGAGGCGGAAGATCTTTCCAACATGCCCTTCCTTGTCATCATCGTGGATGAGCTTGCCGACCTCATGATGGTCAAGCGAAAGGAGGTCGAGGGCAGCATTGTCCGTCTGGCGCAGCTCGCGCGAGCCGCGGGCATCCATCTCATCATAGCCACGCAGAGACCCAGTGTGGATGTGGTGACTGGCATCATCAAGGCCAATTTCCCATGCCGCATTGCCTTCAAGGTAACCAGCAGTCAGGATTCGCGTACCATTCTGGACGGAGTCGGCGCGGAAAAACTGCTCGGCATGGGCGATATGCTGTTCAAGCCCAACGGCGGCATGATTCAGCGTCTGCACGGTGCCTTCGTCAGTGATGAGGAAGTGTCCGCCGTGGTGGAATACTGGAAACAGCAACAGCCTCCGAATTACAAGATTGATTTTGCGGAGTTCGGCAATGACGATGCCGACGACGCCTCCGAGGACTTCGGTCAGCCTGCATCCCGGGGCAACGACATTGTGGACGATCCCATTTATGCCGAAGCCGTTCAGTTTGTTCTGGACAACGGCAAGGTCTCTATTTCTCTGCTTCAGCGTCGTTTCCGCATCGGCTTCAACCGTGCGGCCCGCTTCGTGGAACAGATGGAAAAGGACGGCCTGCTCAGTCAGGCTGACGGAACGCGTCCGCGCAGCGTCGTTCACCGCTAACCCATGCGTCCGGCCCGGCCGGAAAAGGAGGGACAGTCATGATTCTCGACGGAAAGGCCACGGCGGCGTCCATACGCGCCGCACTGCGTGAGGAAATAGAAAAGGACAGGGAAAGAGCTGGACGCGCTCCCTGTCTTGCGGTTATTCTTGTGGGCGATGATCCTGCCTCGCAGGTCTATGTCCGCAACAAGGAAAAAGCCTGTGCCGATGCGGGCATCGATACGATTTCCTGCCGCAGACCGGCCTCCATTGCCCAGCGGGAGCTTGAGAATCTCATTGCCGGTCTCAACGCGAATCCGGCCATAGACGGCATTCTGCTGCAGCTGCCTTTGCCTGAGGGGTTGGACGCCCGTCCCTGCATCGAGGCCGTCAGCCCGGAAAAGGATGTGGATGGTCTGACGGCCGTCAATCAGGGCCGTGTGGCCATGAATGTGCCCGGACTTCGGCCCTGTACGCCGGCAGGCATTCTGGCTCTGTTGGATCACTATCATATTTCCACCGTCGGGAAGAAGGCCGTGGTCATAGGTCGCAGCAATCTGGTGGGGCGTCCCGTGGCGCTTATGCTCGGCAGCCGCGATTACAACGCTACCGTGACCATGTGTCATTCCCGCACTCCTGATCTGGCCTCCGTCTGTCGAGAGGCGGACATCATCGTCGCGGCACTCGGCAGACCCCGTTTCGTCACGGCCGATATGGTCAAGCCCGGGGCCGTCATCATAGACGTCGGCATCAACCGGGGCGAGGACGGCAGACTCTGCGGCGATGTGGACTATGAACGCGTCGCGCCCCTGGCTTCCGCCATCACGCCCGTGCCCGGTGGCATCGGTCCCATGACCATCTCACAGCTGCTCGTCAATACGACCAGGGCGTGGAGAAGAAAGCTGCTGACTGATAGGGATGAAATTTCCGCATAAAGGCGGCAAAAGCCCCGCACCTCATAAGGGTGCGGGGCTTTTCCTTTTGACGATTTCAGACGGAGAGGTGGCCCATGTAAAACGGATGGCGGTGACGTCTCCGTCTGTATCCGTATGCGGATGGAGCCACCGTCCCTGGTTGCAGGACGGTGGCTCCGTGTTTCATCAGAAGCGGAAAACGGATGTTCCCCGAAAGTCGTCAGTCTTCCTTGTGTTCGCGGCGGGGACGCTCGCGGCGTTCGCTGCGGCGTTCGCGCCGCTCGCCGTCATTGCGTTCGCTGCGCTCGCGCTTGGCAGGACGTGCGGTATCCTCGGGCTTCCATTCGATTCCTTGAGCTTCCAGCAGCACGGCCTTGCGGCTGGCACGGATGCGGTCGCCGTTGATCTCAATGACCTTGACCACCATGTCTTCGCCGAGATGAGCCACATCTTCCGTCTTTTCGACACGATTGGTGTCAAGCTGGGAAATGTGTACCAGAGCTTCAAGGTTTGGCAGGATTTCCACGATGGCGCCGATTTCCAGAATGCGCTTCACCTTGGCATTGTAGTTCTTGCCGAGTTCCGCATGCTGGTCGTAGTAGAGCACCATTTCCTTGGCTGCCTGCATGGACTTCTGCGTGGGAGCAAAGATGGTGATGCGGCCGGAGTCCTCGATATCGATGGCCGCGCCGGTGGCTGTGGTGATGGCCTTGATATTCTTGCCTCCGGGGCCGATGATCATGCGGATGATCTCGGGATTCACGAACACTTCCTCATGCTGAGGGGCATAGGGAGAGAGCTCACGGACGGCGGGCATGGCCTTGGCCATGACGTCGAGAATGTGCAGACGGGCCACGCGGGCCTGTTCCATGGCGCGGGCCATGACTTCAGTGGGCAGACCGTTGATCTTGATGTCCATCTGGATGGCGCTGATGCCTTCGGCGGTGCCGGCGATCTTGAAGTCCATGTCGCCGAGGGCGTCTTCATCGCCGAGAATATCGGTCAGAACAGTGTAGCTGTCTCCGTCCTTGATGAGCCCCATGGCTACGCCGGCCACGGGAGCGCTGATCGGCACACCGGCATCCATGAGGGAGAGGCAGCCGCCGCATACCGCAGCCATGGAGGAGGAACCGTTGGATTCCACGGTATCGGACACTACGCGAATGGTGTAGGGGAAGCTTTCGACAGAAGGCAGAACGGCCTTGAGGGCTCGTTCTGCAAGGTGGCCGTGACCGATTTCGCGGCGGGACACGCGCACGGACTTCACTTCACCCACGGTGAAAGGCGGGAAGTTGTAGTGCAGCATGAAGCGCTTGCTTTCGTCGCCGTTCAGGGTATCGACCTTCTGCTCGTCGGAAGAGCTGCCCAGCGTGGTGACGGCAATGGTCTTGGTTTCGCCGCGTGCGAAGATGACGGAACCGTGGGCACGGGGAAGAACGGAGGCCTCGATCTCAATGGGACGCACGGTCCTGGTATCGCGGTTGTCGATGCGGGTGCCTTCGTTGATGACTCTCTGACGCACGAGCTTCTTTTCCAGGTGTTCGAGCACTTCGCCGATGGCGGCCTGCGCAGCGGGATCGTCGGCGTAGCGTTCATCGGTGGTCATGAGAGCCTTCACCTTGTCCTTGACGGCCTTTCGGGCATCCTTTCTCTGCAGTTTGTCGGGCGTGCGCAGGGCGTCCTCCATGCCGGACTTGATGGCGAGTTCTTCCACATAGGCGAAGAGTTCGGGATCGTCCTGCTTGGGAATGAATTCGGTCTTGGGCTTCCCTGCCATCTTCACGAGTTCTTCCTGTGCTTCGATGAGCGGCTGAATGGCCTTGTGTGCCCAGTTGAGGCCGTCGATGAGATCCTGTTCCTTGACGAGCTTGGCTTCGCCTTCCACCATGACCACGGCGTCGCGTGAGGCGGCAAGCACGATGTCCATGTCGGAGCGCTTGAGCTCCTCGGTGGTGGGATTCAGCACGAACTGTCCGTCCACACGGCCGAGACGGGCGCCGGCCACGGGTCCGGCAAAGGGAATGTTGGAGATGCAGGTGGCGGCGGAAGCTGCGGTGATGCAGAGTACGTCGGGATCGTTTTCGCCGTCGGCGGAAATAACGGTGGCAAGCACCTGTACTTCATTGCCGTAGCCCTTGGGAAAGAGCGGACGGATGGGACGGTCGATGAGACGGGCCACAAGGGTTTCGTGATCGCTGGGACGGCCGATTTCACGACGGAAGAAGTTGCCGGGGATGCGTCCGGCGGCGTACATGCGTTCGGCGTACTCCACGGTGAGGGGGAAGAAGTCCTTCGGGGTGTCGAGCTGGGCTTCACAGACGGTGACGAGAGCCACGGTACCGCCGCACTGAATCCAGATGGCGCCGTTGGCCTGACGGGCCACGCGGCCCGTTTCCAGCATGATTTCCTTGCCGCCTACGGTGGCGGAGACACGAGTACTGTTGAGCAGACCCATATGGTTACTCCTGGAAGGAGACTCCGGGAAGAAAGACGAAATCTTCGCCTCTGTTCGCGGATGCTCCTTCCTCGCGTTGAGGTTGAGGGGCGATGCCCCTTTCTTGCAGGATGGGGGAGCGGAATTTCTTCCGCTCCCCCTTGTTTTCCGGATCGTTCCCGACTACTTGCGCAGACCGAGCTTCTCGATCAGAGCGCGGTAGCTCTGAATGTCGGTCTTCTTCAGGTAGTTCAGCATCTTGCGACGCTGGCCGACCAGCTTGAGAAGGCCGGTACGGGAGTGGAAGTCCTTCTTGTTGGCCTTGAAGTGGTCGGCCAAGCCGTTGATGCGGGCGGTAAGAAGGGCGATCTGAACTTCAGCGGAGCCGGTGTCGCCTTCGTGTTTGGCGAACTGAGCGATGACGGCCTGCTTCTGCGCGGAATCCATAGCCACAGCGGTATCCTCCTCTCTGACGAAAGTCAGAGGTTAGTGGGTAAAAAGCCCCCGAAGCACTGCCCAGACAGGACGATCCCTGTCCATGCGGGCTTCTGCCAGAGCCAGAGGTGAGCCGTCCCGCGCCAGAATGACGGCGCGGTCACCGGATCGGAAGTCTCCGAATTCCTGCTGATGAGGAACGGGTATGCCGTTTTTCAGATTTGCCTCCTGCACGTTGCCGACGGTGATGTTCCTCCAGTCTGGCAGGGCGGCGCTGATGGGCATGATCCATTCCGGCAGCCTCTCTGGATCGGCAAGGATTTCGTCCAGCGTGTGGGCGACATCCAGTCCGAACGGATGGCTGTATTCCCGGGTCAGTTCCGTGAGCATGGCTCCGCACCCAAGTCGAATCCCCAAGCTGTGGGCCAGGGACCGTATGTAGGAGCCGGAACTGCACGTTACCCGGAATCGTACGTCAGGCATGTTCACCCATTGAACATCGGCGTACGAAACATGTATGCTTTTCACCTTGGCCGGCACTTCCATGCCGGCACGGGCCAGCTTGTACAGAGGCTGACCCTGGTGCTTTGCGGCGGAATAGGGCGGAACGGGCTGTTCCGTCACATTCAGCCAGGCCGTCACTTCACGGCGTGCGGCCTGTTCAAGAACGGAGCCGGGCAGAAGATCCTCTTCCTGCAGCTTCGTTTCGGAAACAATGGAACCTTCGGCATCCCAGGTATCGGTCTTCACGCCGAGGCGCAGCGTTCCGCCGTAGGTCTTCACGCCGCCTTCCAGAAGATATCCGGAAAGTTTGGTGGCGTTGCCGAGCAGAACGAGCAGTACACCCGTGGCCATGGGATCGAGCGTTCCCGCATGGCCGATTTTTTTCTGCCCGAGACGCTTGATGCGCGCAATGGTCTGAGCAGAACTGAGTCCCTTGGGCTTGTTCAGTACCAGTATGCCGTGCTGCTGTTCCATGTGAAAAATCTATGTACCTTTAATTATCAGGATAGTCCAGCCCCCGTGCGCGGAAGCCGGCCCGGAAAAGTGCCGTCGAAAAGCAAAAAATGCCGTCTTCGGACAGGGGAAGCTGCGGAAGAGGACATATGCGGAACATCAGTTCAGCAGAGGTCTCGACACAGGGTGCTGCGTTTCAACGTGATCTTCCACTTCAGTACCCGCGGGCGGTGTAAACGTGAAATCCTTGGCGGAAACGGAAACGTCGGGTTTCAGGTTTTTCAGTTCTATCGTGTTGGTATTGCCGTAGAAGTCCATGACCATGGCGCGGCGGATGAGCGACGTGTCGGGATCGATCCAGAGCTGAGCTTCGGTAAGTTCAGTGGTCGGTTCCTTGGGGTAGAGCAGCAGATGAATGAGCTTTCCGTCTTCCGGCGCCTGAGCGGATTCGAGATCGAAGTCGTTGGAAAGAGAGCTCTGGCCGGTGATGACCTGAATGAGCGAGCGGGAATCTTCGGCCAGTTCCCGGGAGTAGCGGTAGGCCAGTTCCTCGTCGGGAAGGTAATTCCAGATCTCTCTGTCCGTCACCATGAGAAGTTCGGCATGGGGGGCGGCGGTCTCCCAGCGGAGAAGCAGAGGTTTTTTGAACGTAATGACGCCGTGACGTTCCTCCACGACGCCGCTTTCTCTCTGCAGAAGCTGCTGAGTGAAGTCGGCACGGAAGCTCTGCATGGAGCCGTAGGCAGTCTGCATGCTGCTCACGGTAGAGGAGATGTCGGCGGCGGAGGCGCTCTGAAGGAAGAGGCCCAGCGCAAGGAAGGAACAGAAGAAGATCCGCAGAAGTCTGCTCATGACGTATTCCTTGTTTCTTTCCATACGGAGCATGTACATGAAAGGCGTCCGCGGAAAAGAAATGAAGGGGACCCGGGGAAAACGGAGAAATTCCGGATGGCCGGACGCATGCATGAAGAGAAGGGCGGGGAGGATCATCCTCCCCGCAAGATGTGTTATTCTTCGTCTTCGGGCTGGCTGAGGCCGTAGTTGTCAGCAAGAATGGGACCGAAGAAGAAGCTGACGTCGCCGAGTTCTTCCTCGATGCGGAGGAGCTGATTGTATTTGGCGATACGGTCGGAACGGCTGGCGGAACCGGTCTTGATCTGGCCGGAATTGGTTCCCACGGCAAGATCGGCGATGAAGGTGTCTTCGGTTTCGCCGGAGCGGTGGGACACGATGGTGGCATAACCGGCGTTCTTGGCGATTTCGATGGTATCGAGCGTTTCGGTCAGTGTGCCGATCTGATTTACCTTGATGAGCACGGCGTTGGCAAGACCGTCTTCGATGCCTTCAGCCAGAATGTCGGGGTTGGTGACGAACAGATCGTCGCCGACGAGCTGGATGTGATCGCCGAGGCGGTCGGTAAGAAGCTTCCAGCCTTCGCGGTCGTTTTCCGCCATGCCGTCTTCAATGGAGATGAGCGGATAGCGTTCGGTGAAGTCTTCCAGCCAGTCCACCATCTGCTCGCTGGTCAGTTCGATGCCTTCGCCGGCGATGACGTACTTGCCGTCCTTGTAGAATTCCGACGCGGCGGCGTCGATGCCGAGGGCGACTTCAGCGCCGGGAATGTAGCCGGCGGCTTCGATGGCCTTGATAAGATAGCTGAAGGCTTCGTCATGGCTTCTGAGGTTGGGGGCAAAACCGCCCTCGTCGCCCACGGAAGTGACGTGTCCGTCCTTGGCGAGAATGCCCTTGAGGGTGTGGAAGACCTCGGCGCCGATGCGCAGAGCGTCGGCAAAGGTCTTGGCGCCCACGGGCATGATCATGAATTCCTGGATGTCCAGATTGTTGGGAGCATGAGCGCCGCCGTTGATGACGTTCATCATGGGGGAAGGCATGATCTTGGCGTTCACTCCGCCGAGGTACTGATACAGAGGCAGACCGAGGTATTCAGCTGCGGCGCGCGCCGTGGCAAGGGACACGCCGAGCATGGCGTTGGCGCCGAGACGGGACTTGTTTTCGGTGCCGTCGAGATCGATGAGGGTGTTGTCCACCTGTACCTGACGAAGTGCGTCGAGGCCGACGACGGCTTCGGCGATTTCACCGTTCACGTGTTCTACGGCGCGGGTCACGCCCTTGCCCTTGTAGCGGCTCTTGTCGCCGTCGCGCATTTCGAGGGCTTCGCGGCTGCCGGTGGAGGCGCCGGAAGGCACGGCGGCGCGGCCGACGTGACCGGATTCGAGACCGACTTCCACTTCAACAGTGGGATTGCCGCGGGAGTCGAGAATCTCGCGGGCCCATACGGAAGTGATGGTGCTGTTGTTCATTGAGAGAACTCCTTGGAATATGCCGGACTCTGGTCCGGGTAAGAGAACAGAATGCTATGCTGAGGCGCAGGATCGTCCCCGGTTCCAGAGAAGCCGGAGTCCTTCAAGAATAAGATCGGGCCTGACGGTGTCAAACGCCCGGCAGATTCTGGAAAGATCATGCGCCGCGCCGCCGGTTCCCACCACGAAGACGGGACCTGGAAGCTGCTCCTTGAGGCGTTCGCACAGACCTTCCGTCATGGCGGCAAAACCGAAGAGAAAACCGTGGTTCATGCTGGTGATGGTATTTTTCCCTATGCGCACATGCGATTCCGTCATTTCCAGCGAGATGCGCGGCAGTTTTGCGGTATTGGCGGCGAGAGCGTTGCGTGAGGAGAAAAGTCCCGGAGAGATGAGTCCGCCCAGATAGGTGTTGCCGGATACGCAGTCGAAGGTGGTGGCGGTGCCGAAATCCACCGAGATGACGGACGGGGTGTCGGGAAAGAGCGTTCTTGCGGCATAGGCGGCAAGAAGTCTGTCGGCGCCGACCTCCTGCGGCTGATCGTAACCGTTGACGAGGTCGATGGAGAAATCGTCGGGGAAGGTGAGAGGCGTGATGCCCAGATATTTGTGCAGCGCTTCGTGCAGCAGCGTACAGATGTCCGGAACCACGGAGCAGACGAGACAGGCGGTGATGTCGCTGATCCTCAGTTCTTGAAGGGCAAGAAGCTGCATGAGCGACAGCCCCAGACTGTCCGCCGTATGCTGCGTTCTGGTGGGCAGGGAGTAGGTGGCCTCCAGTACGTCCGGACGGGCGAAGACGATCTTGATGCAGGTATTGCCGATGTCGGCAAGAAGAAGATGTTCAGACATGCGCGTACCACCGGGAAAAGGAAAAAGACAAGAGAGTCTATCCTTTCTTTGACGCTCGTGCAACGGGTAAGTGGAGTGGAGGGGCTGGCGGATTATGACGTGCCGCCCTTCCTTTTCGCCAGAGGATGGGCTTCGTCGTATATGCGGGTGAGCGTATCAAGATTGAGATGCGTGTAGCGCTGTGTGGTGGAAATGCGGCTGTGGCCGAGTAGTTCCTGTACGGCGCGAAGGTCGGCGCCGCCTTCCAGAAGATGCGTGGCAAAGGAATGGCGCAGATCGTGCGGGGAGATGTGCTGCTGGATGTTCGCCTTCTTCCTTTGCTCTTCAAGCATGCGTGCCGCCTGCCGTCTGTCCAGTCTTCTGCCGCGTCTTCCAAGAAATACGGCTCGTTCGCCGTGAACGGGAGGCACCTGCCCGCGTACCTCCAGCCAGCGCGTCAGCGCGGTGATGCTGGTATCGCTGAGCGGAACGAGGCGTTCCTTTCCGCCCTTGCCTATGACGCGGACATGTCCGGTGGAAGGACGCAGATCTTCGACGTCGAGTCCCAGAGCTTCGGAAATGCGCAGACCTGAACCGTACAGAAGTTCCAGAAGAGCCATGTCTCTCAGATGAAAAAGTTCGTCGGCGCAGAGACCTCCGTTTCCGGAGACGGTTTCCTCCCGGTTTCCGGCGGAAGCGTCAGAAGGCGTTTCAGCGAGAAGATCAAAAATCTGATCGACGTTGAGCATGGCCGGATGATGCTGTTCCTGCTTCGGATTGCGTACTCCGGAACAGGGATCGGACGATATTTTGTGCAGTCTGAGAAGATGGCGAAACAGGGACCGCAGTGCGGAAAGCTTGCGGGCCGTGGAACTGCGGGCCAGTCCCTGCCGGAACAGCGAGGCGGAAAAGCCCTGCACCATCGACCTTGTGATTTCCGAGGGATTTTCCAGCGTGGCGCCGAGTCCGTGCAGATAGGTTTCGAATTCAAGGATGTCCAGAGCGTAGGCTTCCACCGTGGCTTCCGAGGCACCCTTCTGAAATTCCATCCACGCGAGAAAGGCCGCAGGACCGGAGGGCAGAGCGTCGATGATTTCGGACAGACGGCTCATGAGGCTGCCTCATATCGCGAATCGAGGCGACGATGCGCCAGCTTCTTGACCTCCAGAATCATGAGAACGGCGCTGACGGAAGCGCTGTTCCAGACGGGACTTTCCTCAAGCGCCGCATGGAGAAGTTCATCCTGGGAGAACGGGCCGTTGCGGAGAAGGGAGAGTATGGTTTCCTCCTCTTCCGTCAGGGACGGAATGTCATGGTCGGAAGACTTCTTTGCGGGGGAAGTTTCTTTCTGATCAGGAAAGGCCATATGGGCAGGAGGCATATTCTCTGCTTCTGCGGTTCGTCCCGCAGGCAGAGGGGCGCTGCTGTCGGAAGAAACGGGTATGCTGCCGTCGTATGCCGTCCGGACGATCGAGTGCTTTTTCTCTGGCGCTTCCGTCAGGGCGCCTTTCAGATGCGGAAAGAGGTCGGCCAGTATGTCCGAGGATCGGAACACGGGGCGCGCTCCGTCCATAAGCAGTTTTTTTGTGCCTTCACGACAGGGATGCCGGAAAAGATCCGGAGAGAGAACATAAACGTTTCTTCCCTGCTCCGCGGCAAGTCGCGCCGTGATGAGACTGCCGCTGCGCAGACTTGCGGCTTCGGTCACGAGTACGCCGAGACAAAGACCGCTCATGAGCCGGTTTCTGACGGGGAAGGCTCCCGGTCCGGGAAGTTTTCCCGGAGGCATTTCACTGATGATAAGACCCTGTCCGGCGATCTGCTGGTAGAGTTCTCTGTTTCCTGCGGGAAAAGGGACATCCACGCCGCCGGACATGACGGCGATGGTTCGTCCGGGACCGGAAAGCGCGGCCCGATGGGCATATCCGTCTGCACCGAAGGCGAGTCCCGACACGACGGTAATGCCTGCACCGGAAAGTTCCGCAGCCATGCGTGAGGTCAGGTCGAGAGCATCACCGAAGCAACTGCGGGAACCGACCACCGCAACGGACGGCGAGGAGAGCAGTGTCAGATCTCCTCTTGCGTAAAGCAGGGACGGCGCATCAGGAAGCTCCCGCAGAAGTGACGGATAACGGGGATCGGTCCAGAGGATGACGGAAGCCTGGAGCGAACGGGCTGCTTCCCATTCCGGTCTTGCTCCTACTCTCCAGGAGTTGTCCAGCCAGCCTTCAGCCCTGTGTGCCGGAACGTCCGCTTCCGGCCATTTCTGTACGTTCATGACGGCTTCGTAGGCCGAGCCGAAATGTTTCAGCAGCAGGCATGCGGATCGGACGCCGAGACCTCTGACATGACGCAGAGCCAGCGCCGCCCAGTACTCCCGCCGCGCATCTTCGTCGAGAGATTCAAGTGCGGAGGGACGATGGTCGGATTCCATTCAGACGGCACTCCTTTCTTCGGTGTGGAAGAGCGGAGCGGCCTTGGCCAAAGCTTCCTGTGTGGCAAGAAGATAGACGATGTCTCCGGCCAGAAGCTGCGTCTGCGCATCGGGATTGTTGTTGATGGTTTCTCCGCGTCTTACGCCCGCTGCAGTGACGCCGTGTTCCTTGCGCAGAGCAGCCTGTGCAAGGGTCTTTCCGGCCAGAGGAGAACCTTCCTCCACGGCATAGGCCACGAGCTGAAGATCGGGCAGACTGTCCATGATGGAACCGCCCATGCCTAGCTTGCGCTGCATGCCGTAGTTTTCTTTCCGTATGGCGGAGACATACTGGTCGATGGTCTGGCGCGGCACGAGATAGTGGTTGAGCACCCGTGCAAAGACCTCCAGAGACGTTTCGAATTCCTCGGGGATGACTTCGTTGGCGCCAACTTCTTTATAGGAATCCAGATTGCCGAGAAAACGGGTGCGCACAATGATGTGCAGTGAGGGGTTCATGGCCCGTGCGTTGGCGATGATGGCGCGGCTGCCCGCAGGGTCGGATGTGAGAATGGCGAGGGTTCTCGCCGTGGCCGCGCCGAGATGAGCCAGCACCAGAGGGAAGGACGCGTCGCCGTGACGGATGGGTTCTGTGTTCCGGAAGCGGGCGACCGTATCGGGGTTCATTTCCGAGATGATGTAGGGAATGCCGCAGTTTCTGGCCCCCTGCGCCATGATCTGACCGCCTATGCCGAAACCTATGATGATGAGGTGATCCTTGAGCAGACGTCCGTCGCGTATGATATGATTTTCGGATTCTCCGACATCGTCCATGTCGTCTTCTGCAGCGGCTTCCGGCGTCTGAAGATCGGGATTCTTCAGAATTTTCCCCGCGACACGGGGCGCGGAGCCTATGAGGAACGGCGTAAGGATCATGGTCAGAATGCTGGAGGCGAGGAAAATCTGATAGGAGTCGTTGCTGATGAGTTCGAGTCCGAGGGCGGACTTGGCGAGAACGAAGGAAAATTCTCCGACCTGAGCAAGACAGAAAGCCGTGAGCAGTGCCGTGCGCATGGAATATTTCAGGATGCGGACGGCGGGGATGGCCATGAGAATCTTGGCGGCGATGATGGCTGCGGCACACAGAGCAATGACGGGAAGATGCGAGAGAAAAAAGCCTACGTCGAGGAGCATCCCCACGGAAATGAAGAAGATGCTGGAGAAGACTTCCTTGAAGGGCATGATGCTTTCAAGCGTGTTGAGACTGTATTCCGACTCCGCCATCATGAGGCCGGCAAGAAAGGCGCCGAGAGCCAGGGATAGCCCCACCCACGATGTGATGAGGGCGACGGCGAGGCACAGGCCCAGAGTCGTCATGAGCATGAGCTCGCTGCTGCGCGTCCTCACCACGCTGAACATGAGGCGGGGTAAAAGATGCTTGCCGAAGACAAGAATGCCGCCGATGACAAGAATGCCCTTGCCAAAAGCCAGAAGCATGGAATTTGCATCCAGTTCGAGTCCTCCGGCGAGCAGCGGGAAGATGAGTACCATCGGCACGATGGCGAGATCCTGAAAAATAAGTACGGCAAGGCATACCTGTCCCTGGGGAGATTCTGTCTGTGCCTTCTGCTGCAGGATGCTCAGTACGATGGCGGTGGAGGAAAGCGTGACCATGCAGCCGTAGACGATGCCGAGCCTCGGTCCGCACCACCAGAAGGTGAGGGCGAAGACGAAGGCAGTGGTCAGCAGCACCTGGGAGGAACCGCCCAGAAAAAGCGGTTTTTTCAAGCGCACCAGCTCCTTTCCTGAAAGCTCCATGCCGATGGAGAACATAAGGAAGGCGACACCTACGTCGGCCAAGGTGTCCACGGCCTCCGGTGAGGGAATGAGTCCGAGAGCGGACGGGCCGCACAGAACGCCGGTGAGAAGAAAGCCCACGATGGACGGCAGACGGAACCGGATGCAGATGAGAACGACGATGATGGAAAGGATGAAGAGAACGACGATTTCGCGAAGTATGAGTTCTTCCATGAGCAGTCTCTGAAAAAAAAGAAACTTCGGTAACGGAAAAAGTTTTTGAAGAATATCATTTTGTCATGTTTTTCTGTGCGATGCAATGGATGAAGAGGACGGAGACGCCGTTCCGGCGTCTCCGTCCGGAACGGGGCAGGTATGTTCCGGAAAAAATTTTTTCTGTCGTGCCGGAAAGCACGGCCGTCGGCAACTCTTTGACAAAGGGAAGAAAAGACCCTATTCTCGTGCGTTATTTCTATATTGCTGGAGTCCGTTCATGGCACAGATTCAGGCTATCAAGGGCTTTGCCGACCAGTTTCCGGTGCAGAGCCGTCTTTTTGAGATGATGGAAGCCACCGCCCGCGAGGTGTTTCCCCGCTACGGTTTCGGCGAACTGCGTACGCCGCTCATGGAGTACACCGACCTTTTCTGTCGCGGTATCGGTACGGAGACCGACGTCGTGCAGAAGGAAATGTACTGCATTCCCGACAGCAAGGGCCGTTCCATGTCCCTGCGTCCCGAAGCAACTGCAGGCGTCATGCGCGCCTACATTGAGAGCGGCATCTATGCCCGCGAATCCGTGAGCAGATTTTTCACCATCGGTCCCATGTTCCGGCATGAACGGCCTCAGAAGGGCCGTATGCGTCAGTTCCATCAGATCAACTGCGAATGCCTCGGTCCGAAGGAACCCGAGGCGGATGCGGAAATCATCTGCATGATGATGGAATTTCTCGGAAAGCTCGGCCTGAAGAATCTTACGCTTCAGATCAACTCTCTGGGCTGCTCCAGCTGCCGTCCTCTCTATCGCGCAAAGCTTCATGACTGGCTGGCCTCTCTCGATCAGACAAAGCTCTGCGAAGACTGCCGCCGTCGCATGGAAACCAATCCTCTGCGCGTTCTGGACTGCAAGGTGCCGGACTGCAAGGCTCTGACCGCCGATGCTCCCGTGATTCTGGAAAATGAATGCCCCGACTGCCGCGCTCACTTCGAAGCGGTGCTGAAGCTTCTTGACGCGGAAAAGATTCCCTATCAGATCAACCATCGTCTGGTACGCGGTCTTGACTACTATACCCGTACCACATGGGAAGTGGTTTCCGATGAAATAGGCTCTCAGGGTTCCGTGGCCGGCGGCGGTCGGTACGACGGTCTTGTGGAACAGCTCGGCGGACCCGCTGTCCCCGGCATCGGATTTGCCTGCGGCATGGAGCGTCTGGCGCTTCTTCTGGAAGGTCGTGAGATGCCCGATGTCCGTCCCGATTTCTATGTGGCCGTTCTCGACGATTCCTGCCGTGATGCCGCCTTCGCCTTGGCGCAGAGCCTGCGTCGCGAAGGTCTTTCCGGCACCATGGGCTATGAGAGCCGCAGCATGAAGGCCACCATGCGTCAGGCCGGCAAGTCCGGGGCGCGCTTTACGCTCATCATGGGAACCGACGAGCTGGCTTCCGGCAGCGTCATCATCAAGAACATGGAATCTGGCGAGCAGCGTGAAGTGCCCTGTGCCGATGTGGCCGCCAGCCTGAACGCCGAACAATAAAGAGGAATGGTCATGAGCCAGTTTGAAGAGAACGAAAAGTCCGTCGTGGATGTTCAGAAGGAACACGCCCGATACATCAAGCCGCTGGGTGACTGGAAGCGCAGTCATCACTGCAACGATCTGACCATTGCCAACAACGGTGAGACCGTGTGCCTCATGGGCTGGGTGCAGTACCGTCGCGATCACGGGGGTCTCATTTTTGTGGACCTGCGCGACCGCGACGGCCTCACCCAGGTGGTGTTCAGTCCCGAAGTCGCTCCTGAAGCCCACAGGGATGCCCATATTCTTCGCAGCGAATACGTCATCGCCATCAAGGGTCGCGTCCGTCCCCGTCCCGAAGGCATGACCAATCCCAATCTGCACACCGGTGAGATCGAAGTCGTGGTGCTGGAATGGAAACTGCTCAATACCGCCAAGACTCCGCCCTTCCTCGTGGAGGATCGTACCGACTGTTCCGAGTCCGTGCGCCTGCAGTACCGCTATCTCGATCTGCGTCGTCCCTCCATGGCACATAATCTGCGCGTGCGTCACAACATCGTGAAGGCATGCCGCAATTATCTGAACGAACTCGACTTCCTTGAAGTCGAAACCCCCTATCTCACCAAGTCCACTCCCGAGGGCGCCCGTGACTTCCTCGTGCCCAGCCGCATGTCTCCTGGCGAATTCTATGCTCTGCCCCAGTCGCCTCAGCAGTTCAAGCAGATGCTCATGATGAGCGGCGTGGACCGCTACTATCAGGTGGCCCGCTGTTTCCGCGACGAAGACCTGCGAGCCGACCGTCAGCCTGAATTCACGCAGGTGGATATTGAGATGAGCTTCGTGAATGAGGATCAGGTCATGGCCATGGCCGAAGGCCTCATCGCTCGTGTGTTCAAGGAAGCGCTCGGCGTGGACATCGAACTGCCGCTTCCCCGTATGCCCTACGACATCGCCATGCGTGACTACGGCTCCGACAAGCCCGATACCCGCTTTGATCTCAAGCTCAAGGATGTGACCGCCATCGTGCACGGTTCCGCCTTCAAGCTGTTTGCCGGGGCCAGACTGGTGAAGGCTCTGCGTGTGCCCGGCGGTGCCGCCATGACCCGCAAGGAAATCGACGAACTCACCGATTTCGTCAAGGGCTTCGGCGCGCAGGGGCTTGCTTGGATCAAAATTCACGAAAACGAGTGGCAGTCGCCCATCGCCAAGTTCCTTTCCGACACGGAACGAGCCGGTCTTACAGAAGCCTGTGGTCTTGAAGTCGGCGACATTGTGTTTTTCCAGGCCGGCGATCCCGGTCTTGTGAACAATGCTCTCGGCAGTCTGCGCGTGAAGCTCGGAAACAAGCTCGGCCTCATCCCCGAAAACACATGGAACCTTCTCTGGGTCACGGACTTTCCGCTCTTTGAATACAGCGAGGAGGAACATCGCTGGGTGGCCTGCCATCATCCCTTCACTGCCGCTCAGGACGAAAGCTACGACATCATGCTTTCCGATCCCGCCCGCGCCAAGGCACGCGCCTACGACATGGTGCTCAACGGCAACGAAATCGGCGGTGGTTCCATCCGTATCCACAATCCCGCCGATCAGACCCGTATGTTCGAAGGCCTCGGCTTTACCGAAGAGTCCGCCAAGGCGCAGTTCGGCTACTTCATTCAGGCTCTGGACTACGGCACTCCGCCTCATGGCGGCATAGCCTTCGGCCTTGACCGCGTGGCCATGCTGCTTACCGGTGCCGCGTCCATTCGTGATGTCATTGCGTTCCCCAAGAATCAGAAGGCCGCCTGCCTGCTTACCGAAGCTCCGTCCCCCGTGGACAACAAGCAGTTGCGTGAACTGGGCATTCGACTGCGTGAAAAGGCGGCTCCCGCCCCCAGCGCTTCCGCGGAGTAAGCCTATGCTTCGTCCCGTTCTTCAGTATCCCGATCCGCTTCTCGCCAAGGTCAGCGAACCTGTGGCCGAGATCAACGACGACATCCGCGCCCTTGCCAAAGATATGCTCGACACCCTCACTACCGTGGGCGGCGTGGGCATTGCCGCGCCGCAGATCGGCGTGCTCAAGCGCGTGGTGATCATTGACGTGTCCCAGGAAAAGAACGACCCCGACCTGCCTCAGGAATTCAGAGTGTTCGTAAATCCCGTGATTACCGTACTCGATCCGAAAGGCCATGAAGAAAATGAAGGCTGTCTTTCCGTGCCCGAGCTTCGCGCCAAGGTGAAGCGTCCCCGCCGTGTGGCTCTCGATGCCCTTGATCTCGACGGCAACCCCGTCCATATCGAAGGCGAAGGCTACTACGGCGCCTGCATGCAGCACGAAACCGATCACCTCGACGGCAAGCTGTTCATCGATCACATCAGCTATCTCAAGCGTTCTCTCTATGACAAGAAGATGAGAAAGGGCAGAAGATAGTCTCTTCCCTGTCATCCACCGAAAAGGCCCGGGTACGATCCCGGGCCTTTTCTTGTCTGCAAAGCCGCCGCAGGTACTGAGACCGGGGGGAGATCGTAACCGCTCCCGGAGCAGCGAGCGACATCTCTCCGCTCAAGCTGCCTTAAGAGTTCCCTGAGCGGAGCGCCGTTCCACGGAAGGCTGGACGAGGTAAACGATAGACCGTACAGTGTCCGAAACATCGGCATCGGAAAGCCCGACTTTCCGGAGTGCCGGGCGGATGTCACACCATCAGAAGGGGGCGCAGGCCCGCCTTTTTTCTCCAATGGAGCTGTCATGTCGAAACTGCGCATCGTATTCATGGGCACGCCGGATTTTGCGGCGGTGGTTCTCAAGGCTGTAGCCGCCTGGGAAGGCGGCGAGGTCGTGGCCGTCTACACACAGCCCGACCGGCCCGCAGGACGGGGAAAGAAGCTGAAGGCTTCCGCCACCAAGGAACTGGCTTTGGAACTGGGCCTGCCCGTACATCAGCCGCGCAACTTCCGTGATGACGCCGACGTGCAGGCACTGGCCGATCTGCACCCGGACGTGCTTGTGGTGGCGGCTTACGGTCTTCTGCTGCCGCAGCGCGTTCTCGACATTCCCACCATGGGACCGTACAACGTCCACGGCTCTCTCCTGCCCCAGTACCGGGGAGCGGCTCCCATACAGCGGGCGGTCATGAACGGCGACACTATTTCCGGAGTGACCATCATGAAAATGGAAGCCGGTCTTGATTCCGGTCCCATGCTTCTGCAGCAGGCCGTGAGCATAGAGCCGGACGATACGGCCGGCACGCTGTTCGATACGCTGGCCGAACACGGGGCGAAGCTCATGGTCGGCGCGCTCGGCATGATCGCCGAAGGCAGAGCGGCCTTTGTCCGTCAGAACGAGGATCTGGTTACACACGCCGCCAAGATCACCGTGGAGGAGGAATACATCGACTGGACGAAGGACGCCCGTACCATCCACAACATCATACGCGGGCTCACGCCTGCGCCCGGAGCCAGGACCGTGCTGAACATCGAAGGTCGGGAGGCCGTGACGCTCCGCCTTGAACCGGGACAGGCCGTGGAAACGACCACGAATGCCGAACCGGGAACGCTGGTCGGCATGGACGGCGACGCGCTGCTGGTCGCCTGCGGATCGGGCACCTACCGGATTACCCGTCTTCGCCCGGCGGGAAAGTCCACCATGAGTGCAACCGACTTTCGCAACGGACGTCTGCGCGATTTGCCTGAACCCTACGGCAAGCTGACCGGAAAGGTGGAGTAGGGTAGTGTCGAGGAGGGGAAGGTGCGGGGCGCATAAGGGAAAAGCCGTGCGCCGTTCTCTCATGTCGAGATGCCGCCGGAAAGCAGGAACACGACCAAGTACACTGCATTTTTCTGAAAAAAAAAGCATAAACGCTCGAGAATCCATTCTAAGACACGAAAAACAAAATCGTGAACCAATGGTCGAAAAAAATAAAAAAACGCCTCAGAATCTGTCTGTTTCCGGAGCCCGGAAGGGGGCGCTGGAACTATTGAATCAGCTCTTCCGCCATCCTGAAGACGCCACGCCCCTGCCGGTGATGCTTTCGCGCTGCGCCTCAGCCCGTATGCTGGACAGCCGTGATACGGCGCTTCTTTCCGAGCTGGTGTACGGCGTGCTTCGTCGGCACGCGGTGCTGGACGCCGCGCTTGCCGGACGGCTGAAGAAGCCGGACGCGCTGTCGGCACAGGTTCGCATGATGCTCCGACTCGGCGTCTACGAAATTCTTTTCATGGACGGCATCCCCGCCCGGGCCACGGTAAGCGAACTGGTCGGTCTGGCCCGGTGCAGATTCGGGCAGGGCATAGGAGGACTCGTCAACGGTGTTCTGCGCTCCGTCGACCGGGAAAAGGATGCATTGCTTCAGGCCGTGCGTCACCGGGAAGAGCAGCTGAAAAACGCTGCCCTTGATGCGGATGGAATAGCTGAAGCCGCCTCTCTTCCCGTATGGCTGACCCGCATATGGTCGGAACAGTACGGAAAAGAGCAGGCCTGCCGCTTCGCCGCAGGTACGCTGGCGCATCCGGCTCCGTGCTGGAGGGCGAATATGTCCAGAGCCTGGGGAGAAATGCTTGTCGGGCACTGGACCGACCGCGGCTATGCGGCCGTGGGCCAGAACGGATTTTCCGCCTGGGGTATAAGCCGCGACAAGGAAAGCAGAAGCAAAGAACAGAGTCTTCTGGAAGCGTTTGAAAAGCAGGGGAATCTCAGCCGTCAGGGAGCCTCCTCCCAGCTGGTGACCGAATATCTGGTCTCGTGGATTCTCAAGCATCCCGAGCTTGCGTCTGCGCCCCTGTGGGACGCCTGCTGCGGGCGAGGAGGCAAAACTACGGCCCTTCTGGAAAAAGGTGTCAAGGTGGAGCTGGCCAGTGAACCGGCCGCCTTCCGGCTGGAAGAACTCAAGTCCTCCCTGTTGCGTCTCGGTCTGTCGTGGCCGCGGCTGCACTCTGGCCCGGCACAGGAAATTGATGAATCTTTCCCATTGATATTATTGGATGTTCCATGCAGCGGCACAGGAACGCTCGCAAGAAACGCCGAGCTTCGACTGCGCCTTTCTCCCGAAAGGCTGTCCGAAGTCGTCCGAACGCAGAGAGACATTCTCGACCATGCCTGGACAAATCTTCTCCCCGGCGGAGCTCTTTTCTACGTGACCTGTGCATTGAACAGGGAAGAAAACGAAAAGCAGATGGCGCACTTTCTTGAGAGGCAGGGAGACACCTGTCGCCTTGAGGAAGAAAGAATGTTCCTTCCCGTTTTCCCGGGACAGGATGCGTTGTTTCTGGCCATTCTCCGCAGGCAGGCCTGAGGAGAAGACACCCGGCGCTCCGTGCCGCCCAGGCTCGAGCCGGGGCAAACGGTTATTCATAAAGGCGGATACATGAAATTGGGCCTTGTTGCCGCTCCGGCTTCTCCACGATGAGGCGCTGACCGGAGCAGAAGAAAGCCTGACGGCTTTTTCATCATCGAATACGACGTTTCTTGGCGGTACCGACGTGTCAGCGGTCATCCTGCAGACATTAAGCACCGTCAAAGAAACCTGTTTCTGCCTGTCGGCCGCGCCTTGTCACGCGGCCGTTGTTTTTCTTGAGTGAAAAACCTTCACGGAAGGCCGCGCTGCGAGCCTTCCTTCTTTTTACGGGCAGAAAAATGAACATACAATACGACATGACAAAAGGCCCCATAGCGAGTCAGATGTTCCGCTTCGCTTTTCCTCTGATGTTGACCTACGTTCTTCAAACTGGTTATGGCGCGGCGGATATGCTGATCGTCAGCCGCTTTGCAGGCGAGGAGGGCGTTGCCGCCGTCAGCAACGGCAGTACGCTGGCCTTTCTCATCGCTTCCTTCTGCATGGGCTTCGGGAGCGGCGGCGCGGTGCTGATCGGCTCCTGTGCCGCCTGCGGAGACAAAGCGGCGCAACAGGGAGCCGTCTCGGCTCTGTGCGGCCTCGCCGTACTGCTTTCCGCCGCCGTAACCGCCGTCGGACTGGCTTTCAGTGAAGCGGCCGTTTCCCTGCTCGGCGTTCCCTCGGTCATCCATGCGGCAACGCTGGAATACACGCGCATTCTCTGTGCGGGCACTGTTTTCGTCTTCGGTCTTCATACGGTATGCGCCGTGCTGCGTGCACTGGGGAACTCCGTCCTGCCGTTGCTTCTGGTTTTCTTTTCGGTCGTACTCAACATCGTTTTAGATCTGGTTTTTGTGGGGCTTCTCGGCAGATCAACGACAGGGGCTGCAGAGGCAACGGTTCTGGCGCAGGCCGGAGCGTTCGCCGTTTCCCTGCTCCTGCTGAAAACCGGAAAACTTCTGCCGACCTTCTCTTTCAGCAATCTGAAGGAATTCTCCATTGTCATCCTGCGCACGGGACTACCCGTATCGGCGCAGACAACGGTAATCAATGTTTCTTTTCTTATCATGACCGCCATGCTGAACGACTACGGCACCGCAGTGGCGGCGGCAACGGGTATAGGCCTGAAGATCAATACATTGGCGGGGATGCCGTGCTGGGGCATAGGGCAGGCCGTCACGGTCATGACATCTCAGAACCTTGCCGTCGGCAATACGGAAAGGGTACGGAACATCGTTCGAACGGCGCTGAAGCTGAACATTGCCGTGACCGCGGCTTTTGTGCTGCCCGTGCAAGCGGCGGCGGAGCCGATCATGTCGCTCTTTCTGACCTCCGCTTCTTCGGCTGCCGATATCGGCGTACAGTACCTTCGCTGGTGCTGCTCGCTGAACAGCCTCTTCTACATCACCATGTACGTATTCGACTCCTTTGCCATAGGCACGGGGCATCCCGTCTTCGCATTCTTCAACGCCGTCATCGAGGCACTGCTGGTCAGACTGCTGCTTTCCTTTCTGCTCGCAGAAACGTTCGGCATGGGCTATGCGGGATGGTACGCCGGGCAGGCGCTCGCTCCGCTTTTCCCGGCCCTCTGCGGAGTCGTCTTCTGTCTGAGAGGTACATGGCAAAAAGGCCCCCGATGAGAAGTAACGATTGAGAACTTTCCGGCAGCCTGAAACGATGCGGCGAAGGGGCTTCCGTCGTGACTTCGCCAAGAGCTCTACTACGCCGCTCACCCTACGGCAGAAATATACTTTTTCCGAGTAAGCTTTGCAGGTAACAGAAGCAGGCGCCGATCGGAAGATCGACGCCTGCTTCTGTTCATATCCGTTCAGGAGAATTACTGCTCCTTGTGCATACCGAGCAGCTCAAGAATATGCTTCAATTCCTCGGGACTTGCATAGGGAATCTGAACTCGTCCCTGCTGTTCATCGCCGCTGATGGTGGCACGGGTTCCGCTGTTCTGCCGGAGAAGAGCCTGCAGATCCTTGATGATCTGAGGTTTCGGGGCACGGGCCGGACGCGGAGCGGAGGCTTTGTGGTCTCCGGGAAGGAGTTTTTCCGGGAGTCTGCCGGTACGTTTGCATGTGTCTGCCGCGGTTTCGGCCTCGCGCACGGAGAGATGATGTTCTAAAATGGCGGCATAGAGACCGGCTCTCAGCGTTCCGTCGCTTACGGCAAGAAGAGCGCGGGCATGGCCGGCACTGATGTCACCCTTGGCTAGTCCATCCTGCATGGAAGGGGAAAGCTGAAGCAGGCGCAGAGCATTTGCCACGGCGGAGCGACTTTTACCAAGCTGTTCCGCCAGTTCCTCCTGACTGAGAGCATAGGTTTCCCGCAGGACCTGAAGAGCCTCGGCTTCTTCCAGAGGATTGAGATCTTCCCTTTGAAGATTTTCCACCAGAGCAACGGTCATGGCTTCCTTGTCGGTATATTCCGCTACGATGACGGGCACTTCCGTCAATCCTGCCATACGTGCGGCGCGCCAGCGTCGTTCACCGGCTACGATCTCATAGCGCTGAGGCATGCCGGGAAGCAGGCGAACCAGAAGGGGCTGTATGACGCCCTGATTTTTTATGGATACCGCCAGTTCTTCAAGAGCGGCGTTTTCAAAAATCTTTCTGGGTTGATGCTTGCCGGGCACGAGCTGTGTCAGCGCAAGTTTTCTGGTTTCTTCATTGCCGCTTTCCGAAGCGGAACTGAGCAGGGAACTGAGGCCTCGGCCGAGTCCGCGTTCAGGAATGTTCATGGGGCCTCCCGAGCCTGACGGCTCTTGCTGTGGACATGGACGTAAAGGAAAAGTTTTTGTTGAAAGGGCGGTGATCTCTGTCCGAAAACGACGGAGAGGGGCTGTTTCGATCAACAGAATCAGGGCTGGGCCGTCTTATGAACGACTTCGCGGGCCAGTTCCAGATAGGCTTCCGCGCCTTTGGATTTGATGTCGTAGTGCAGAATGGACTTTCCGTGACTTGGGGCTTCTGAAAGGCGGACGTTTCTGGGAATGACGGTTTTGAACATATGCTTGGGAAAGCAGCGTTCCGCCTCGGCCCTGACCTGTCGAGCCAGCTTGTTGCGGGAATCATACATCGTGAGCAGAACACCGAGAATCTGCAGTTCTCTGTTCAAACGTTTGCGAACCTGTTCATAGGTATGGAGCAACTTGACGATGCCTTCCAGCGCAAAGAATTCACATTGCAGGGGAATGAGGATTTCGTGAGCGGCGCACAGAGTGTTGATGGTGATGAGTCCCAGCGAAGGAGGGCAGTCGATGATGATATAGTCGTAGTTGTCTGCAATATGACCGAGCAGATCGGCCAGATAAAACTCCCGTGCCATTTTGTCCACCAGTTCGATTTCGATGCCTACCAGATCGGTGGAAGAAGGAAGCAGTGAGAGATAGGGCGTGGCTGTAGGCAGCAGAGTTTCTTCCAGCGCGGACGTTCCGCAGAGAGCGGTATAGAGATTTCGCGGAAGATTCTGCTGGTCGAACCCCAGAGAACTGGTGGAATTTGCCTGCGGATCGCAGTCCACAAGCAGGACACGATTTTCCATAATCGCCAGAGAGGCGGAGAGATTGACCGACGTGGTGGTTTTTCCAACGCCGCCTTTCTGATTGGCGACAGCGATGATTCTGGCCAAAATTAAAGCTCCTTTGCCGATGTCCCTTCTTTCATAAACGCAGGGGTAGGGAAAAGCAAGAGTGTTTCACGTGAAACATCCCCACGGCGGCAGATGCTGCGTTTCACGTGAAACAGTTTTGAAAAAAAACGGAATGTGCAGGTCTGATTGAAAAATAATAATCTGAATTTATTTATTTTTTTTATTTTATAAAACGCATTGATCGTACGGAAATTGGGAGTCTTCGGAAGAGTCTGGAGATATTTTTCTTTGCGGGAGAAACCGTTGTTCTCTCAAGGAGGCGATGCGTCCTTTCCGGAAAAGGCATTCGGAGAGGACACTTCGTCTGGGAGTGAGCGTGGTCTGTAGAGATGTTTTTTGAAAAAAAAACAAGGCACAGGAAGTGTGTCCGGGCATGAGATGAAAAGGGCGGAATGCCTGAAGGCCCCGCCCTGCATTGACCGGATACGGCGCTTCCGGCTGGAAGATGGAGTCCGGAAGAAGCACTGTACGGGACATTGTTTTGTTTTGGAATCAATGTCCCGTGATGTTGTATTTTTTCAGCTTGTACTGCATGAGACTGCGGGAGATGCCGAGCAGTTCGGCGGCATGAGCCTGAACGAAGTCGGCCCGGACCAGCGCCCGCTTGATGAGAGCGGCTTCGATCTTGTCCAGAGTATCGGCAAGATTAAGTTCCACGGGCAGAAGATCTACGGCGCTTTTGAACTGTGACTCTTCGCCGCGTATTTCCGGGGGCAGATCGTCGACGCCGATGACGGGACCGGGAACCATGACCATGCATCCCTCAAGAACGTTCTGCAGCTGACGGATGTTTCCCGGCCATTCATAGCCCGTCAGATAGTTCTGGGCTTCGGGACTGAAGCTTTTTGCAGGAATACCGTTGTCTTCGGCTATTTTCTCCGTGAAGTGGGCGATGAGCAGAGGAATGTCTTCTCTGCGCTCCCTGAGCGGTGGAATGTGTATCTGTACGACGTTGAGGCGGTAAAAGAGATCTTCACGGAAGGTGCCTTCCTCCACCATTTTGGAAAGGTCGCGATTGGTTGCGGCTACGACCCGGATGTCCACGTTTATGGGTTCTGTTCCGCCGACCCGCTCGAAGACGCGCTCCTGAAGCACGCGGAGCAGCTTGACCTGAAGGTCCATGCTGAGTTCGCCGACTTCGTCCAGAAACAGCGTGCCGTGATCGGCCTGTTCGAACCGTCCCCGGCGCGTGGCCACGGCGCCGGTGAAGGAACCCTTTTCATGACCGAAGAGTTCGCTTTCCAGAACGCCGGAATTAAAGGCCATGCAGTTGACTGAGATGAAGGGGCCTTCCTTCCGTGGAGAGCTGAAGTGTATGGCTCTGGCCACGAGTTCCTTGCCCGTCCCTGATTCGCCGGTGATGAGAACGGTGGAGCGGCTGACGGCCACCCGATCCACGATGGAGAGCGTATTCCGTATGGCCTTGGACTTGCCTATGATGTGGTGGGTGCGATACCGCTCTTCCAGCGATTCCTGCAACAGTTTGTACTGACGGTGGGCCTTGGACAGTTCCACGGCATTGTGCACGGAAAGCAGCAGCTCATCGTTGGCAAAGGGTTTTGTGATGTAGTCGAATGCGCCGTAACGCATGGCTTCCACGGCGTTTTCGATACTGCCGAAGGCCGTCATGATGAGTACCGGCAGATCGGGCCAGGATTTCTTGATGCGCTGCAGGACCTCCTTGCCGGTAAGCTTCGGCATTTTCATGTCGGTAATGACGACGTCCACTTCTGATTCATCCAGGAAATGCAGGGCCATTTCAGGATCATTGAGGGCCGTGACTTCATAACCGGTGTCCTTGAGCAGCGCTTCCATGACGATAAGATAGTTTTTTTCGTCATCGATGACGAGAATATGGGATATGTCACTCATGTTTCGGATCCTTGAGCTGTTGCGGGCTTCTGTGTGGGCAGGCTGATGGTGATAAGCGCGCCGCCTTGGGGGGCATTGGAAAGTTTCATGGTTCCGCCGTGAGAGTCAATGATGGCCTGCACGATGGGCAATCCCAGCCCGGTACCGTTGTCCTTGGTCGTAAAGAAGGGGTCCATGGCCTTGGAGAGTGCGTCTTCACTGAATCCCGGACCCGTATCCCGGAAGGAGAGTACGGTCCGGTCTTCTTTAGGCAGGGAGCTTTCTATGAAGATTTCTCCCGGTCCGTTCATGGCCTGTTGAGCGTTGGCCAGAATGTTGTAGAAGGCGCGATAAAGCAGGTCGGCATCGCCGGATACGGTGATGTCCGGGGCGAGATTCGTGTGTATCTCCACGCCGAGTCTCCGGAATTCGCCGCCGAGGAAGGCCATGGCCTTGTTGATGATATCCTGAATATTAACAATATCCTGTCTCGGCTGACGGGGACGGGCATAATCCAGAAAGTCGTTGACCGTGATGCCGAGACGGCAGGATTCGTCGTAGATGGCGGAAAGCATGGCCTGGGTTGTGGCGTCTTCCGTTTTGTGGCGGCGGATAAGAAATTCGGAACTGGAACGGATGATGCCCAGAGGATTGCGGATCTCATGAGCGATGGAGGCCACCATGCGGCCCATGCTGGCCAATTTTTCAGCCTGATGCAGCTGGGCTTCAAGCTGACGGTTTCTGGCCATGCGGCGGCTCAGTGTATACTCTGCCTTGCGCGCCACGAAGTGCAGCAGAAGAAAGAGAATCAGTGTGGAAATGAAGAAACCGGTGATGATGAGCCATTGGGAACGTATGGTCCCTCGATATTGCGGTGTCATGTCCTGGACGATTTCCAGAACGCCCAGCACGGGTACGGGCTGGCCGTGCAGACGCAGTCCCTGAAAGTCGGTGTCTACGGTCAGGGGGAATATGGTGCGCAGCAGAAAGGTTCCGTTTTCCAGATTGGGCGTAATCAGAGCCTGGACATAGGGAATGGACGAGAGCACGTCGAAGTGGTAGGGCTTTCCTTCAAAAACCAGCGGAATGCCGGCCGTGTACAGGTCGGTACGTCGGACTTCTCTCGGATCCGTGGAATAAAGCACGGTATAGTGATCGTCGAACATCCGTACGCTTTCCAGCTGCAGTCCGTGCAGCTGGGACTGGATGACTTCATCGAGCAGTTTGTACTGAGCCGGATTGGAAAGAGCGACTCTTCCGGAGGCATAGGTGACGGGAAGCGTAAATTTGCGGAAGATCTGGCGGTTGATGTTGTCCGCGAGAAGCAGGGCGTATTCCTCCTGACTCTCCAGCATGGAGCGGTTCATGGTACTGCCGATGAAGAGCGTGAGGATGACGCTGGAGATGAGAATCAGCACCAGTGATATATAGGAGAAGAATTTTGCCAGATTGAACGGCAGTTTGTTTTCTGCGTTGTTCCGACCTGCGTCATCCATGAGGATACCTTTGGGAAAGTGACTGTGGCGTCAGCTTCGCGGCTGAGGCTCAGGGAGAAGGGAGCAAAGGGGGGAGTCTTCTTCCCCCCTTCGCTTGTATGAGGCGTGTGCGCTTTGACTGTCCAGGCAGGAGCCTTTCCGGAACGGCATCGGCGGAAGGCGGACGGGAGCGCACGGACTTGTATTCTGATATACGTCTAGAAATCCATAGATTCCGAAGGAATGGCGGTGAACAGAGCCAGTTTTGCGGCGTCCTCCTCGGAGCCGGGCATGCCCAGCCGAGCACGGGCGAGCTTCTTGCCGTTTTCTACGGCTGGCTGATCCACGGGATTGATACCCATGAGCCAGCCGGTGAAGATGGTGGCGGCTTCGAGAAGCATCATCATTTTGCCTGCGGAAAAGGCGCTGTCATCGGGCATGTCGAGATGAACGACGGGAACGTCCTTCTGGGCCAGCGTGGCGCGGGTGGCCAGAGTTTCGGCATCGAGGATGTCCCCGAAGCTGTGTCCCTTCAGGTACTGCCACTGTTCAGGCAGCTTCGTGGGCATGGGCAGAATTTTCCTGTCGGCCGGGGTGCTCACAAAAAGACAGATCTTGTCCTTAGGGCCGTCGAGGAACATCTGGAGCAGAGAGTGCTGGTCGGTCACGCCGGTGGCGGGAATGGGCATGGTGCCTTTGCCGTCCTTGCCCAGGCTCTCGGCCCAGAGCTGGCAGAACCAGGGGCCGAAGGTGGACCATGCGGGGATATAGCAGAAGTAGATGACCTGACTCTTGCCGGCGTCGGACATCTGATAGGCCCAGCGTGCGAGCTTCCATGCGGGATGATCGAGCAGCGTATCCGGGTTTTCCGCAAGCGGACGGCCTACGGAGACGGCACCTTGAATGAGACCTTTCCAGTCCATGCCGAGGAAGACCGCGGGAACCATGCCCACGGCGGAAAGCACGGAGTAGCGGCCGCCGAGATTGTCGGGCACAGGCAGGGAGCGCAGAGCATATTTGTCCACTTCATCGCGCAGGAAACCCTTGTCGGCATCGGTGACGACGAAGAGATGCTCCTGCCATGTTCCGGGGAGTTTCGTCTGCAGCCAGGGCAGAACGATGAGATACTGGGCAATGGTTTCAATGGTGCCGCCGGACTTGCTGACGACGACTACCAGAGTATCCTCGGGCACCAGCTTTTCAAGGTGTTCCTGAAGCCATTCGGGATAGACGTTGTCGGCGATCCAGAGACAGGGGCCGTCGTAGTTGGGCCGATCCTGTCCGGGAGCGAAGGCGCGCTGGAGCGCACGGGGGCCGAGCGCGGAACCGCCGATGCCGAGCAGCAGCATATGCTTGAAGCTTCTCAAAAACTCTTCATGGATTTCAAGCTGATGGATGAGATCTTCCGCGAAGGGAAGCGCAAGAAAAGGCAGAACCGGCAGCTGCTGCTTCAGTTTTTCGATGAAGCGGGAGTCGTCGGAAGGCCGGTCGGTAACGCCTCCAAGCCATGCATGGGCCCAATCAAGTTTCGCCTGAGTCATAAGCATACCATCCGAAAAGGGGTTAATTGTAAAGAGCTTCCTTTATGCGATGCAGTGCATCCATGAGAACGTCATCGGATACGGCGTAGGAAAGGCGGATGCAGTTCGGATCGCCGAAGGCCTCGCCGGGAACGCAGGCGACGCGGGCCTTTTCCAGAAGATAGGAGCAGACGGCCTCTCCGTTGGGCATATCGGGCGTGAACAGGGCGCTGACGTCGGGGAAGAGATAGAAGGCGCCCCCGGGGCGCTGGCAGACAACACCTGGCCAGGTGGAGATTTCCGCCATGGCCAGGTTGCGGCGACGGAGGAAGGAAAGGCGCATTTCCTCCACGCAGGCATAGGAGCCGTCCAGAGCCGCCACGGCGGCCTTCTGGGCTATGGAGCACATATGGGACGTCATCTGTCCCTGCAGCTTGGAGCACTGCTTGATGAGATCCTCATGGCCCAGCGTGTAGCCGACTCTCCAGCCGGGCATGGAGAATGCCTTGGAGAGGCCGTTGAGAATGGCGATCCTGTCGGGAAATTTCTTCCACCAGTGCGAGGCGCTGACAGGCGAGCCGTCATAGACGAGCTGATCGTAGATTTCGTCGGACAGTACGAAGATGTCGTGCGCAAAGCACCATTCGACGAGAGCGTCGATTTCTTCCTGCGTGTAGGCGACGCCCGTAGGATTGGAAGGAGTGTTGAGAATCATCATCTTCGTTGCGGGCGTGACGGCCTTTTCCAGATCGGCGGCGTTGATGCGGAAGCCGCGGGATGAATCCGACTTGACCAGGACGGGATTGCCTCCTGCCAAGCGGATGAGATCGGGATAGCTGGTCCAGTACGGGCAGGGAAGCAGTACATCGTCGCCGTCGTTGAGCATGACGAAGAGGGTATTGGCAAGAGACTGTTTGCCGCCGGTGGTGAGAATGACGTTGTTCGGGTTTGCGGTGACATGGTACTGACGTTCGAAGTAATGACAGACGGCCATGCGGGCATCCATGATGCCGTTGACGGGAGTATATTTTGTAAAGTTTTCGTCGATGGCCTTCTTGGCAGCCTCGCAGATATGAAGCGGGGTGGGAGCATCGGGTTCGCCTACGGCCAGACTGGTGACGGCTATGCCGCGGGCCTTCAGATCGAGGGCTTTGGCATTGATGGCAAGGGTGGCGGAGGGCTTGATCTTTTTCATTCTCTCGGCAAAGTTCATGGTTGCGCTTCCTGGTTGATATGAGCGATAAAAGGCCTGACGGTCATGACAAAGTCTATCAAGTTCAAGGTTGCCTGTAAATTGATGTTTGCTCTGAGAATGGCCGTATCTGCCGACGGTGCGGGGCTTTTCCTCATCTACGGAAGGCCCGTTTTTTGCCGGACGGGATGACGGATGCTTCTTGTGATGCGGAACAAAGAGGAATCATTGTGGAAAAACTGCTGCTGAAGTATCCGGAAGGCTGTCGCGTCGGTCTGTTCATCCGCAGGGAAAAGCGTTTTTTCGTGACCGTCGATCTGGACGGGCAGGAGGTTACGGCGCACACCAACAATACCGGCACCATGCTCGGTCTGCTGCGTCGGGGACGTCCCGTGCTTCTGTCTCCGGCGACAAATCCCGCACGTCGCCTGAAATGGACCGTTGAGGCCGTGGGACTGCCCCGGGGAAACGGTTTTTTCTGGGCCGGGGTGAACACCTCCGTGCCGAACCGTCTTCTTGAACGCATGTTCCATGCCGGCGTTCTTGACTGGACGAAGGGGTATGACGTTCTGAAGCGGGAAGCCGTGAACGGGGAGAGTCGTCTGGACGGTCTTCTGACCGGCCCGGGACTGCCGGATCTCTGGGTGGAGTGCAAGAATGTGACGCTGGTGGAGGATGATGTGGCGGCTTTTCCCGATGCGGTGACTTCACGGGGCACGAAGCACCTGCATACGCTCATGCGCCTGAAGTCCGGAGGATGCCGGGCGGCCATGCTGTACATGATACAAAGGCCGGACGGACACTGCTTCGGGGCGGCCGACTATGTGGATCCGGCGTATGCCGACGCGTTGCGGGAGGCCGTCGAGGCAGGGGTGGAAGTGTATCCCGTCATGGTCCATGTGCGGCCGGACGGCATCTGTTACGGGGGCATGCTGCCGCACCGCATCCGGTAGCGGCGGAGCAGCGTCACTGACGGGACCGACGGCATGGTCGGTGAAGGAGACGGACATGGGAAAGAATGTGATTATCGTCGTGCTTGCGGCCGCATGTGTGTTTCTGGCCGCCGGTCTTTATGGGGAACATTCGTCGCTGGAGAAGGACGAGATCAGTCCCGCGGAATACGGCGGTCTTCTGGCCCTGCGGGAGGCGTATTCTTCCTCCGTCTATCGGGAGCAGGTGCTGCCGCTTCTGCGGCAGGCCTTTGTCGACGGAAGAGTGACGAGGGAGCGCCTGCATGAACTCGGAGCGCAGCTGAAGAGTCTCGGTCCTCTGACGCTGGACGTGCTGGAGCAGCGGACGACGGGAGAGCGCGTGGCCAAGGCGTGGGATGACGCCCGCGACGGTGCCGCCGCGCTCGGCGAGAGTCTCGGCCGTCAGATGGGGGAGGCCATGCGTGAGCTTGGCGACGCCGTGGAGGGCCTGAAGCCGAAACGTTCTCCCGATTCGGCTTCCGAAGGGGGCGTGAGCCTGTAATCAGTATCCTGCGGCCAGGCCGTCCCCGCGTGGATCGGAGGCACCCTGAAGGATGCCGCTTTCCGGATCGATGCGTATGGCTCCTGCGTGTCCCATGACGTCGGTATAGGCCTGTACCCGTTTGACGGCGTGTCCTCTGCGGGCAAGTTCCTCGCACACGGAGACGGGAATACGCCCTTCCATCTTGACGTCGTTGACCGCAGCTCCCCAGGTGCGGCCGTAGAGCCAGCGGGGGGCGGTCACGGCCTCCTGCGGGGGCAGCCCGAAGTCCACCATGCGGGTGACGATGGCGGCCTGTGTCTGCGGCTGTCCTTCGCCGCCCATGGTTCCGTAGACGAGAAACGGCCGTCCGTCCCTGAGCAGCATGGCCGGATTGAGCGTGTGCATGGTGCGTTTTCCGGGCTGCAGACAGTTCACATGTTCCGGATCGAGGGAGAAGAAGCAGCCTCTGTTCTGAAGAATGACGCCCGTTCCTGACGGAATGATGCCGGAACCGAAGTCGTGATAGATGCTCTGTATGAGGGAGACCGCGTTTCCGTTTTCATCCACCGTGCCGAGCCAGACGGTGTCTCCCTTCGGGTCGAGAAGGGACGGATGAACGGCGGCGGCATCCATGCGGATGCGCGCGGCCTGTGCGCGGCCGTGTCTTTCGGAAAGAAGATCGTCGAGAGGAATGGAAACGAAGTCCGGGTCGGACAGATAGCGGTCACGGTCGAGAAAGGCTTCCTTGGTGGCCTCGATGAGGACATGATAATAGTCGGCGCTTCCCTCTCCCATGGCTCTGATGTCGAATCTTTCGAGAATGTTGAGGATTTCCAGAGAGGCCATGCCCTGTGTGTTCGGGGGAAGATTGCAGGCCTCGCAGTCCCGGTAGTTCACGCGGATGGGACGTACCCATTCGGCATGGTGTGCGGCAAAGTCGTCGAACGTGAGCAGTGCACCGTTTTGTTCCAGTTCTGCGGCCATCGCCTTTGCCACGGAGCCTCTGTAAAAGGCGTCGGCGTCCTGTTCCGCCAATGTCTTGAGCGTTGCGGCAAGATCCGTCTGTCGCAGAATGTCGCCCGCGGCGAGAGGGGCGCCGTGTTTCATGAAGATGCGGGCAAATTCCGGAAAGCGCTGGAGATTGCGCTGTTCGCCGTCAGCCGTTCCGGCATTGATGGCGCTCCAGCGTGCAAGGGAGGCGCTTGCGGGAAAGCCGTTTTCCGCATAGGCGATGGCCGGCGCGAGAAGTTCGCTCCAGGACAGGGGAGTCTTCAGGGCCGACCGGCTGAAGGCATAGGCTTCTCCCCATCCGGAAACGGCGCCCGGTACGGTATTGGCGGCGGAATATCCCCGCGGAGGAATGGCCGTCATCCCCCGCGAGACGTAATATTCCGGCGTCGCTCCGGAACCGGCTCTGCCGCTGGCGTTCAGCCCTTTCAGTTCGCCTGCCGGGGCGTCGTAGATGAGCCAGAAGTTGTCGCCTCCGGGCGTGCACATATGGGGATACACCACGGCCAGCGTGACGGCGGCCGCGATGGCGGCATCCACGGCATTGCCGCCGCGTCGGAGAATGTCCACACCGGCCTGCGTGGCCAGATGGTTCGGGCTTGTCACCATGCCCCGCATGGCCATGGGATTGAGGCTCTGGGAAACGGTGGCGCAGTAAAGGGGACGGGTTAGCATGGCGGCAACTCCGTGGATGGGGCTTTCGTGACGCGGGGCGAAGACGGCGTGAGATCTCGCCGTTTTCGCAGCACACGGTCTTTGTCCAGAGTAGACGGTTGCGGAAATTTGTCCATGTCCTTTTCCGGCGGAATAACCGGAAAAAGGCAGGGTTTCCCGTTCTCGTCCATCGACTGTAAAAAAGGCCCGTCCATGACGGGCCTTGTCATATGCGGAAAGCGGAGCGCTAGGCTTCGTCCAGTTCCCTTGTGTATCTGCATTTAGGGTTGGGGCAGGCCAGATGCCGTCCCCGTGCGCGGGTGGTCTTTATGACCAGAATGGGTGACTGACATTCCGGACAGGTTTCAGCCACGGGCCAGTCCCATACCGCATAGTCGCACTGCGGATACTGGTCGCAGGAGTAGAAGAGCTTTCCCTTGTGGGAACTTTTTTCCACCAGCGTGCCCTTGCCGCACTTGGGACAGGTCACGCCCGTGGAGAAGGGCGCGGCGTAGTCGCATTCGGGATATCTGGAGCAGCTCAGGAAACGGCTGCCCGTGCGCGACTGCTTGAGAATGACGTCGGCTCCGCACTTGGGACAGGTCCCCACCTTCTTATGTTCTTCCTTCGGGCGTTCCTGCGGGATGATCCTGCCTTTCTCGTCGCGGGTGAAGTTGGTGGTGTAACGACATTCGGGATAGCCCGTGCATGCCAGAAATTCTCCGCTCTTGCCGAATTTCACCACGAGCGGTTTCCCGCATTCCGGACAGGGAACATCCGTGGTGAGTCCACCCTTGACGGGCGCCATGTTCCTGGATGCCGCCTCCAGCGTGGGATTGAAGTCTCTGGAAAAATCCTTCATGAGATCCACCCAGCCCAGTTCGCCGTCGGCCACCTTGTCGAGATTGTTTTCCATCTCGGCCGTGAAGCCCACGTCCATGAGCTTGGCAAAGTGATCGCGGAGCTGGGAGCAGACGACCTTGCCGAGATCCGTCGGCACGAAGTGCTTGTCTTCCAGCCGAACGTATTCCCTGTCCTCGATGGTGGAAATGATGGTGGCGTAGGTGGAGGGCCGGCCTATGCCCCGTTCTTCCAGTTCGCGGACCAGCGAGGCTTCGGTGTAGCGGGGAGCAGGCTGCGTGAATTTCTGTTCCTTTTCCAGCTTCTGCAGCGTCACGACTTCTCCCTCGTGGAGAGCCGGCAATGCGCTTTCCTCCTCCTCGACGGAACGGGGCATGACGGCCAGAAACCCGGGGAACAGGAGTCTTTCCCCTCTGGCTTTCCACTGTCCCGGTCCGCAGGTGAGCGTGACGGAGGTGTCATGATAGGTGGCGGCGGCCATCTGTGAGGCAACGAAGCGGCACCAGATGAGATTGTACAGACGGTACTGATCCGGGGTGAGAAAATCCTTCACGTCCTGCGGCGTCAGCGTGATGTCGACGGGGCGTATGGCTTCATGGGCATCCTGAGCCGAGGTCTTGCCCTTGAAGGAGCGTCCTTTGCCTCCGGGGGCCATGTAGTCGCTGCCGAAGCGCTGTTCCACATATTCCGCGGCGCTTTTCTTTGCCTCTTCGGCGATACGCACGGAGTCGGTACGCATATAGGTGATGAGCGCCGTGGTTCCCCGTTCGCCAAGCTCGATGCCTTCATAGAGCCGCTGAGCCGTGGCCATGGTGCGCTTGGAGGTGAAGCCTATGCGCTGGTTGGCCGTCTGCTGCAGCGTGGACGTGGTGAAGGGCGGCAG